>DATGRS010000026.1:0-11024 GCA_035303365.1 Ornithinicoccus sp.
GGTAGCCGTGCACCTGCATCACCCCGTGCGGGGTGTCCAGGATGTAGAACTTGAAGGCGTCGAAGACCTTGGAGGTGCCCAGCCACATGTACTTGCAGGCCCGGACGTCCAGGGTGGGACAGAAGGTGTCGGCGTAGCGCCTGCGGACGGCCGAGTTGAGCCCGTCGGCGGCCAGGACCAGGTCGTGTTCCCCGGCGAGCTCCTCGACATCCGGCGCGTCGGTCCGGAAGTGCATGGTGACCCCGAGCTCGCGGCACCGCTGCTGCAGGATCTCCAGCAGCCGCTTGCGGGTCATCGCCGCGAAGCCGTGCCCTCCCGAGGTCAGCACCTGGCCGCCGACGTGGACGTCGATGTCGTCCCAGCGAGCGAACTCGCTCTGCATCGTCCGGAAGATCCAGGGGTCCGCGTGCTCGATGCCGCCCAGGGTCTCGTCGGAGAACACGACCCCGAAGCCGAAGGTGTCGTCCGGTGCGTTCCGCTCCCACACGGTGATCTCGTGGCTGGGGTCGAGGGCCTTGGTCAGCGCCGCGAAGTAGAGCCCGCCGGGACCTCCCCCGATGACCGCGATCCGCATCCGCCGACTCCTTCGCCCGTTGTCGTTGCCAGCCGCCTCAGACTATGTTGACTCTGAGACGGTCGTCAACAATACGGAATGAGGGTGGGTCGTGGTCACCGAGGGGCGCTTCGCGGGCAGGGTCGCCGTCGTCACCGGCGGTGCAGGCGGCATCGGGCGGGCCGTCTGTGAGGGGTTCGCCGCCGAGGGCGCTGCGGTCGCGGTCATCGACGTGCAGGGCACCGAGGAGGCTGCGAAGGTACTGCGGGAGCAGCACGGTGTCGAAGCTCGCGGCTACCAGCTCGACGTGAGCGACCGCGCCGCCGTCGGCACGGTGATGGATGCCGTGGTGCGCGACCTGGGCGGACTCGACGTCCTCGTCACCCTGGCCGGCGGCTCGCTCGGCACACCCAGGACGCTCGAGGAGATCGAGGCCGAGCACGTCGACCTGGTCGTCGACGTCAACGTCAAGGGCACCTTCTACTGCGCCCAGGCGGCCCTGGCCCGTATGCCGGACGACGGCTCGGTCGTCACCGTCTCCTCCATCGGTGGTCGCCAGCCCTCCCCCGTCACCGGCGTGCCCTATGCCGCGAGCAAGGCCGCCGTCCTCGGGCTCACCCGACGCCTGGCGCGCGAGGTCGGCGCACGTGGTCAGCGGGTCAACGCGGTCGCCCCCGGGCTGTTCCTGACCGGGCGCCTGCAGCAGATGTATGACGAGATGCCCGCCGCCGAGCGCGACGAGGTGCTCAGCGCCATCCCGTTGGCGCGCTTCCCCGAGCTGCGCGAGATCGTCGACCCGGTGCTCTTCCTCGCCGGCCCCGAGGCGTCCTACATCACCGGCGTCGTCCTCGACGTCAACGGTGGCCGCTTCATGCCCCTCTGACCCATTTTGATAGGGGTTTCGTACGCTCTCCCGCATTCTCGTAGCGGTCTCGTACGCCCTCGACACCTTGTTGTCGTCGTCACAGCCCGGTGGACTGAATGCCGTACGGCAGTCACCCACCCGCGCAAAGCAGCTGGGACCACAGGACCAGCAGCAACGCTGCCGCCGGGTGCGCTCCGGGTGCAGAGGCCGTGCGACCGCATGCGCGCCATGCGACCTCCGGGCACGCACATCGCGCACATCTGGTCGCATGGTCGTGCCGCGACCTCGTCCTCACGACCCACCCTTGTGCCCGTCCGTGCCGACCAATACGGTCAGGCCATGTCCCTCCTCTCAGACCTGACGACCGCCCTTCGCTCGGGGAGCATCGAGGTCGTCGACCTCACCGCCCCCTTGAGCGCCGAGACACCGCTGCTCGAACTGCCGCCGGAGTTCGGGCAGACCGCCCAGTTCCAGCTGGAGGAGATCAGCCGCTACGACGACCGCGGGCCGGCCTGGTACTGGAACAACTTCCGCACCGGCGAGCACACCGGCACCCACTTCGACGCACCCAACCACTGGGTCAGCGGCAGGGACCTCGACGACATCTCCTCGGTCCCGGTGAGCGCGTTCGTGGCTCCGGCCCTCGTGCTCGACGTCACCGAGCAGGTGGCCGCCGACCCGAACTTCCTCATCGAGCGCGAGCACGTCGAGGCCTTCGCCGCCGCGCACGGGGGCCTGCCGGACGGCGGCTGGCTGCTGTGCCGCACCGGCTGGTCCGCGCGGGTCACCCAGGAGGAGATGATCAACAACACCGAGACCGGCCCGACCAGCCCTGGCATGTCGGCCAACTGCGCGCGCTGGGTCGCCGAGGAGTCGCCGCTGCAAGGTATCGGCGTGGAGACCGTCGGCACCGACGCCGGGGCGGCGCACTCCTTCGACCCGGCCTTCCCCTGCCACTCCTTCCTGATGGGCAACAACAAGTACGGCCTGGCCCAGCTGCAGAACCTCGACCAGCTCCCGCCGACCGGTGCGGTGATCATCGCCTCGCCGCTGAAGATCATCGGCGGTTCCGGCTCCCCGGCGCGCGTCGTGGCACTCGTCGAGCGCTGACCGGACCGCGCCATGTTGGTTGCTGAGGCCGTCGGCCGCGCCTTGGTCGCCGCGGGTGTCGACCATGTCTTCGGCGTCGTCGGCTCCGGCAACTTCCACGCCACCAACGCGATGGTCGCGGCCGGCGCGCGGTTCGTCGCCGCCCGGCACGAGGGCGGTGCCGCCACGATGGCCGACGCCTATGCCCGCACCTCCGGTCGCCCGGCGGCTCTCTCGGTCCACCAGGGCTGCGGGCTCACCAACGCGATGACCGGCATCGGCGAGGCCGCCAAGTCGCGCACCCCGCTGGTCGTGCTGGCAGCCGAGGCAACCAACCGCTCGTCCAACTTCTTCGTGGACCAGGACGCGTTGGCCCGGTCGGTCGGTGCCGTCCCGATGCGCATCGCCGATGCGCAGTATGCCGTCCCGCGGGCCCGCGAGGCCGTCGCCACTGCGGTGCACCAGCGCCGTACCGTCGTGCTCAACCTGCCGCTGGAGGTGCAGGCCGCGGAGGTGCCGGACGCTGCACTGCCCGGGAGCCTGCTGTCCCACGGCGAGGCCGCCGCTGACCTCGACCTGCCACCGGCACCTCCCCCACCACGGCCGTCCGCCGCCGACATCGAGCGACTTGTGGCGGCGCTGCGCTCAGCGCAGCGTCCGGTGTTCGTCGCCGGGCGGGGCGCCCGAAGCCACTCCGCCCGGGACGCACTGGTGGCCCTGGCTGAGTCCACCGACGCACTGCTGGCCACCTCGGCCGTGGCCAAGGGGCTGTTCCATGACAACCCGTGGACCCTCGACGTCTCGGGCGGGTTCTCCTCCCCGCTGGCTGCCGAGCTGATTGGCGACGCCGACCTCATCATCGGGTGGGGCTGCGCGCTCAACATGTGGACCATGCGCCACGGCGCGCTGATCGGTCCGGAGGCGACGGTCGTCCAGGTCGACGACACCGCAGAGGCCCTGGGCACCCAGCGCGAGCTCACGTTCGGCGTGCTCGGTGACGTCACGGCCGCCGCACAGGCAGCGCTACTGGAACTCACCGACGCCACGCCAGCCAACCCTGGCACGGACGCCCCGGAGGGGGCCAGCGCAGGTGAGGGCACGGCATACTCCTGGCGCAGTGAGAAGCTCCGCGAGCGGTTGGCGACCTCACTGTCCTGGCGCAGCGAGCCGTTCGAGGACACCTCGGGCGACGGCCGCATCGACCCGCGCACGCTCACGATCGCGCTGGACGACCTGCTGCCCCGCGAGCGCGTGGTGTCCGTGGACTCGGGCAACTTCATGGGCTACCCCAGCATGTTCCTGTCCGTGCCCGACGAGCAGGGCTTCTGCTTCACGCAGGCGTTCCAGGCGATCGGTCTGGGACTCGCCACGGCGATCGGGGCGGCGCTCGCCCAGCCGGACCGGCTGCCGGTCGCGGCGCTGGGCGACGGCGGGGCCATGATGGGCGCCGCGGAGCTGGACACGGTGCGGCGGCTGGGGCTGCCGATGGTCGTCATCGTCTACAACGACGACGCCTACGGCGCGGAGGTGCATCACTTCGCGGGAGGAAACCACCCGATGGACACGGTGACGTTCCCGGACACCGACATCGCGGCGGTCGCGCGCGGCTACGGCTTCACCGGGGTGACCGTTCGCAGCGTCGATGACCTTGCCCCGGTCCGCGACTGGCTCGACGGCCCACGCGCCACCCCGCTGCTGATCGACGCCAAGGTGGTCGGCGACGAGCCGTCCTGGTGGCTCGAGGAGGCGTTCCGCGGCCACTGACGAGTCGGCCTCGGGGTCGCCATGCGACTAGATGTGCGCCGTGCGACGTCCAAGCCCTCTCGCGGCGCACATCTGGTCGCACGGCCGGGTCTGCGCGCACATCGTGGTCGCATGCCGGTCTGCGTGCTCAGCTGGATCCGGGAGCGTCTCCGGGCGCAAACCGTCGACGCACCTCCTCCGGCCAGGGCGCCGGGGGTGACCCGGCGCCGTGGGAGTCGCCGGAGCGGCCCAGCACGTTGACGCACACCATCCGGCCCCGTGCCGCAGGACCGCGCGGACCGACCACCTCGAAGCCGTAGACGAGCGACGTGCGCCCGAGCGACTCGACCCACAGGTCCGTCAACACCTCGTCGCGGAACCACAGCCGGTCCAGGTAGTCCACCTCGTAGCGCACGCGCGGGACGGCGCCGAACAGGTCGAGCAGCCCCAGCTGGACGTGCAGCTCGTTCTCGGCGGCCTCCACCCAGCGGATCACGCTGGAGTGGTGGTAGTGCCCCGCAGCGTCGGTGTCGCACCAGTCGACACTCCGCGAGACCGAGACGCGAGGCGCTGCGACCGTCACGGCTGCCCGGTCGGCGCGGCCGCCCCCGACTCCTGGCGCAGCCGGAAACGCTGCACCTTGCCGGTGGAGGTGCGCGGCAGCGCGTCGAGGAACTCGATCTGCCGGGGGTACTTGTAGGGCGCGATCTGGTGCTTGACGTGGTCCTGGAGCTGCTTACGCAGCACCTCCTCGCCCTCCTCGCCCCCGAGGCGCGCCAGCCCGCCAGCGGGGACGACATACGCCTTGACCACGTGCCCGCGCTCCTCGCTCGGGGCGGCGACGACGGCGACCTCCATCACGTCCGGGTGGGAGATCAGCACCTCCTCGACCTCGGTGCCCGAGATGTTGTAGCCCGAGGTGATGATCATGTCGTCCGAGCGCGCCTGGTACCAGTAGTAGCCGTCCTCGTCGCGGATGAACGTGTCCCCGGTGATGTTCCAGCCGTCCTGCACGTAGAGGGTCTGGCGCTCGTCGGCGAGGTAGCGGCAGCCGGTCGGACCCTGCACGGCCAGGCGCCCGGCGACGCCGTCGGGGGCGTCCCGGCCGGCCTTGTCGACGATCTTGGCGCGGTAGCCCGGGACCGGACGCCCGGTGGAGCCGGGCCGGATGTCGTCGTCCGCGGCGGAGATGAAGATGTGCAGCATCTCGGTCGAGCCGATGCCGTCGATGAGCCCGAGGCCCGTGGCCTCCTTGAACTCCTCCCACGTCGCCTTCGGCAGGTGCTCCCCCGCCGAGACCGCGCGCCGCAGGGTGCGCAGCTGTGGCGCCTTGCCCTTGGCCAACATCGCCTTGTATGCCGTGGGGGCAGTGAAGCAGACCGTGGCCCGGTGCTCGGCGATCAGGTCGGCGAGCTGGTCGGGCGTGGCCTTCTCGACCAGGACCGTGCTGGCGCCGACCCGCAGCGGGAAGACCACGAGTCCGCCCAGCCCGAAGGTGAAGGCGATCGGTGGGGTGCCGATGAAGACGTCATCGGGCTCCGGGCGCAGCACGTAGCGGGAGAACGTGTCGGCGTTGGCCAGGATGTCCCGGTGGAAGTGCATGGTGGCCTTGGGCCGGCCGGTGGTGCCGGAGGTGAAGGCCAGCATGGAGACGTCGTCGGCCGCGGTCGGCACGTCGTCAAACTCGCTGCTCTTGCCCTCGGCCATCGCCACGACGTCCTCGAGGCCGTCGACGGCACCGCCGTAGGTCAGCGTGCGCAGGTTGCTGATCTCGGCACGCAGCAGGTCCTCGGTGAACCGGTGGTCGCACACGGCCAGGTCGAAGCGGCCGACCTCCGCGATCGCGCTCAGCTCGCGCGGACGCAGCATCGGCATGGTGGGCACCACGATCCCGCCGGCCTTGAGGACGGCGAACCACAGGGCGACGAGCCAGGGGTTGTTGGGGCCTCGCAGGAGCACCCGGTTGCCCGGGACCAGACCCAGGTCGTCGACGAAGACGTGCGCCAGGCGGTTGGCGCGCTCGCGGAGCTCCCCGTAGGTCCACTGCGTGCCGTCCGCAGCACGCACGCACGGGCGGTCACCGCCGCCCGTGCTGATGATGTCGTCGAGCAGGACCGTCGCGGCGTTGAGCCGGTCGGGGTAGCTCACCTCGGGCACCTCGAAGATGAACTCCGGCCACAGCTCGCGGGGCGGCAGGTTGTCCCGGCAGTAGGTGTCGACGTGCGCGCTCGGGGAGAGTTCGGTCTGCGGCATCACTGGGCCTCTCGTCCAACGGCTTGCCTGGCCTCGGCGCCAGGCCCTCCCCAGTATGTTAGTCAGATGACGACAGTCAAGGCGACGCCATCCCGCGCCGGCACGGACTCAGGTCTCCGGGCTTTCATCGTGACGATCTACGGTCTCTACGCGCGGGAGGTCGGTGGCTGGCTCGGGATCTCTACCCTGATCCAGCTGATGGCACAGCTCGGGGTCGACGAGCCGGCCGTGCGCTCCTCCATCTCCCGTCTCAAGCGTCGGGGCATCCTGGAGTCCGAGCGCGTGGACGGCCGTGCCGGTTACGCCCTGTCTGACCAGGCCCGGGTGATCCTCGACGAGGGCGACCGCCGCATCTTCCGCCGTCGCCAGGGCACCGTCGACGAGGGCTGGGTCCTCGTCGTCTTCAGCGTGCCGGAGTCCGAGCGGCAGCGGCGCCACACGCTGAGGTCTCGACTCTCCTGGCTCGGGTTCGGGTCGGTGGGGGCCGGTGTCTGGATCGCGCCCGCGCACCTCGAGGACGAGGCTCGCGACGTGCTGCGCCGTGAGGAGCTGGCCAACTATGTCGACCTGTTCGAGTCGCGCTACCTGGGGTTCGCCGACGTGCGCGACGAGGTCTCGCAGTGGTGGGACCTCGCCGGTCTCGACCGGCTCTACCAGCAGTTCCACGATGACTACGCCCCGGTGTTGAGCCGTTGGCGCGCCCGTCGTGGCAAGGACCCCGAGGGCGAGGCCTTCGGCGAGTACATCCGGGTGCTGACCTCGTGGAGGCGCCTGCCCTTCCTCGACCCGGGCCTCGCGCCCGAGCTGCTTCCTCGCGACTGGTCAGGGAAGCGGGCCGCAGACCTGTTCTTCGCCCTGAAGCGGCGGCTCGAGGAGCCGGCCCACCGCTTCGTCGACAGCGCGCGGTGAGGCGCCGCGCACACCTATCTGGCCGGTTCAGTGCCTTCCGGTGTGTCGTTCAGGTGCCGCGCAGCCCGGGGTGAGTACTTCGTGTTGGCCGTGTCGATGAGCTCCTGGGCGATGTCGCGCAGCTTGATGTTGCTGGTGCTCGAGACCCTGACCAGGAACTGGAAGGCGCGCTCCTCACTGATCTGGTAGCGCTCCATCACCATGCCGATGGCCTGTCCGATCGCCTTGCGTGTCGCAAGGGCATCACTCAGCTGGCTCTCTCGTCGCGCTCGCCCCAGTGCGAGGGCGGCGTGAGCCGCGAACAGCTCCGCGGTGTGCACCACATCGGGGTCGATGGTGTCCGTCTCGGTCGCGTAGAGGTTCAGCCCACCGAGCGTCTCATCCTCGGCGAAGAGCCGTAGGCCGATCTGGGCCTGAACCCCCATCCGCACGGCGCGCGGCACATAGTTCGGCCACCGCTGGTCGTGCCGCAGCTTGTTGGCGACGACGACCGGCTCGAAGTCGATGGCGTGCGCACAAGGGCCTTCTCCGATGGCATACTGCAGCGCGTCCAGCTCCCACACCAGCTGGTCGGTGCCGGCCTTGGTCTCCACCTTGCCGTTGTGATGGGCGATCGAGATGCCGACATGGTCGATGCCCGGCAGAGACCCTGCCGCAGTGTGCACGATGCTGTCCAGGGTGGACTCCAGGTCGTGACTGGCGTTGATCGCGACGGCGGCTTCGGCCAGCGACCTGGCGATCTGGCTCTGGTCGGTCAAGGGTTCGTTCCGCTCGATAGGGAAGAAGTCGGTGAACTTACGACCCTACGCGCCTTTCCTGAGCGGTGCCTCCCTCAAGCGCCTGCTCGGCGCAGGGCGTCACCCCCGCCGGCGCTACGGAGCGTATTCCCGCCAGACGAGGCTGCGCGCCATCTCGCTCAGGCTCACGCCCTGTTCGCTCGCCCGGGCCCTCAGCGCCTGGTAGGCCGCCCCGGGATCTAGGTCGTGGGTCTGCATGAGGACCCCCTTTGCCTGTTCGACCACCGTCCGGGCGTCCAGTGCCTTGCGGATGTGGCTGGCGAGCTCACGGTCGCTCGGCTCCTGGGTCTGGACCAGGGCAAGGGTCATGATGTCGGCGAAGGTCTGAGCCAACGCGAGAGACTCCTCCGACAGCGGCGACGCTGTGCCGAAGAACAGGTTCAGGCCGCCCAGCGCCCGGCCGCGCCAGCGGAGCGGCTCTGCATGCACCCCGACGTATCCGGACGCCGCCATCGCGCGACCGATGGTCGGCCACCGCCGGATGACCAGGTCACGTCCTACGGCCGTGACCGGATGGCGGGTCCGGATGCAGTCGACGCACGGTCCCTCCTTGGTCTGGGCCTGGTAGATCTCCAGCTCCGAGGCTGCGTGCGAGGTGGAGGCCAGCAGGTCCAGCTCACCGTCCTCCTGCTGCACGAGCAGCGCGGCAGCCTCCGCCCCGAGCGCCGCAGCGGCCTGCGGCAACATACTCGCGAGGATGTCGGTGATGTCATACGCCTGCACCAGGGCGGATGCGGCGGCGGCCAAAGCCCTGATCGGCGACGGTGTTGATGCCGAGCTCACGGGTTCACCTGTCCTTCCGAGTCGTGATGCAGTCGAATCTGCCTCGCCACGATGGCCTCCGCCACCTGGCTGAGGCTCGTGTCGTGGGCGAACGCGTAGGCGCGGATCAGCGCGAGGGCATCCCTCGGCGCGACGTTCAACTGCGCCACCACCATGCCGGTCGCCATGTGGACGCGCGACCGCGCCAACCAGGGCTCCGACGGGGAGTCGGTGGTCCCGTCCTGGTCGCGGTCGATCGCCGCGCCGATGGCGTCTGCGACGAACTGGGCAACGTCCTGCTCCTCCGCGGAGAAGGGACGGTCACGGTAGGCAGTGAGGACCCCCATCGGGTCAGCTCCCACGCTGAGTGGCAGCGCCAGCACCTCCACGGTGCCCAGCTGCGAGCCCACGGGCTCGCTCAGCAGCGGCCACCTCCCCTCCGCCGACGGCAACCGCCCGCTGACCCGGTGCCCCTCCTTGGACGCGTCCGGTCCGGGCCCCTCCCCCAAGACCTCCTGTAGGTCCTCGAGCCGGGCCGCCGTGGGATCGGTGGTGCAGACCGTCACCCGGTCCTCTGTCGTGTACCCGATGGTCAGCGCCACTCCGTGCACGTCCAGGATGTCCACGCACGCCTGGCACAGACGCCGCACCAGCGGCTCCTCAGCCGGGGTACCCGCAACCTTCAGGGCCAGCTGGGCGAGGATCACGCCTCGGTCCACCATGCGTCCAGCCTAGACCCCCGCGTCCCACAGGGACCGAGACTGTCGTATCCGGACGAGCGCGTTCGTGGACTGGATGTGAACATGCCCATGATGGCCGCGCGAGCGGCTGACGAAAGGAGTGACCCAGATGTCCAGGTACCTGTTGTCCGTCTTCGGACCCGCGGAGCCCACAGAGTTTGGCCCCTACCCCTCCAAGGAGGCGATGCTGGAGTCCTTCGCTGACACCGGCGCCTTCAACGACAAGCTCGAGCGGGAGGGCCACCTCGTCTTCGCAGACGGTCTCGAGCCGGCGACCACGGCCACCACCGTCGACGGACGGGCGGATGCGCCCGTCTTCACCGACGGTCCCTACCTCGAGACCAAGGAGTTCCTCGGTGGGTTCTGGGTCATCGAGGCCACCGACCTCGACGAGGCTCTTGCGCTGGCCGCTGAGGCCTCGAAGGCGTGCCGGGGCAAGGTCGAGGTCCGCCCGTTCCAGTCGGAGGAGTCCTTCAAGGCGTTGCTCGAGTCGTGACCCACCCCTCCGTCGACGACGCGATCACCCGCGCCCACCGGGAGGAGTGGGCCCGGGTGGTCGCCCGCCTGGCTCGCCGCCTCGGCGATCTGGACATCGCCGAGGACGCAGCGGGCGAGGCGTTCACCGTGGCGGTGGAACGCTGGCGCCAGGACGGGGTACCGCCCAACCCAGGAGGCTGGCTCACCACCACAGCCACCCGCAGAGCGATCGACCGGATCCGCCGCGAGTCCCAGCGCGACCTCAAGCACCAGGCGGCCCACATGCTGTATGACGACACGCCTCCCGAGCCGCGTGGCCCGGTGGAGGACGACCGACTCCGGCTCGTCTTCACCTGCTGCCATCCGGCGCTGTCCATGGAGGCCCGCGTGGCGCTCACCCTGCGGCTGCTCGGCGGACTCACGGTCGCGGAGATCGCCCGGGCCTTCCTGGTCCAGGAGACCACGATGGCGCAACGGATCACCAGGGCGAAGGCCAAGATCAAGGCGGCTCACGTGCCCTTCCGCGTGCCGTCGGACCACGACATCAGGCACCGGCTCAGCGGCGTGCTCGCCGTGGTCTACCTGGTCTTCAACGAGGGCTACCTCGCCGGCGAGGGTGAGGATCCGCTCCGTGCGGACCTCACCGACGAGGCGATCCGACTTGGCCGGCTGCTCCGCACGCTCCTCCCAGAGGACGGGGAGGTCGCCGGCCTGCTCGCACTGATGCTGCTGACCGACGCCCGACGCTCCGCCCGGGTGTCGCGCACCGGCGAGCTGGTGACCCTCGACGAGCAGGACCGCGGGGCCTGGGACCGGGCGCTCATCGAGGAGGGTCA
>DATGRS010000027.1:0-7601 GCA_035303365.1 Ornithinicoccus sp.
TACCGGACGGTGCCGGTCCGGTGGACCCGGACCAGCCGGGCCCGGCACCCACGTTCATCGGGCACCGCGACTTCACCCCGGAGAACACGGTCTTCCGCCACGGACGGGCCACGGCGTTCATCGACTTCGACATCTGCGGCCCGGCCTCGCGGGTGCAGGAGGTGACGAACCTGCTCCTCTGGTGGGGCGCCTGGATGCCGGTGCCGGACCGCGAACCGGTGATGCAGGAGGTGGACGCCGCGGACCGGGGGCGGGCGATCGTCCGGGCGTACGGACTGGACAAGGCCGAGACTGCGCAGGTCGTGCCCGTGGCGCGGTACCTGGCCGAGCGTTCCTGGCACCGGATGCGCGAGCGCGCCCTCCGCGACGGTGGCGGATGGGCGCGCATGTGGGACGAGGGGGTGGGGGACCGGATCAGGCGCCGTCAGGCCTGGCTGGCCGAGAACGCCGACCACCTGGCCGGCGCGCTGCTCTCCTGACCCCTGAGCCCCACCGGAGCACGCAAACCGGACCTGTGTACGGGAAACGTGGCCGGAGCTGCTGTTCGTAAGCGTGCTCAGGCCACGTTTCCGCCGCATGTATCCCCTCCGTCAGTGGTGTCGGTGGGAAGGGGCACAATGCCGAGCGCACGCCACGGGCGAGGGGCTCGTGGCCAACGCGAGGGGAGAAGTACATGAAGAGGCAGCCAATGTGGCTTGCCCTGCTGCCGGCAGTGGTCCTGCTCACTGCCTGTGGCGGCACCGGAGGAACCGTGGCGGAGGACCCGGCGGCTGGTGACAACCGTCCCACGGCGACGGTCACCGTCACCGCTCCCGCAGGGGAGGCCGCGACACCGGCGACCGAGACGGTCACCGTCACCGTGACCGAGACCGTCGAAGCTGCTAGCGAGGCGGAGGAGGGCGCCGACGAGAGCGCCGTGTCGAGTGGCAACGCGAAGTTCGGCGAGACGTGGGCCTTCGAGGACGGTCTCCAGGTGACCGTGTCGAAGCCGGAGACCTTCAAGCCGGACGAGTGGTCGATGGGAGGCGAGGGATACGACCACGCTGTCCGCTTCACCGTCACGATCGTCAACAAGACGGGCGAGAACTTCGACCCGACGATGTTCCATGCCACAGTCCAGTCGGGAGACCGTGAGGGCGACCAGATCTTCGACTCCGCAAACGGGCTCGAGGGGGCACCCAGCACCGTCATCCTCGATGGTCGCGAGACGACGTTCGACATCGGCTTCGGCGTGGACGACCCGAAGGACATCGTGATGGAGCTGACCGTCTCGTGGGACCACGACGAGGCGATCTTCACCAGTTAAGCCTGAGGGCAATGAAAGGGGTCTCCGCGATATGGCGGGGACCCCTTTCGCCTGTTCGGCTCGACGGCCCCCGGGTTCAGCAGGGAGGCTGGGCCCGTGCCCGCCGACCTGCACGACCTCGACCCCGCGCTCTATCTCGCGGGCGTGCTCGTCCTCGCTGCCGTCAGCCAGTGGCTGGCGTGGCGGGTCCGCGTCCCGTCGATCCTGGTGCTCCTCGTCGTCGGCTTCGGAGCGGGCAGCCTCGTCGAGCCCGACGCGGTGCTCGACCGGGAGCTGCTGTTCGCCGGGGTGACCCTCGCCGTCGGAGTGATCCTGTTCGAGGGGAGCCTGTCGCTCCGGTTCTCCCACGTCCGGGAGCTCGGCGCCCCGGTCGTGCGCCTGTGCACCGTCACCGTCCTGCTGGCCTGGCCTTTGATCACGATGGCCGCCTGGGCGGTCGGCGTGGACTGGCGCCTCGCTCTGCTCCTGGGCGCGATCCTCGTCGTCACCGGGCCGACGGTGATCAACCCGATCCTGCGCCAGCTGCGGCCCACCCGCCGGGTGGCGTCACTGCTGCGGTGGGAGGGCATCGTCGTCGACCCCATCGGGGCCGTGCTGGCGGTCCTCGTGTACCAGGCGGTCATCGTCGGCAGCCGCGAGGAGGCCCTGGGCACAGCGGCCGGCACCCTGCTGGTGACCGTCGGTGTGGCGGTCGGCATCGCCGGGATCCTCGCGCTGGTGCTGTGGCAGGCGATGCGCCGCCACCTCGTGCCCGACTTCCTCCAGGGCGTCGTCTTCCTCGCCGCGGCGATCGGTGCGCTCACCGTCTCCAACGTCATCCAGGAGGAGAGCGGCCTGCTCACCGTCACCCTCCTGGGCATCGCCCTGGGCAACGCGCCCGGCCTGCACCTGGACCACGTCCTGGAGTTCAAGGAGCACCTGCAGGTGCTGCTCGTCGGGGTGCTGTTCGTCGTGCTGGCGGGCCGGGTGAGCTGGGACGAGGTGGTGGCCGTGGCACCCACCGCCCTGCTCTTCGTCGCGCTGCTCGTGCTCGTCGTGCGGCCGGTCAGCGTGCTGGTGTCCCTGCTCGGCACGAGCACGACCCGGGAGGAGCGGGTCCTGCTCGCCGGGATGGCGCCGCGCGGCATCGTCGCCGCCGCGGTCACCAGCATCTTCGCGCTCGAGCTCGAGCACGCCGCGGCCGAGGGCGAGGGTGCCGACGGTCTCGCCGCGCTCGCCGCCGAGGCCGGCTCGCTCGTGCCCATGGTGTTCGTGACCATCGTGGTCACGGTCGCGGTCTACGGGCTGGGCGTCGGCAGGCTCGCCGAGCGGCTGGGTCTGGCCACCACGCGGCCCCAGGGGGTGGTTTTCGCCGGGTCCCAGGAGTGGGTCCGCCAGGCGGCGCTCGAGCTGGGCCGGCTCGGGGTGCCCACCGTGCTCATCAGCCAGGACCGTCAGGAGCTGAGCCTGGCGCGGCAGGCCGGCGACGCGTCATACCTCCGCACCGAGCACGGCAACGTGCTGTCGGAGTATGTCGTGGACGAGCTCGACCTGGCCGGCATCGCCAGCTTCGTGGCGGCCACGGACTCCGACGGCACCAACACCACCGCGACGCGCGAGCTGGCCCGGGACCTCGGCCGGGCGCACACCTTCCAGCTGCGGCGGGCCGACGCTCCTCCGGCGACCGAGGGCGGCGGGAGGTCGGGCGCCGACCGGACGGGTTCGGCCGAGCGGCTCAGTGCCAGGGTCGCCTTCGACCCGCCCCTGACCTTCGAGGAGATGGAGGAGCGGACCCACGGGGGGATGGTGGTGCGGTCGACGCGGCTGACCGAGGAGTACCCACTCGAGGCCTACCGACGGGACAACCCTGAGGCCGTCCTCCTGTTCGTGAACGACGGGTCGACCACCACGGTCGTCACGGAGGACGAGCCGGTCCCCGACAGCGGGGTCACCCTCATCGCGCTCACCCGGCCCCGCGGGGGCGGCGCCGGCGCCTGATCCCTGTCGTGACCAGGCACTACGGTGGGCCGATGGATCTGGACCACACGGCATACCTCGAGGCGATCCAGCGCGAGTCGACCCGCTTCCGCAACGTCCTGGCCGGGGTCGACCCCGACGCCCGGGTGCCGTCCTGCCCGGAGTGGACCGCCGCCGACCTGCTCTGGCACCTGACCGAGGTCCAGGAGTTCTGGGCGGGCGTGGTCCGCACCCGGCCGGCGGCCCCGGCCGACGAGGGCGAGCCGCCGCGTCCGGACGTCGCGTATGACGGGCTGCTGGCCCGGTACGACAGGGCACTCTCCGGGCTGCTGGACGCGCTGGGCTCCGCCGACCCCTCGGAGCCGGCCTGGTCGTGGTCCGAGGACCAGCGGATGGCGTTCACCTACCGGCGGATGGCGCACGAGGCGCTCATCCACCGCGTCGACGCGGAGGAGACCGGCGGTGTGCGGACACCGCTGGACCCGGTGCTGGCCTCCGACGGCGTGGCCGAGGCGCTGGCCATCATGCTGGGCGGGTGCCCGGGCTGGGCGACGTTCACCGGCAGCGGGGAGCGGGCGCGGGTGGTCCTCACCGACACCGGCGCCGAGCTGACCGTGGGGCTCGGGCGGTTCCGGGGGACCGGTCCGGAGAGCGGCCGCGAGTTCGACGACCCGACGCTCGTCGTGCTGGACGAGCCCGCCGACGCGGACGTGACGATCCGCGGCACGGCCGAGGCGGTCGACACCTGGCTGTGGCGGCGTGGCGACGCCGACGAGTTCGCGCGGGAGATCCGGGTCGAGGGTGACCGGGGCGTCTACGAGCGCTTCCGCGCGGTCGTCGACCAGCCGATCCTCTAGCTCGCTGGTCTCTCTGACGCTGCTCGCGACTAGCCCGTCGCGTCCTTTGCCGTCTCTTCGGGACCATCTTGGGAGGACAGGGCAGTCGATGCCAGCACCGGTTGATCGATCTGCTCGGGCTCCGGCTCACGCATCTTGGGAGGCGCCGCCGACCATGCCTTCAGGTGCTGGACCACGTCGCTGTAGAACTGGTCCATCAGGCCGACGACGGAGTCGATGAAAGCTCCGCGTCCTCGGCCCTTCTTCGTTCCCATAGGTGTCGAGATAGCCACTCGGAAGCTGCGAATCTCCTTCTTGGGGTCCGCCACCAGCAGATCCGGCTTCTCGCGCACCTTCCCCAGGAGCTCGGCTGCGCTGGCTGCCCGGGAGTTGGCCACGAAGACCTCGATTCGGGTGATATCAGGCGCCGCCTTGAGTTGACGGAGGAGCCAGTTGACGCGAGTGGTCGGCCGTCCTTGCCGTGGCGCGTCGAGATCGACGTAGCACGTCACCTGGGAGGCGCGAAGGTCCGCAACGATGTGGATAGGCCCCACGGTGTCAGGAATGCGAATGGCCCCACTCAGTTGGCCGTCGGAGACCAGGCTCGAGATCAATGCCTGGGTTCTGATCGCGGGATCTGCAATTTCCTTGCGGGTGCGTACCTGGACGACGTCTGTGCCCAACTGCCGGCCCAGACGGAGGCTGGCATAGCGCAGCAGCGCGTCGAACCGTTCTGCGACCTCTGGAAGCCCTTTGTCGCTTGGCCGCAGAGTGCCCATCGTCACCGCTTGGCGGACCGGCACCCAGTGGGCTCCCATGTCCTCCAGCTCCATGGCCCCGGATCGCGGGTGCTCCAGGTAGCGGATCAGCTCACCGAGGATCCAGGCTTGCTCTGGATCGGAGACGCCGCGGTGCTCCTTCTGGAGGACGGCCATCGAGAGCACATAAGTCCACGACCAGTGGTGTAGCGCCACCTTGCGGAGCTTGCGCTTGTCCACCTTCGTCGGGTGCTGACCGGGCGCCGTCTGGATTTGGTTGCTGATCGTGACGAGAGCGTCGAAGCCCTGTTCCTTGGCGATGTCGAGATAGGTCTCGAGCTGATCCGCAGCGAGTTCGTTCCGACCCGTCTTGACCTCGACCAGCGCGGTCCAGGCCTTGCTACCCCGGCGAACTCGGATCAGACCGTCGGGGTAGTAGGTCTTGTCCCCGCTCTGGAATGGGACCTCGATGTAGCACTCGACCGTGCCCGCTGGCGCTCCCAGTGGCTTCAGCATGGCGCGGCTGAATTCCTTCACTGCGCTCATGACCGCCAGAAGGGCCGAGGTTGCTCTTCGTTCCTGCTCCTCAGCCCCGGAGATCCCGGAGGTCGGAATCAGTCTGGCGTGGTGCCAAGTCTCTTCCACGTAACGCCCCTCTCGTCCGTATGACGCTGCACCATAGCCATGCCGCGTACCCGTTAGGGCAGCCACGGGTCCGGCGTTTCGTTCAGCATCTCGCGAGCGCCTGAAAGAGAAGCTGAGACGCGCCACTGACCGGCAATTCGGGCCTTTGGTTTCTTGGCGGGCGTACGGGCAGAGAAGGCGGGCCGGATGACCTCTCCGGCCGTGCGTCAGGCGGGCTCCCACTCGAACCCGTCGGGGTCGGTGAACGGCCCGATGGGCGAGTTCACGACCAGTCGGTGCGACCCGCTGCCGCTGGGGTCGACGCCGGCGTTCTTGGCCAGGTCCTTGCGCTTGTTGAGGCCGAATCCGATGGGGCCGGTCCCCTCGAACTCGACGTACTTGCCGCCGAAGCTCTTGCCGACGCTCAGGCCGCGGTCGACGTAGAACTGCTTGCTCGCCTTGACGTCGTCGACGCCGAGCAGCAGGACGAAGCTGTCGACCCGCCCGGTCACGGGGGCGGTGTCCTTCTTGGCGGAGCTGGCGATGGTCCACACGGTCCCGTCGGGGGCGCGGAACGCCCCGCCGTAACCCCACAGCGACTTGGACGCCGGCTTGGTCTCGGTGGCACCGGCATCGATCGCGGTCTTGACGATGAGGTTGACGTCGCCGGGCTGCGGGCACACCAGGGAGACGGTGAACCCACGGAACCCCGACGTCGGGGCGTCGGTGGCGCGCAGCCGGACCCGGTCCGCGACCCCGAGCTCGTGGTAGAAGCGCTCGGCCGCCGCCAGGTCGTCCACCTCGAGCGTGATCGTGTCGATGCTGGTCATGCTCCTACCGTAGGTCGGCCGCGGAGACCCTGGCTTCTCGATTCCTGACCGCCGGGCGGGCGCGCGGCTTACTGCGAGATCGTAGTAACCTGGGAGCATGGTTCGTCGGCGCCGTGACCAGGGAAGAGGCCTGTCGGAGAGCGAGATCCAGGACGAGAACGTCGACGTCGCCTTCATGGTCTGGCTGACCTCCCGGGCGACGGCGGACCTGCTCGACAAGAGCCTCGCCCCGAGCGGACTGACCAGCGACGAGTTCGCGATCTACTCGGTGCTCACCTCCGCGCCGGGGGTCACCCCGACCGAGCTGTCGAGGTGGATGGCGGCCCCGCTGACCACGGTGTCGAGCTACATCAAGCGGTTCGAGTCCCGGGGGCACGTCGAGCGCGAGCCGCATCCCGACGACCGTCGCTCCTACCGCATCAAGCTCACGCCGGCCGGTCGCCGTGCCCACCGGGACGCCGCGGCGCTCTTCACCCCGCTGAAGGAGCAGATCGTGGAGGCGCTGGGGGTGCGGGAGCCGGAGGTCCGCGACTCGCTCAGCACCCTGCGCGCCATCCTCGACG
Source organism: Ornithinicoccus sp. (assembly GCA_035303365.1). GTDB lineage: Bacteria > Actinomycetota > Actinomycetes > Actinomycetales > Dermatophilaceae > Ornithinicoccus. Next base: position 6,874 of record DATGRS010000027.1, read on the forward strand.
AGATCCGTCACCCACCGACCGACGACGCCGGCACGGCGCAGGCCTAGGCCGACCCGGCGCTCACCGCGCGCCCTGTGCCGAGAGCGGCGACAGCGGCCGGCCGGAAGCCCTTGACCACGAGGTACACCCCGAGGGAGAACTCCCACGTGGCGATCGGCAGCACCGCGGCCAGGGCCAGGACCTCGGCCAGGCTCCCGGAGAAGCCGAGGACGGTCGCGGTGTCGTAGGCCAGCGGGTGGCGGCGCCGACGAAGCCGAGGACGGGCAGCACCCGGGGCACCAGCCGGGACCGGTAGAGCAGCGTCCCCAGCAGCAGGGCGTTGGCGACCGGGATGAGCCCCTGGCTGACGATGAACACCCCGTCGTAGAACGCGGTCAGCGCCTCACCCACGACCACGGCGTCCGCGCCCGCGCCGTCCTGCCGCAGCGAGACGATCGTCCAGAGGCTCGCGACGCCGACGAAGATCAGTGTCCCCTCCAGGATCCGGGTCCCGACGAACCCCGTCGCCAGCGCCTCACCCTGCCGCCGGACGACGGGGAACAGCGCCACGGCGGTGCCGATGCAGGCGAGCCCGACGACGAGCTCCAGCGCCCCGCCGACCAGGACGCCGGTGTCGGGGCCCGGTCCGGTGACGAAGCCCGCCTCGCGGACGGGGGCGTAGAGCGCGACGGTCGGGATGGACACGAATGTCAGCAGGTACATCCACCCGGCCCAGCGCGCGGCACCTC
>DATGRS010000028.1:0-4953 GCA_035303365.1 Ornithinicoccus sp.
GGCCCCGATCGGGGCGATCATGAACTCCTGGATGTCCACGTTGGAGTCGGCGTGGGAACCGCCGTTGAGGATGTTCATCATCGGCACCGGCAGCAGGTGTGCGTTGGGGCCGCCGACGTAGCGGAACAGCGGCAGCTCGGCCGAGTCGGCCGCCGCACGGGCCACGGCCAGGCTCACCCCGAGGATCGCGTTGGCTCCCACCTCTGCCTTGTTGTCGGTGCCGTCGACGGCGAGCATCTCGTGGTCCACCAGACGCTGCTCGCTGGCCTCGAAGCCCAGGAGCCGCGGCTCCAGGTCGTCCATGACCGCGGCGACCGCCTGCTCGACGCCCTTGCCCTGATAGCGACCGTCGTCCCCGTCCCGCCGCTCGACCGCCTCGAACTGGCCGGTGGAGGCACCGGACGGCACAGCGGCCCGCCCGACCGTGTCGTCGTCCAGGCCGACCTCGACCTCGACAGTCGGGTTGCCGCGGGAATCGAGAATCTCCCGGGCGATGATCGCGTCGATGACTGCCACGACTACTCCTTCAGGGTGCATGCACGTCAGGTCACCCCGAGCCTAACGGCCGATGGCTCTCAACCCGACCGGGCGCACCGTGGGTCGCCATCCTGCTCAGTCCGTGCTGCTCCGCTGCCGCAGTGCCTCGTGCAGCACCACCGAGCCGGCGACCGCGGCGTTCAGGGAACTGGCCTCACCGACCATCGGGATGCTCACCACGGCATCGCACGCCTCCCGCCAGGCACGGGTCAGGCCCCGGGTCTCGTTGCCGACCACCAGGACCGTCGGGCCGGTCAGGTCGGTCTCCCGCAACGGGGTTCCACCCTCCTCATCCAGCCCCAGCACGACCCACGGGACACCGTCCCGGTCCTGCCGGTCCCGCACCCAGGCGAGCACCTCCGAGTGGGACGGTGCCCGGACGACCGGCACCGTGAGCATCGAGCCGGTGCTGGCGCGCACGCACCGCGGGTCGTAGGGGTCGGCCGCGTGACCGGTCACCACGACGCCGTCGCCACCGAAGGCGTCGACCGAGCGGACCAGGGTCCCGATGTTGCCAGGACTGCCGGGCCTGTCGAACACGGTGATGAGCGGTGGCCGGGGCACCTGCCCATGATCCTCCTTGACCAGCCGCTCCAGGTCGTCTGCCGGGAGCTCCAGGACGGCGAGCAGCTCTGGGGCTGACTCCTCCTTGCCGCCCAGCTCGGCCATCAGCTCCTCCGCCAGCAGCGCGTGCTGGTGCGCGCCAGCGGAGTCCCAGACGCTCTGGGCCCAGGAGGAGAGGCGACCTTCGACGCCCAGGAGCGCGTGGACGGGCCACCCGCGCTCCAGCGCGAGAGTAATCGGGCGCACGCCCTGCACCAGGAACTCACCGTGCCGGTTGCGCTTGGTCCGGTTGCCCAGCAGGGACTGCCACTGCTGGAAGTCCGCGTTGCGGCTCCGGACCCGCAGCACGCGCCCCTGCCCGGCGTTCATCCGCCGACCGCCGGCACGCAGGTCACGGCAGCCACCTCACGTCGGCGGAGCGGCGAGGTCGACCATTTCCAGTTCGCGCAGGAGTCCGCGCAGCGCGGCGGAGGGGTCCACGCCCTCGGCTCGGGCAGCCAGCACGACCTCCATCAGGCGTGCAGCAAGAAAGGCTTCCGTTCCAGCTGCACCGACACCAGGCGCCGAGTCAGCGCCGGCGGGATCGTTCCCCGCGTCAGCGGCGCCCGGTCTTCCCTGCCCCAACCGGGCATCGACCTCGGCACGCAGGCGGTCGCCCAGTCCTGCGCGCTCCAGGCGGGAGGCGACCTTGGCTGCTCGCGCGAGCTCCGGCATACCCGCCGGAATCCCCTCGAGCGGGTGCTCGCGGTGCGGCTTCTCGGCGGACTTGAGCTGCTCCCAGTTGGCCTCGACGGCTGCCGCGTCCGCCGCGCGGACGTCGGCGAAGACGTGCGGATGCCGATAGACCAGCTTGTCGACCAGCCGCGCGCTGATGTCGTCGATGTCGAACCCGTCGGCACGTTCGGCCGCGACCCGGGCGTGGAAGACGACCTGGAGCAGCACGTCGCCGAGCTCCTCGACCATGTGGTCGGGGTCGCCCGACTCCAGCGCCTCGACCGCCTCGTGCGCCTCCTCGATGAGATACGGCACGAGCGAGGTGTGGGTCTGCTCGGCGTCCCACGGACAGCCGCCCGGCGACCGCAACCGGTCCATCACCGCGACCACGTCGAGGAGGCGCGACCCGGGCTGGTCCCACGCGCCCACGAGCACCTCGAGCTCGGCTGCGTGGCCGCCGCCACGGCGGGCCACCTCAGCCGCCAGCGCGTCGGTCAGCCCTGGGTCGCCGTCGGGAGAGCCGACCCAGACGACCCGGCCACTGACGGCCGAGTCAAGGAGCTCGCGAGCGAGTGCGGGGACCGGCTGGTCCGCAGCCTCCGTCACAGGGACCCCGGCGGCTTGTATGGCGCGGGGCTGGGCGTCCGAGACCGACCGGGCCAGGACGATGTCAGCCGCCGTGAGCGAGTCCCAGGCGTCGCGCGACAGGAGCCCGGGAGCCAGCCGGGGGGAGGTGAGCAGCAGGCTGAGACGGCCCGGCGACACGTGAGCCGCGAGGCCTGCGCCCGGGCTGTCCGGCGTCGTCAGTTCTCGGCCCCGTTGACTTCGGTGATCCAGTCGGGCGCCTGCGCGATGACCTGGCCGGCCTGGGCGTCCCAGTCGCCGAACCGGGGGTTGACCTCGATGTCCACCCCGTCGGCGGGTGGCAGACCCTGCAGTCCGGTGAGATGGGTGATCGACCGGTAGAGGTCGAGCAGGCTGTCACTCGGGTCCTCGATCCCGCCGCTGCGCAGCTGTGAGACGAGCTGCGCGTCGGGGACCGGCGGCAGGCCCGCCTCGGTGTAGGCCTCCTCGGCCAGGTCGCCGTAGATCAGCAGGGTCAGTGCGTCGGTCGTGGTCGTCGGGGTCACCGGCAACGAGTTGAACTCTGCCGTGGCCTCCTGAACCTCCTCGACGGTGATCTCCTTGCCGTCCACGACGGCGGCCACGTCGGACGACAGGTTGCCGGAGCAACCAGAGAGCACTAGGGCTCCAGCACCGATCGCGGCGAGCGCGGCAGCTGAACGGCGGGCACGGGTCAGGGATGTGGCTGCGGTCCTCACGGCGCCCATCATGTCACCCGTCGTGGGTGATCGTGCAGACCCGCCCGGTGCTCCTCTGTCTGGCTCCTCGGCCGCACCCGCGGGCGCTGGTCAGACACTGCTGACCACGTCGCGCCGGCGCAGGCCGACCGCGGCCAGGCCGAGCAGGATGACGGCGAGGCCGGCAAGCGTCGAGACGACCGCCCAGTCCATCGGCTCCAGCGGCATCTGCGGCGTCAGGTTGAACGGCGAGAGGTCCTGCGCCCACTGCGGGACCTCGAGCAGGGCGCCCAGCCAGCCGACCACGAAGCACGCGGCCAGGAACACCCAGGTGGCCACGCTGAGCCGGGGCGCCCACCCGTGCAGGGCCGCTGCCAGGCCCCCGATGACTGCCGTGGCGGGCAGGTAGGCCATGGTCGCGCCGATCAGCTCCGCAGAGCGTCCGGTGGACCCGGAGACTGCGGCATCGGCGAGCGCCACCCCGACTCCCCCAGCCAGCAGGACGATGACAGTGCCCAGGAGGGTGACCGCGAGCCAGCCGAACTGCCAGTTGAGCCGGGGGGTCCGGGTCGACAGGACGAGCTCGGCCCGTCCACCCTCCTCCTCACCGTGCATGCGGTGCACCGACGAGGCGGTGAAGCACGCGACGATCAGCGCGAGGATCAGCAGGATCATGCCGAAGTAGCCATCGACGAGGTCCTCCCCCGTCCCGGCGCCGAAGGCTCCCTCCAGGGCCGGGGTGTCCTCGAGCATGGTGGTGACGTCGTCACCGAAGGAGCCCAAGGCCATGCCGGTGAGCAGGAGCCCCACGGACCACCCGAGGATGGCGCTGCGCTGCTGGCGCAGCGCCAGACCGGGCACCGAGGAGAGCAGCGAGCCCCCACGTGGTGCGCCCGGACGGGTCGGCACCAGCCCGGCGCCGATGTCCCGGCGCTGCACGAGGGCAAGCGCACCGCCGGTCAGCACGACCGCAGAAGCCAGTGGGAGCAGCAGCGGCCACCAGCGCTCGTCGCCGTAGGCGTTGACGGCCTGCACCCACCCCACCGGGGAGAACCACGAGGCCAGGCTGTCGCGCACGTCACCGATCGAGCGCAGGCCCCAGGCCAGACCGAGGACGGCCAGCGCGATGCCGAGCGAGGCCCGGGCATGCTCGGTCACCTGCGCCGCGAGCGCGGCGACGGCGGCGAACGCGATCCCCAGACAGCCCATGGCGGCTCCGAACAGCAGCGACCCGCCCGCCGGCAGACCCATCGCGACCAGGGAGAGCGCCAGCAGGGCGCCCAGCGCGACGCTGGCAGCTGACACGACGATCAGCGCGGCCATCAATGGAGCGAAGCGACCCAGGACACCGGCGCTGAGCAGCTCGGTGCGGCCCGCCTCCTCCTCACTGCGGGTGTGCCGGATGGTCAGGAAGATCGCCATCAGGCTGGCCCCCACCGCCGCGGTCAGGTTGACCTCGAACAGCGTGATGCCTCCCACGGTGTCCAGCGCCTGCGGCGGGCCGCTCATCACGATCGCTGCCGCGCTGTTCTCCACTGTGGCGGCGTAGGCGGCCCGCGCGGCGGAGGTGTCATAGACGCCCTGCACCGCCGAGGCCGACGCCGCGACGATCCCGGCGATGCCGAGCAGCCACAGCGGGATCCGCAGGCGGTCCAGCCGCAGGAAGAGCCGCACCAGCTGCGAGGTGCCGGTGAGGCCGCTCACCGGTCCGCCCCCACCTCTGCCTCAGGAGCAGTGTCCGCACCCCGGGCGGTGTCGTCGGCCGGGTCGTCCTGGGGAGCCAGTCGGTCGCCATACTGCCTCAGGAAGAGCTCCTCCAGGGTTGGCGGGTGGGCCT
>DATGRS010000029.1:0-2532 GCA_035303365.1 Ornithinicoccus sp.
GCCTTGAGCCGACCGACGTAGCCGTGGTGGTCGGCACCGAGCAGATAGATCTTCTCGGGGAAGCCGCGGTCCTTCTTGCTGAGGTAGTACGCAGCATCCGACGCGAAGTAGGTCGGCACGCCGTTGGCCCGGATGAGGACGCGGTCGCGGTCGTCGCCGAAGTCCGTGGTGCGCAGCCACACCGCGCCCTCGGAGTCGAAGACGTGACCCTGCTCCCGGAGACGGTCCACCGCCTGCTCGACCGCACCGGAGTCGTGCAGCGACTTCTCGGAGAACCACACATCGAAGTGGACGTTGAACGCCGCGAGCGTGTCCTGGATCTGCTGCAGCTGCAGGACGTACCCACGATCTCTTGCGAGCGCCACGGCCTCGGCCTCTGGCAGCTCGAGCAGATCCGGGCGCTCCTGCCGCACCTGCTCGGCCAGTTCGGTGATCCAGTCGCCGGCATAGCCCCCCTCGGGGATCGCCGTGCCGCGAGCCCGGGCCACGATGGAGGCGCCGAACAGGTCCATCTGGTTGCCGGCGTCGTTGGTGTAGTGCTCCGCGGTGACCTCCGCACCGCACGCGACCAGCAGCCGGCGGATCGCGTCACCCAGCGCCGCCCACCGGGTGTGGCCGATGTGAAGAGGTCCCGTCGGGTTCGCCGAGACGAACTCCAGGTTGACCACGTGGCCGGTGAGGGTCTCGTTGCTGCCGTAGGAGTCGCCTGCCTCGACGATGGCGCGCACCAGCTCACCCGCGCTGGCTGCGTCCAGGGTGATGTTGAGGAAGCCCGGGCCGGCCACGTCGACCCCGGAGACGCCCTCAACTGCGCCGAGTCGATCTGCGAGGTTGGTGGCCAGCTCGCGCGGGGGCACGCCGGCCTTCTTGGCCAGCTGCAGCGCGATGTTGGTGGACCAGTCCCCGTGCTCGCGGCCCCTCGGTCGCTCGACGCGCACCTCTCGCGGGACCTCGACGGTGAAGTCACCGGCCGACACGGCCTGGTCGAGGGCGGCGATGATGGCTTCAGCGAGCTGCTCCGGGGTCACCCGGCCGAGTCTAGTTCCGTCGGGGGGCGATGCCGGCGGTGTATGCCGGGACGCAGCTCTCCCGGACCCTCACGTCCGCACCGCAGACCGGACGTGCCGGTGCACCCCTGTCGGGCTGGTAATCTGTGACGCTGTTGCCCCCGTAGCTCAGGGGATAGAGCACCGCCCTCCGGAGGCGGGAGCGCAGGTTCGAATCCTGCCGGGGGCGCAACGCGAAAGGCCGCTGACCTGGGACAACAGGTTGGCGGCCTTTAGCGTGTGCCCAAACCGTCGGAAAGCGCCGTGGTGCCGAGCTCACCTCGCTGGCCATCCGGACGTCAAGACTCTCGCCGCCGGGGTGGCGTCTGACATCGCCTCGGCACTCCACCGCTACGTGGTGGCCGTGCCAGCGCCACGACCTCGCGGTCGACCTCTCACAGGGTCAGCAGCGCGGCGCCGGCGACGACCAGCGTCATCACGATCTCTCCGACGCCGAGCCGGGCAGGGCTCCAGCCGAGCGCCGGAACTGCGGCCGCCCGCGCCGTGAGCAACGCACCGACGACTCCCAGGGCAACACCTGCGGGGGACGGCAGGAACAGGAGAGCTAGCAGCGCCAGGACGGCGTGGTAGCCCACTGACACAGCCAGGAACCGGCGGTCGCCGCGCTCGCGGATGGCGCTCTTCACGTAGAAGACCGTCCCGGAGAAGTAGGCCGCCAGGACCGCCGTGAGCTGCCAGGCCCGCACCCAGTCAGTGCCGGGTCCGAGGTCGTAGGCAACCACGGTCATCAGGCAGGACCCCACCGTCGTCGCCACTCCGCTGACCAGCGCCCGCTCGTGGCGCGTGGCGGACGCCACCAGGCCAACACCGAGCGGGACCACGAACAGGGGAACCCAGCGCACCAGCCCGGGGGCCGACGCGAGCAGGGCCAGACCCAGTGCCGCGGCGAGCGTCACGTAGACCCGCACGGGTGGGAGGTAGCGAGCCTTGCGGCGGGACTTGAGCCACAGTCCCGTAGCGAAGAAGGCCAGGTATCCGCTCAGCCAGAAGGCGAGGAGGAGCAGGTGTTCCCAGCGCGGGCCGGTGGCGACCGCTCCGACGAGCAGCGGGGTGAGCAGCATCGCCCATGCCCCGTGCTGGTTGGGCACCCACCCGGGAGACCGACGCCGGCGCTTGCGCGGCGGGGCCAGCCGGGGAGGGGCGGGTGGTGTCATGCTCCTCACTCTAGGACGGCCGTCACGGCGTTTCGAGGCGGTGCGCTAAATTACACACGTACTGTTATTAAATCGTCCAGCAGGAGGAACCATGACCCAGGACCATGAGCTCGATGTCCGCCAGCTGATCCCCCGCGATCGGCACTCCGAGATCTTCGGCACCTTCGGTACGCTCGAGCCTGGTGCCGCCTTCGTGCTGGTCAACGACCACGACCCCAAGCCGCTCTACTACCAGCTCCAGGCCGAGAACGCCGGGGAGTTCACCTGGGACTACCTCGAGGACGGCCCGGAGGTCTGGCGGGTGCGCATCG
>DATGRS010000030.1:0-5959 GCA_035303365.1 Ornithinicoccus sp.
GGACGGGGTCGTGGTCGACCTCGTCGACGGCACGGCGAGGATCGCCGGTGCCGTCGACGTCGGCTACATCTACGTGGACGGCTCGTCGGTCGGCGGCACGACCGAGGGCCTGCTCAAGGACCGTCGGATCCTGCGCGACGAAGGCTTCGTGACGGTGATCGTCGTGCGGGACGCCTCCACCGGCAAGATCGCCGCCGGTCCGGAGATTCAGACCCGTGGCTTTGCCGAGGACGCTGCCGTCTTCGACAAGGTGCGGCCGCGACTGGAGGCGGCGCTGGAGGAGGCACGTCAGAACGGGGTCACCGACACGCACCAGACTCAGCAGGTCATCCGCCGCACCGTCGGGTCGTTCGTCGGCGGCAAGCTCCGGCGGCGACCGATGATCATCCCTATCGTGATCGACGCCTGAGCCCGGCCAGGACCCACGCCGCCTCCCTGGGCTCACACCAGCTGGGCGGCCACGAGTGCGGCAAGCGCGACGAGCCAGCTGACAAAGCTTCCGATCAGGAAGTACTCGGTCACCTGGTCGATGCTCGCCACCAGCGGGCGCGATGGAGCGCCTGTGCGGGCTGCGTCGGCATCGTGCCTCTCCCGCTCCCGGGTCGCCTTCTGGAGCTCGGGCCATCGGATGAGCCCCTTTGCGGCGATGACTATGCTGGCGGCGGTCACCTGGCCAGCCAGGCCCAGCCCGAGGATGAATACCCGCTCCATCGGGCCGAGGAGTCGGCCGCCCCTCAGCCGGTCGGACGCCTGCGGGCCGCCGAGCGGGTTCAGCGCTCCGGTGTGGGTCAGGACGAGGCGCACCACGATGTTGCCGGTCGACAGCTGGGTGAGGAACAGGCCCGCGAGAAGCAGGACGCGGGTGGGGTCCATCGACTCCAGGTGGTTGATGCCACTCCACTCCAGCCAGTCGGCCAGGACCCCGCCAGCAGGGGACGACCAGCCGCTGCACAGGAGGATGAGGCCACCTCCGACTCCGAGCGCGCCGAGTGCCACGCCCTGACCGCGATCTGTGTCGTCCGCGCGCCCGGCGAGGACGACCCAGGCCGCGGTGGTCAGGCCGGCGATCCCCAACAGCGCCAGGTCCCCCCACCCGGACAGGCCAGCCAGCGCGGCCATCAGCGCGATACCACCAAGCCCGACCAGGGCTCCGACCATCCGGCTGGTGCGCTCGTGGGCCCGCCCGCGGGCGGCGACCAGATCGGCCACGCCCACCGCAATCAGCAGGATCGCGAGGGCGCTCACCCGACCATCCGCAGGCTCTCGGCGGCCATCGCCACCACGGCCAGACCATCATGCTTGCGCCGTTGGTTGACTGCCTGGCGAGTCAGCCCCAGCTCGTCCGCCAGGCTGGCCTGTGTCCGACCATGCATGAGCCCCTCCAGGATGTGTCTTGATCGCTCGTCCATGAAGCCAATCAGGTGGTCCTGACAGAGCAGTGCGCCGTTGATCGCATCCGGGGCCGGTCCTGACACCCGTCGGCCACCGCCCTCGGACTCCTCGGCCCGCCGGTAGGCAGTGCGGAGACTCGCGAACCCGGCGACCCCCTGCTGTGCCTCGACCCAGTCGATTGCCGCCCTCGCGGCCCACCAGGCTGGGCCGTCCTGGGTGCTCCGGGCCGCGTCGAGCACGGTGACGTCACCCCACCCGATGCCCACCCGGATGTCGATCTGGCTGGACAGGCGCAGGCGGAGGAGCAGCGCGGCATACAACGCCTCGCCCACCGTCGCAAAGGTGCCCTGAAACTCGTCGCCTGCCGTCACCTGGAGGTCGTCGAGCGCATCGACCTCGGCCGTCACCTCGGTCAGGGCAGCGGTGAGAACGTCGTGAAGGGCCTTGCGGTCATCTGCGGTGCGGGAGCCGACCACGTCACCGAGCAGGGCAGCGCGCGCACCGTCAGCTTTCGAAGCCATGCCAAGAGCATACCTTGATTTTTGTTCTTAGCAACCAAATACCTTGACAGTTCCGCCTCCCAACTTTTGGCGAGAGGTCAACCTCATCCCTTGCGTAGCTGCAGAATCAAGCCCACAGATAGACACCGAGGGAGCATCGTCACACTCAGGAGCCCCGCGGTGTCCAAGACCCTGCAACCGAAACCACTACAGACAAGGAGCCCGCAATGTCCACCGTGCACATCGTTCTCACCGTCTTCGCCGCACTGTGGGTGGCCTTCTCCGCCTACTCGCTGCTCCGAGGAGCTTCTTGGGTCGTGGACTCGCTCAGGGACTACGGCGTCCCCCGACGCTGGTGGCCGTGGCTGGGTGCTGCCAAGGCGGCGGGGGCGCTCGGCCTGCTCGTCGGCCTGGCCGTGCCTGCTATCGGAGTCGTCGCAGCCGTCTGCCTGCTCCTGTACTTCCTCGGTGCCGAGATCACCGTGGCGCGCGCCGGAGAGTACAGGCACCTGGCGTACCCGCTGCTGTACCTGGTCCCCGTCGCCGCGGTCCTCGCCGTCGGTGCCGCGACCTGACAGGGTGGATGCGATGGATGACGGACTGTCCATGGCGTTTGAGGAGCACCGTGCGCACCTGCGGGCGGTTGCCTACCGCGTGCTCGGCTCACCGACCGATGCCGACGACGCGGTGCAGGAGGCCTGGCTGCGTGCCAGGGACACTGAGCCGGACGACATACAGGATCTGCGCGCCTGGTTGACGACGGTCGTGGCCAGGGTGTCGCTCAACATGCTCCGAAGCCGCCGGCGGCGACGCGAACGGCCCCTGGAGCTCGCGTTCGCCACCGAGGCCACCGACAGGGGAGTCGAGCCCGAAGCCGAGGCCGTGCTCGCCGACTCCGTCGGTCTCGCATTGCTGGTGGTCCTCGACACGCTCACGCCGGCGGAGCGGCTGGCCTTCGTGCTGCACGACATGTTTGACCTGCCCTTCGACGAGATCAGCCCGATTGTGGGACGCTCGCCGGCAGCGGCCCGACAGCTCGCCAGCAGAGCCCGTCGAAGAGTCCGCGGCACGGAGCCACCGGAGGACGACAGCCGGCGTCGTGGTCTGGTGTCCGCCTACCTCGCGGCTACCCGGGAGGGGGACTTCGAGGCGCTGTTGCGGATCCTCGACCCTGACGTGGAGCTGCACGCTGACGCCCACGCGGTGCCCAGTGGTCGGCCCGTGACCCTGCACGGGGCGACCACCGTGGCCAGGATGGCCCTCGCCTCGGTGGACCGGGCGCGGGTCACCCAGGAGGCCGTCGTGGACGGTGCACTGGGGCTGGTGATGGCGGTGGAAGGCCGGCTCGCTCTGGCCATGACCTTTGTCATCGACGGTGACCGGATCACGGGGATCGACGTGGTCGCGGACCCCGAGCGGCTCGCGGGTCTTCGGGTAGCGGTGCCGGGTGAGCCGCCATTTCCCGACGCATAAGGGTCTGTTCGCGTGTGACGCGTGATACAGGCGTGAAAGTCAAGTACCGTGCGAACGTGGCGAAGACTGCGACGACCCGCGCCCGCTCCGGTGGCAGACCGACCGGCAGTGGTGCTCGGTCGTCTGCGAACCGCACCGCAGCCGCCCGCTCCACCGGGGCTGGCCGCAGCTCCGGCGGCCGGGGTCAGAGCCACGCAGGCAGCCGCGGCTCGGCGCGCTCCGCGAGCGGCCGGCGACCCACGGGTGGGGAACCTCGCTCCGGTCGAACGCGCAGCGCACCGCACTCACGGCCGCATGCACGTTCCGGGCCGCCGCTGCCCTGGCGGATGGCACGCGGAGCATGGATGGGCATGGCACGGATGACCGGAGGAGCAGTGAGATCGATGGGCTCCAACGCTGAGGACCCGCAGGCAGCACATCGGCGCGACGGACTGGGCTTCCTGCTCCTGGCGCTGTCGGTGGTCGTCGCCATCCGCGAGTGGTGGAACCTGCAGGGGGCACTGGGCACCGTCATCCACGCCGTCGTCGCGGGCACGTTCGGCAGGGTCGGGCTAGCCCTCCCGATCGTGCTGTTCCTCTTCGCCATCCGTCTGCTGCGGGCGCCGCAGGCCGCCGCGGCCAACCGACGGATGGCCGTCGGCACCATCGCGTTGGGCCTCGCCGCGAGCGGCCTGACCCACGTCGCACTCGGAGCGCCCGACTACAGCGAAGGCCAGGCAGCCCTGCAGAACGCTGGCGGCGTCGTGGGTTTCATCGTGGCCAGCCCGATCACCGCGGCGCTGACCAGCTACGGGACGATTGCCCTGCTCTGCCTGCTCGCCTTCTTCGGGATCCTGGTGATCACCGCCACTCCGCTGCACCGGATCCCGCAGCGGCTCCGTGACGCGGAGGCCGCGCTGTTCGAGACGACGCCTGCCGAGGGCGAGCCGACCGGAGCCGGCCCAGGACGACGCAGGCGTGGCGACGTGCCCGGCGGACGCGACGGCGACGAGGCCTTCGAGCAGGCGGCCGAGGTCCAGCCCGGCTCGGCCAAGTCCCTCCGGGCCCGGGCCTACGCCCGCAAGCAGCGCGAGGAGGCCGAGGCCGCAGAAGCCGCCGGGCAGGCCGGCAGGGGTGCAGCCAAGGGCGCCCCCAGCACCGACGACACCCAGCCGATCCTGCGCCCGGGCCAGAAGCGCCCGGACCCGGCCAAGCCCGCGCAGAAGGAGTCGCTCGTCGCGCCGCCGACGACACCGCTCCCGCAGCGGGTCGAGCAGCTGATGCTGGCCGGCGACGTGACCTACACGCTGCCCGACAACGCGCTGCTGGTCGAGGGCGCCCCTCACAAGTCCCGTTCCTCGGCCAACGACAGGGTCGTGGACGCCCTGACCGGCGTCCTCGACGACTTCGGCGTCGACGCGCAGGTCACCGGCTTCATGCGCGGACCGACCGTGACCCGCTACGAGGTCGAGCTCGGCCCCGGTGTCAAGGTCGAGCGGATCACCGCCCTGTCCAGGAACATCGCCTACGCCGTCGCGTCGGCGGACGTGCGGATCCTGTCGCCGATCCCCGGCAAGTCGGCTGTCGGCGTCGAGATCCCCAACACCGACCGGGAGAACGTCGCGCTCGGTGACGTGCTGCGCTCCAACGCGGCCCGCAACAACAGCCACCCGATGGTGATGGGGGTCGGCAAGGACGTCGAGGGTGGCTACGTCATCGCCAACCTCGCGAAGATGCCCCACTTGCTGGTGGCCGGCGCGACCGGCTCCGGCAAGTCCAGCTTCATCAACTCCATGATCACCTCCATCCTCATGCGCTCGACGCCCGACGAGGTCCGGATGGTGCTGGTGGACCCCAAGCGGGTGGAGCTCACGGCATACGAGGGCATCCCGCACCTGATCACCCCGATCATCACCAACCCCAAGAAGGCGGCCGAGGCGCTGGCCTGGGTGGTCAAGGAGATGGACACGCGCTACGACGACCTGTCGGCGTTCGGGTTCAAGCACATCGACGACTTCAACAAGGCCATCCGGGCCGGCAAGGTGACCCCGCCGCCCGGTTCCGAGAGGGTGCTGCAGCCCTACCCCTACCTGCTCATCGTCGTCGACGAGCTGGCGGACCTGATGATGGTCGCCCCGCGCGATGTCGAGGAGTCGGTCGTCCGGATCACGCAGCTGGCCCGCGCCGCCGGCATCCACCTGGTGCTGGCGACCCAGCGCCCGTCGGTGGATGTCGTTACCGGCCTGATCAAGGCCAACGTCCCCTCCCGTATGGCGTTCGCCACCGCCTCGGTCACCGACAGTCGCGTGGTCCTCGACATGCCCGGCGCCGAGAAGCTGATCGGCCAGGGCGACGCGCTGTTCCTCCCGATGGGTGCCTCCAAACCGATGCGCGTGCAGGGCGCGTGGGTCGCCGAGTCGGAGATCCAGGGCGTGGTCAAGCACGTGAGCGGCCAGCTCAAGCCGGTCTACCGGGAGGACGTGACGGTCGCGCCCGCCAAGAAGCAGGTCGACGAGGACATCGGTGACGACCTCGACCTGCTGCTCCAGGCCGCCGAGCAGGTCATCACCACCCAGTTCGGCTCCACCTCGATGCTGCAGCGCAAGCTGCGGGTC
>DATGRS010000031.1:0-9007 GCA_035303365.1 Ornithinicoccus sp.
CCTGTAGGTACTCATTCCAGGCGTCGATCGCTTCCTTGGTGATCTCGACGTGCTCCTCGAGCGCCGGCGTCAGGTTGCTCTTGAGCACGCCCGTCAGCACCTCGGTGAACTTCGACCCCATGCCCGACGCTTCGAGCGACAGCTCGCCCATCGCCGCCTTGAGCAGCATCGTCCCCTCGAGGGTGATGCCCTGCTCGGTGGCGATCCCCTGCAACGCCGCGGCGTACTGCGGCATCGTCTTCAGCAGGTTGTTCAGCGACTCGTCGGACCCGTCCGTCTGCGCGGCGAGTTTGGCGAACAGTTCTTGCGCCTGGGGCAGGTTCTCCCGGGCCATCCCGCCCAGCACCTCGTCGACCTTCGCCAGGTCGTCGCGGGCCTTGCGGAACGAGGACCGGGTGTCCTGACCGAACAACTTGCCCAAACCGTCGCCGACGTCGTTCAGCGACCGGCCGAACCCGGCCCACGCCGACTCGTCGGTGATCTCCGCCAGCGCCGCGTCAAAGTTCTCAACCGCGTGGATGTTCCCCTCGAACAAGGCCGCCAGGGTTGCGGTGTCCTTGAACTTCAGCAGCCGTTGCTCGGCTTCCTCCGTCGTCAGGGAGAAGTCGTGCATGGCGTGCCCGGCCTCGGACAGCGCCCAGATCAGGCCCACTCCGCCGAGGACGCCCGCGGCGATACCTGCGGTCTTCCCGAACTTCGCCAGCACCCTCTCAGCGTTGGGGACCTGGAACCCCAGCTTCCGCATCGCGTCGACCGTCTCCACCACGCGGGGCACGATCAGCATGAACCCGCCAGCAGCGAGGGCCACCGTGGAACCGAGGGTGCCGACAACGGTGATGCCGGTCTTCACCGGCCCGGGCAGGTCAGCCATCCAGTCGGCGAAGTCAGCGACCGCGCCGGCCACGCCGGCGATCGCGGGCAGCAGCACCTCACCGAACGAGATCGCGGCGTCGGCGATGCTGTTGCGCATCATCCCCAGCTGCGACTCGACGGTGCCGTAACGCTGCTCCGCTTCCTTGGTCAGCGCGATGTTCTCGGCGTACGCCTCGTTGCCCATGTCCATCGCGCCGGTGAACAGGTCAGCGGCGGACGAGGCACGGCGGAGTGCGTCACCGACACGGACGTCGGTCATGCCGAGGTCTTCAAGGATCGGTTGGATGGACTGCCCGGACGACTCGAGGTCGCCCAGCCCGCCGACGAAGGCGGAGATCGCGCCGCCCGCGTTCTCCTCCCACGCCCGGGCGAACTCCTCGGTTGTCATCCCGGCGACCTCGGCGAAGGTGCCGAGTTTGTCGCTGCCGGTGTCGACGGCCTTGCCCATCTCGATGATGACCCGGGAGAAGGCGGTGCCACCGGCGTCAGCCTCGATGCCGACGGATGACAGGGCGGTGGCGAGGCCGAGCACTTCACCCTCGGAGAGGCGCGCCTGGCGGCCGGCACCAGCGAGCCGCAGACCCATCTCCACGATCTCGCGCTCGGTGGTGGCGAAGTTGTTACCGAGGTCGACCACCGCGGAACCGATGTTGCTGAACTCGGTTTGGGACGTGCCCATGATGTTGGCGAACCGGGCCAGCGCGGTCGCCGCCTCGTCGGCGGACAGGTTCGTCGCCTCGCCCAGGTCGATCATCGTGCGGGTGAACTCGGTGATGTTGGCGCGCTGAATGCCCAGCTGGCCCGCGGCCTCGGCAACGCCGGCGATCTCGGAGTGGGTGGCGGGCAGCTCCCGAGCCATCCCACGCAGCTCGGAGGACAGGTTGGCGTACCCCTCAGCGGAGTCGTCAACCGTCTTCTTGACCCCGGCGAACGCGGACTCCCAGTCGATCGCGGCCTTCGCCGACGCCCCGAACGCGGCCACGCCGGCGGCACCGAACCCGGCCAGCCCACGGCCGAGATGCTCCCACTCGGCCTTGTTGTCCCGCGCCGACTTGGCGAGGTCGCGCAGCCCCGAGGCAGCCTGCTTCTTAGCCGCGTCACCGACGCCCTTGAGGTCACTGGCGAACCCCTGCACCGACGCCTTGGCCTGAGCCAGGTCGGCGCGGATGCGGAGGACTAGCGACCGATCAGCCACGACGAACCTCCTGTATCAGGGCAAAGCGGGGGTACTCTTCGATGCATGGACCGACACGACAAAGACCTCATCGCCCTGGCCCTGCTCGCGGCGTTCCTGATCGCGGGCGGGCTGAACGGGATCAACGCCGGGATGTCCGACTACTCGTGGCTCGTGCTGCTCGCCGGCCTCGTCGTCGGCGCCGTCGGGTTCGTCCGCTGGTCAGCGGCGCGGCGGGCTACAGCAGGCCAAGCTCCCGCTGCTTCCGCTCGTACTCCTGACGAGCACGCTCCGGGTCGAAACTGAGCGAGTTCTCCGGCTTCTCACCGGGCGCCAGCATCCGCGCCCTCACGATCGCGCCCGGTGGCAGGTCTTCCCTGTGCTGCTCCCGGTAGCGTTCGACCGCCGCGCTCGCCTGGCACACCACGACCTCCGCGACGAACCGGCCCTCGTTCGCTTCCTCCTGGCACTCGTCCTTGAAGTGCCCGCAGGACGTGCAGCGGTCCAGTTCGAGGGTGTCCATCGCCGCGTTCAACAGGTGGTCTGTCTCCCCGAACTCCGGGTACGGCAGGCGGAGGTACTTGGTCGGCGGGACCTTGTACGTGTCCCGCGCCGACCTCAACGCTTGGTAGAGCCAGGCGCCTTTCGCTGACCGGAGGGCGCGGGCGAGAAATCCCGCGTCAACACCTTCGCCGTCTCAGCGACCTGCCGGTTCACCATCGTCTGCGCGACGATCAGCTTCGACACCTCACCCGGCACCCGCTCCGCCAGCCGCTTCAACCCTTCGACCGTCACGTTCGACGGGACGACGACCTGCTCCGCCAGCAGGAGCATCCCGATTTCCTGCCGGGCCTTGATCTGCTCGGCGGTCAGGTCGTCGGCGGACTCCACGTCCAGGCCGGCGTCCACACCCAGGCGCTTCTCCGCCTGCTTCTGGAACTCCTCGACCCACTCACCCGACCGGGCCTCCACGACGAAGTACCGCCCCGAGGCGTAGAACTCGTCACGGACCTGCTCGAACCGCTTCACCAGCCGGTTCCGGTCCTGCGACTTGGTCGCCCGGGTGATCTCGTCCTCCAGCTCGTCCAGGTCGGCGAGCAGGTCGGCGCGGGCGTACACCTTCACCGCACGCCGCGCCGGCCGCACCCCGTCGAGGAACGCCTCGAAGTCGAAGTCGTCCGGGTCGAGGTTGGGGGTCACGTCCACCGACAGGTCAGCGAGGGACTTCTCGTCCGGCACGCTCACCTCGTCAGCAAGAGACTTCTCGTCAGACATCGGTCCTGTCCTCTCGGTCCCTCGGTCCTGTTGAAAGATGACCCCCGCCGCGCCAGGACCGAGTGAACGCGGCGGGGGTCGACTAGGGGGTGTGGGGTCAGGCGCTGCCGGAGCCGTCAACGGCGATGAACGGGTAACCCCGCTGCATCTCCCCGTTCACGCGCCACTTGAGCCAGCCACCCGCGTCACCGGGGATCTGCGGGGTGTCCGTGGTGAACTCCCCACCCAGGTAGATCTCGTCGCCGTCCTCCCACGCCTCGGTCGCGGGCTTGTCGGTGCGCCGGGCGTACCCGTACAGGGTCGTGCCCTTCTCCTTGACCGCGGCGAAACCGGCGTCCTCGGTAGGGTCGATGCCACCCTCGGCGAGGTAGTACCGCCACAGGGTGAAGCCAACCGAGTAGTTGGACGCGCCGATCGCGTTGGCGTTGCCCTCGTCACAGAGCGCCTTCTCGGCGATCCGGTCGGAGTCCGTCGCGGTCCAGTTGAAGTCCGAGGACAGCACCTTGCACGACAGGTCGATGCCACCGTTCAGCTCGGCAGCAGTAGGAGCCTTCGGGTCCGCCGGGGGCTCCGTCAGGATGGTGAACTTGATCTTGCCATCAGCCAAAACTCGAGGCATCCGGGATCACTCCTTCTCGTCGTCCCCGGAGGCCGGGGCAGTTGGGGTTTCGGTCCTGGCCTTGGGGGTCGCCCGCTCCCGCGTAGGGGCAGCGGGCTTACGGGCGGCAGCAGCCGCCCGAGCGCGGGGGGTGCGGGAGATGTTCTTGCCCAGCACCGGGTGGTCGAACCAGTGCTCGGGGACCGGGTTCGGCAGCTTCTCCCCGGTCGTCGTGTTGTAGGCGGTCAGGAAGCGTTCAGCCACTGGAACTCTCCTCATCGGGTGGCGGAGTGGGGGCTACCTGGACGCGGACGGTGTAGGTGTCCACACCCCAGGAAGGGTGGCGGTTGAACCGCGGCACGGTCACGTCCCGGTCCACCACCGACGCGACCTCCGTACGGGCGTACGCAATGTCGACGGTCCGGCCGGTCGGGGTGAGCCGGGACATGCCCAGCCCGGGGGCGAGGACGCCGCGGACACGGGCCTGCACCTTCGGGGGCGAGTCGGCGGGGTAGCCGACGGCCTTGACGCGCAGGTCGAACTGCAGGTCCCCGTCGGGGCCGCACACCGGCAGCTCGTCCGGTTGCAGCCCACCGCCGACCTCGAGGACGAGGTACGGCACCTGCGGTGTCTGGTCCTCCGTGGGACCTTCCGCGTTGAACAGGTGTACCGGGTAGCCCAGGTCGGTGAGGGCGGCCTTGACCGCTTGCAGCGTGGCAATCATCCGAGCAGCCTGTCTAGGATCTCGCTGATGCCCCGCTCGAAGTTGTCCGC
Source organism: Ornithinicoccus sp. (assembly GCA_035303365.1). Classification (GTDB taxonomy): domain Bacteria; phylum Actinomycetota; class Actinomycetes; order Actinomycetales; family Dermatophilaceae; genus Ornithinicoccus. Next base: position 4,695 of record DATGRS010000031.1, read on the forward strand.
CTCCTGCTCGAGGTGAACCTCGGGGTCGCGGACAGTGCCGCCACCGCCGCGGACACCACCGAACCAGGCAATGTGAGCCAGGTCACCCGGCGTGCCCACGCCCGGGCCGCCGGTCTCCGGGCCGATCTCAGCCTCCGCCCAGTCCTTGCCCGACCTGGTGTCGTACGTGACCGTGTGCGCCACCTGCTTGAAGTGGCGCGACCGCTGGAAGTCCTGCTGCATCCCGCGCTTGACGTTCAACGCGCCACGGGACACGGACTTGCGCACCTCCGGCAGCAGGTCGTCCAGGCCGCGCTGGAAGTCCGCCGCTGCGCGGAAGAAGTCGGAGGCGTCGATGCTGATGTCCGCCACGGCAACCCCCTAGCCCGTCGTCGTGGTGATCCCGGCTGTGGACAGGTCACCGACCAGCCGCTGCGCCGTCTGCCAGGTGATGTCGTGCTCCGTGGCGATCCGGTACACCTCCGACGGGCGACCGGGCGTCGTGCGGGTCATGAAATCCCCGTTGCGGACCGGGCCGTTCCACTCTGTGACCACACCCGCGGCCTTCAACTCCGCCATGCGGGTCACCGCCGGGATGTGCAGGTCGTACCGCTGGTAGGCGTCCGTGGACCCCGCGACCTCACGCTCCTGCTCGTACGGGCGGTAGGACCGGATCTTCACCGGGCCGACGTACACCGGGGGGTCCTGCAGCTGCGCTGTCGGGCGGCCCTCGTCATCGGTGGTGACGCCGACCACCCGGTCGATCCGGCAGGTCTCGACCATCCCGCCCTCGGCCTGCCGCTGCAGCTCCGGGATCGCCGTGGCGATCCGGTCCCAGATCGTGGTCACGTCCACACCTCGGGCGGGCAGACGATGTCAGGCGCTCCGTAGGTCTGCGTGGACCCGACGTTGTTGACCAGGCCGGGGAACAGCCACCCCCACCACTCGTCGAGGATGTCGACCGACCCGTCCCTGTACCGGGCGGTCTGCTGCAGATTGCCGTCGTCGACACCCACCTGCTCGGTGATCGACTCCGCACCGAGCGGGTTCCGGGCCTTCCGGGCAACCGCGAGGGTCACCACGTCATCGACCACGTCCGCCGGCGGCGCCGCGGCACCCAGGTACTCCCGGCGCCGCTCGATCGCCCGGTATGCGCGGTCGATCCACGCCGACCACTGCAGGTACTCCGGGGTCGTCGAACCGGGCGCGGCACGGCCAAGCTCGACCGCGATGTCAGCAGGTGTCACAGGCACGGCCTAGCCCTCTCTCTCGTACCGGCACGGTTCGGGGAACAGGTCCCGCACGTACTTCCCGACCAGCCCGTCGCGCCACGACAGGTCGGATGACGACAACCACGGGCACACCTCGAGTTGGGTGACCTTGTCGGGGAACTGGGCGTCGAGGCTCACCTTGGAGTTAGCGACCTTGACCCCGACCCCGCCCGCGCCGGCCATGTCGTACAGCCCGCGGACGTCGAGCGGACGCCCTTTTGGGTACCTAGACAAAGCCTGGTCAAGACGGGTCTTGTCCCACAGCGACGGGCGGTGGCCCTGCCGCGCCAGGACATCCCCATGCCCCTGCTGCTGCATCCACTCCGCGGTGGCACGGATCGTCCGCTGCCACTTGCGGTGCGGGTCGGCGTTGCGGGCCAGCCGCCGCAGCAGCGCCCAGGTAGACCCCATGTGGAACGCAGCCCACTCCGTGACCGGGCGGCACAGGTAGAAGTCGTCGTTCATCAACAGGAACGTCTGCGACAGCTCCGGCTGCTTGACGACCGCTGCCACCTTCGCCCGGACGTCCTCGTAACGGTCCCCCTGCGAGGCCCGTGCGTCGAGGTGCCGGACACCGACCGCCCAGTCAGGCAGGTCACCGACGATCCACACCTGTCCGAACAGCCCGTCGGCGTTGGCGCACACGCTGCGGAGGGAGTACCGCAGCTCGTCGGTGTCGGTGTGCTTGTACGTGTAGACGAGGTCGGGCGGGGCGATACGGGGCACCGCCCCGCCCTTCCTGCTCATCCAGGGTCAGGCGCTGGCGCCCGAACCGGCGTCGTACTCGTAGGCGACGAAGTCCTCGGCGTCCTCGTCGGCCAGGACGAAGCCGTACTCCGCCTCAGCCAGGACCGCCACGAGGTTGTGCTCCCACAGGGACACGAGGTTGTTGTTGATGGTGACCGTGGCCTCGGTCGACACCCGGTAGGAGATGCCGCCGACGGCGCCCCACGCGCCCTTGGTGAAGTCGCCACCGAACGCGACGACGCTGCCGTTGCCGACACCGTCACCCATGAACGACGGGCGACCCAGCAGACGGCCCGGGCGGGCGATGGCCTGCGTCACGTCGTCGGTGGGCAGGTTCACGTACACCGGGTGGCCGACGGAGTCGACCGCGCCCCACAGCAGCGGCTCGACCCGGTCATCGAGGGCGAAGCCGGTCAGCTTCCGGCCGTCCTCGATCAGGTCCTTCATGCCGTTGACGATGTCAGTGTGCAGACCGCCAGAGGAGGCGGCCGCGGTGCCGAGGGTGACACGCTTGCTGGTGTCGTTCAGGTAGTAGTCGAACGGGCCACCGGCCGGGGTGCCGTCGCCACCGGCGTTGTACGCCACGGCGAGGTCGAAGGCGCGAGCGAACGCGCCAGCCAGCTCGGTGCGCAGCTGGCTGGTGAAGTTGCCCGGGTTGGCCCGGACGACCTCAGCGGACATCACCGCGATCGCGGCGAGCTTCTTCGGCACCATCGGCACCAGGCCGAGGCCCATGCTCGTCGCCGGCTTCTGCCCAGCCTCATCCACCCAGTTCGCGGTGGGGCGGCTGGTGACGACCGGGATCGACTCGCCGTTGATGCCGAGCGGGACGCGGCGGAACAGCTGCTGGAACACCGACTGCCGCTGCGCCTCGTTGAAGATGGGGGCCGCCTCGTTCGGGTTGAGGAAGCCGTTGAAGTCACTGGTCTTGGTTGCGGCGGTAATCGCCATCGTGTCCTCCTGGGACGGTTTGGGGCACCGGCTAGGCGATGCCGAGCTTTGCCTTGAGCGCCGCCTCCAACGCGTCGGAGTTCAGCGCCGGCGCCTGCTGCCCGCCCTGGGACAGATCAGGCTTCGGGGTCGTCGGAGCGGCCTCGACAGCCGCGGTGCGCTGCACGAACCGGGTGACCTGCTTGAGCAGCGTCTCCGGGTCGTCGCTGGTGAGGAACAGGGCCGCGTCCTCGTCGCTGATCTGGTGGATCTGCACGAGGTGGTCACGGAGGTGCCCGGCGACGGTCTTGGGGATCTCCTCGACCTGCTGACGAAGGGTGGCCGCCTCCTGCTGGAAGGTCTGCACCTCCCGCTCGGCCGCCTGTCGCTTGTCCCGCTCGGTGGCGAGGTCCGCGAGGATGGCCGCCTTGCTGCCCGCGCCGTTCGTGTCGTCGTCCTTGGGCGTCTCGCCCGCGTCCGTCGTCGTACTCGGCTCGTTCAGCCCTCTGCTCACCGTGGCCGCCACGTCGTTGGGCGTCGCGCCCGCGGTGGCCTCAGTGGTGCTCTCGGTGTTCTGCTCCGACATGGTTTGCTCCGAATCGCTCGGGACAACCCCGCACCGGCTCGCCCGGTCGGGTGGTTTGTGGGGGCTACCGCAAGTAGCCGTGCTGCCTCAACAGCCGCAGCGCCTCCTGCTCATCGGAGGCGATCTGGTAGATGCCGTCAGGGGACAGCCGTCGCCGGCCCGCTGCGGGGCCACGGCGGGTCGTCCCCGCGGTCGTGGTGAGCTTCGACCGGCCGCGCCGGGAGTTGACCACCTGGGACAGGTCCGCACCCGCCTCCAGCGCCTTCCGCTCGCCCTCCGACAGGCCCGTGATCTGATCGACGGGCGGGTCGAACGCGGGGCCGGACACATCCGGGTTGGCGACCGTCGTCGGCAGGTGGAAGCACCGGCAGTGCGGGTGACGCTGGAAGCCGGTGTTCGCCTTGAAGAACTTGCCCGCCAGGACCGCGCAGTCCGCGCAGCACGGGGTGTTCACCACCCGCACCCAGCCAGTGCGCTGCCTCGCCGTGATCGCCACGGACGACGCACCGCGGGCGGCGTCCTCAACCTCTGTCTCTACGACCGCCTCGAGGAACGCCAGTCCCGCGTCGAGCGACTCAGCCGCCTTCGACCGGATCAACGCCCCGTCCAGCAGCGTGTCCAGCGGGCGACCGTCTGCGGCGGTGCCGGCGAACCGCTCCGGGACCACCCTGCCGAGGACCCGCGGGTTCATGCCCTGCTCCGCGAGCGCCCTCGGCACGTAGGCGGCACCCTGCCGCGCCGACCTGAGTTGCGCGGCGGTGAGGATCACCTGCAACCGGGGCCGGACCGTCCGCCACGAG
>DATGRS010000032.1:0-22007 GCA_035303365.1 Ornithinicoccus sp.
CGCTCGAGCCTGGTGCCGCCTTCGTGCTGGTCAACGACCACGACCCCAAGCCGCTCTACTACCAGCTCCAGGCCGAGAACGCCGGGGAGTTCACCTGGGACTACCTCGAGGACGGCCCGGAGGTCTGGCGGGTGCGCATCGGGCGGACCGCCGCCTGAGCAGCATCGGTCGTGCGATAGTCCAGGCATGGGTCTGACCAGCTCCTACATCGCCGGCCAGGATGTCGCGAGCCCCGACACCTACGACAACATCGACCCGGCCACGGGCCGGAGCCTCGGCCCCGTTGGTCTGGGCGGAGCCACCGAGGTCGACCACGCGGTCGGCTCCGCGCTGGTGGCCCAGCGCGAGTGGGTGCGCTCCACGCCGGAGCAGCGATCCGAGCTGCTGACCGCCTGGGCCGGCCTCGTCGACCGTGACGGCGAGCAGCTGGCCCGCCTGGAGTCGGAGGACACCGGCAAGCCCCTGAGCCAGGCCCGCACCGATGCCACGGTCGCCGCCCGCTATCTGCGCTTCTACGCCCACGCGATCGACTCCTACTACGGCCTCACCATCCCCAAGGGCCCGGAGCTGCATGCCTACACGGTGCGGGAGCCGTACGGGGTGGTCGGCGCAGTGCTCGCGTGGAACTACCCGATGCAGCTGTTCTCCCGGACGGCAGCCGCCGGCATCGCCGCCGGCAACGCCGTGGTCGTCAAGCCGGCCGAGGAGACCCCACGGACCACAGTCGCCCTGGCTCGACTGGCGGTCGAGGCCGGCATCCCGGCGGGTCTGGTCAACGTGGTGACCGGCACCGGGGAAGAGGCGGGCGCCGCCCTGACCGCCCACCCGGACGTGTCACACCTGGGCTTCGTCGGCTCCACCGAGGTCGGGTCGATCATCGCCCGGGCGGCGGCCGACCGGGTGGTGCCCACGGTGCTCGAGCTCGGTGGAAAGTCAGCCCAGGTCGTCTTCCCCGACGCAGACCTGGGCGCGGCCGCGGAGGCGGTTGCCCGTGGAGTGCTGCAGAACGCCGGCCAGACCTGCTCCGCCGGCTCGCGGCTGATCGTCCACCGGGACGTCCAGGACGAGCTGCTGACGCGTGTGGTCGACCGGTTCCGGGCTGTCTCGCTCGGGCCCGGCCTTGAGGACCCGGACCTGGGACCGCTGGTCTCCGCCACTCAGCTGCAGCGGGTCGAGGGGTTCATGGAGGACCTGGCCGGGGGCGAGCTGCTGTTCGGCGGCTCCCGGCCCGGTGACGAGCGGCTCTCGGCCGGCAGCTACTTCTCGCCCACCCTCGTGCACGGGGTCGACCCGCGCGGCCGGATCGCCCAGGAGGAGGTGTTCGGCCCGGTCGTCGCGTCGATGGCCTTCGACGACGAGGAGGAGGCCGTGGCTCTGGCCAACGCCACCGACTACGGCCTCCTCGCCGCGGTCTGGACCCGGGACATCTCCCGCGGGCACCGCACGGCGGGCGCGCTGCGCGCCGGCCAGGTATTCGTCAACAACTACGGCGCGGGCGGCGGAGTCGAGCTCCCGTTCGGCGGCTGGGGCAAGTCCGGCTACGGACGCGAGAAGGGCGTGGAGGCGCTCGACTCGTTCACCCAGACCAAGACGATCATCGTGCGTCTGTAGGGCCGAGCACCGCCGGTCTCCCCCGGAGGTCGTGTCCAGATATCCCCCGGAATAGGGATGCACGAGAGCGCTCGGGCATGCTGGGCTAGACCCGAGCAGTTCGTATGTCGTCCAGTCCAGACCAGAAGGGGGTTGCCCATGAGCGTGCCCGCCACCACCGAGCGTCCTTCGACAGCACCGGATGCCCACATCGTCGTCCGGGACCTGAGCAAGAAGTTCGGCGACTTCGTCGCCGTTGACCACCTCTCCTTCGAGGTCTCACCGGGGCGGATCACCGGCTTTCTCGGTCCCAACGGCGCCGGCAAGACCACGACGCTCCGCATGCTGCTCGGACTGGTCCACCCCACCGACGGCACGGGCCTGATCGGTGGCCGGACCTACGCAGAGCTGGCTGACCCGCTGGGCACGGTGGGCGCGGCGCTCGAGGCGACCAACTTCCACCCCGGCCGCAGCGGCCGCGACCACCTGCGCGTCCTGGCCGCGACCCATCAGATCCCGGACAGCCGCGTCGACTCCCTCCTCGAGCTGGTCGGCATCCCGGCCGCCGCACGCAAGAAGGCCGGCGGCTACTCGATGGGCATGCGGCAGCGCCTCGGGCTGGCCGCCGCACTGCTCGGCGACCCGCACGTGCTGATCCTGGACGAGCCCTCCAACGGACTGGACCCCGAGGGCATCAGGTGGCTGCGCGGCTTCCTGCGACACCTGGCCACCGAGGGCAAGACGATCCTCATCTCCTCGCACCTGCTGAGCGAGGTCGAGCAGACCGTCGACGACGTGGTGATCATCGCCAACGGACAGCTCGTCAGGCACGGGACCATCGACGAGCTGCACGGCGACCCGGCGACCCTGGTGCGCACCGGCGAGACACCCACTCTCCTCGCCGCACTCCGGGAGGCCGGACTGGAGGCCGGTGACGAGCCGGCACAGGGTCCCGGCGCGGTGCGGGTCGGCACGGGCGACCTCGCCCGGGTCGGTGACATCGCACTGCGGGCCGGCGTGCCGGTCCATGAGCTCCGTGCCCTGCGCACCGACCTGGAGCGGCTCTACTTCCAGCTGACCGAGTCGCCGGAGAACCGCAACCGCAACCTGGCCGAGACCTCCGGGGGGACGAACTGATGACTGGGCTCGTGCGCTCCGAGCTGCGCAAGTACTTCACCACCCGGATGTGGTGGGGCATGGCGCTGTCCATGTTCCTCGTCGGCGCCCTGTTCGCCGCGTTCACCGGCGCGTTCACCCTGTACGGAGAGCTGGCGGCCGGGCCCGGCGACTCGATGGTCCGGCTGGGTGACGTCCTGCCCGACCTGACCAAGGCCCGGATGATCTATGCCGGTGGCATCCAGTTCGCCTACATGCTGGCGCTGGTCATCGGTGTGCTGAGCATGGGTCAGGAGTTCCGGCACAAGACCGTCTCCGGGACCTTCCTGGCCGGCCCGCGTCGTCACCGGGTGGTCGGGGCCAAGGTGATCGCGCTGATCGTCGTGATCACGGTCAACGCGGTGGCCTTCCTGGCCGGCTCGGTGCTGGGCGGCGGCATCCTGCTGGCCACGGCCGACGCCGCCGTCTTCCCGCAGCCGGCCGACCTGCTGCAGACGTTCGCGCTCATGCTGCTGATCCTCGTCGTGTGGGGCCTGATCGGCCTCGGGCTTGGGGTGCTCCTGACCAACCAGGTCGCGGCCCTCTTCATCGGTATCGCCCTGACCCTGATCGTGGAGCCGCTCATCGCCTTCGGGCTCACCTTCGTCGACGGCGGTGAGGCGATCGCCAAGTTCTTCCCGAGCCAGGCAGCGACCGCGACACTCTCGCTGTTCTCGGGGGTGGACCCGGCCATCGCCGAGATCATGGGTGCCTCCGGGGAGCAGCTGACGTGGTGGGGCGGGGCGCTGACGCTGTTGGCTTATGCGCTCGTGATGACCCTGATTGGTCTGTGGTTGACGCGTCGCCGGGACATCGCCTGAACGGGTCGCCCGACGCGCGCTGAGGGGCAGTGGCACGGGTCGACCGGACGGGCAGCCCGCATGCGCGCGGGACCCCCCATCGGGGATAGGCTTGCCACGATCAGTTGGGCCAACTACCTGTGAAAGAGGCGCGCACGCCGTGGCGAACCAGTCCCCCAGCAGCGACAACCCCCTGGCAGACTTCGGGGCCAACGAGTGGCTCGTGGAGGATATGCGAGAGCGCTACACGGCGGACCCGGAGTCCGTTGACGTCGCGTGGCGCGAGTTCTTCGCCTCGCAGGACGGCGTCGCGCCGAAGGAGTCGATGACGCGGGAGAAGGCCGCCGACGGCCCGGTGGGCGAGCAGAACCGGCAGGAGGCGGTGCCGGCGGACAAGGCGAGCGCATCCGCGAACGGAGCCGGTGCCGGCGCCACGTCGGACGCCGCCGAGCAGAAGCGCCAACCCACCGAGTCCGCCAGGACCACGGCGAAGGAAGCCACGCCGGAGACCGCCGACGGCAAGAGCTCGAAGCAGCCCAGCCCCTCGTCCGAGGAGAAGGCCGACCCGTCGTCTGAGAAGCAGGGGGCCCCATCATCTGAGAAGAAGCCGGGCACCGCGGCGACCGAGCCGACGCGCAAACCTTCACCGACCCCTCGGGACGCCCCGGCGCGCAAGGCACCCAAGCCGCAGACCGAGGCCCAGGTCACGCGGCTCCGCGGAGCGACGGCCCGCACGGTGACCAACATGGAGTCCAGCCTCGAGGTGCCCACGGCGACCAGCCTGCGCGCCATCCCGGCCAAGCTGTTGATCGACAACCGCATCGTCATCAACAACCACCTCTCGCGCAGCCGTGGTGGAAAGGTCTCCTTCACCCACCTCATCGGCTACGCCATGGTCAAGGCACTGCGGTCCATGCCCGCGATGAACCACAGCTACGCCGAGGAGGACGGCAAGCCCGCCCTGGTCGAGCCGGCTCACGTCAACCTCGGTCTGGCCATCGACGTCCAGAAGTCGGATGGCTCCCGCCAGCTCCTGGTGCCCAACATCAAGAGCGCCGAGGAGATGGACTTCGCGAACTTCTGGGGCGCCTACGAGGACCTGGTCCGCAAGGCCCGGGACGGCAAGCTGACCATCGAGGACTTCCAGGGCACCACCATCTCGCTGACCAACCCCGGTGGCATCGGCACCGTCTCCTCGGTGCCCCGCCTCATGCAGGGTCAGGGCACGATCATCGGGGTCGGGGCGCTGGACTACCCGGCCGAGTGGCAGGGCGCCAGCCCTGAGGCGATCGCCCGGGCCGCTGTCAGCAAGGTGCTGACGCTGACCTCCACCTACGACCACCGGATCATCCAGGGCGCCCAGTCCGGCGAGTTCCTCCGCGTGCTGCACCAGCTGCTGCTCGGCGCGGACGGGTTCTACGACCAGATCTTCACCTCGCTGCGCATCCCCTACGAACCGGTCCGGTGGGCTCCGGACATCACCGCCTCGCACGACGACGACGTGTCGAAGGCGACTCGCGTGCAGGAGCTGATCCGCTCCTACCGGGTGCGCGGCCACCTGATGGCGGACACCGACCCGCTGGAGTACCGCCAGCGCCAGCACCACGACCTCGACATCACCAACCACGGGCTGACCCTGTGGGACCTGGAGCGCAGCTTCCCCACGGGTGGCTTCGGCGGCAAGGCACGGCTCACGCTGCGCCAGATCCTCGGGATCCTGCGCGACTCCTACTGCCGGACCGTCGGCATCGAGTACATGCACATCCAGGACCCGGAGCAGCGGGAGTGGATCCAGCAGCGCGTCGAGAGGGACTACGAGAAGACCTCCCCCGAGGAGCAGCTCAGGATCCTGCGACGCCTCAACGCCGCCGAGGCCTTCGAGACGTTCCTGCAGACCAAGTTCGTCGGTCAGAAGCGGTTCAGCCTGGAGGGCGGTGAGTCGGTCATCGCTCTGCTGGACCGGATCCTCACCGATGCTGCGACCAACGACATCGAAGAGGTCTGCATCGGTATGCCGCACCGCGGGCGGCTCAACGTGCTCGCCAACCTCGCCGGCAAGTCCTACGGGCAGATCTTCCGCGAGTTTGAGGGCAAGCAGGACCCCCGGTCCGTGCAGGGCTCCGGTGACGTGAAGTACCACCTTGGGACCGAGGGCCAGTTCACCAGCGAGGACGGCAGGACCACCGGCGTCTACCTCGCCGCGAACCCCTCGCACCTGGAGGCAGTCAACCCCGTGCTCGAGGGCATCGTGCGCGCCAAGCAGGACCGCATCGACCTGGCCGGAGAGTCCTTCACGGTCCTGCCGGTGCTGCTGCACGGTGACGCTGCGTTCGCCGGTCAGGGTGTCGTCGCAGAGACCCTGAACCTCTCGCAGCTGCGGGGGTACCGCACCGGCGGCACGATCCACGTGGTCATCAACAACCAGGTGGGCTTCACGACCAGTCCAGCACAGTCGCGCTCATCGGTCTACTGCACGGACGTGGCGCGGATGGTGCAGGCGCCGATCCTGCACGTCAACGGCGACGACCCCGAGGCGTGTGTCCGGGTCGCCGAGATGGCCTTCGAGTTCCGTCAGACGTTCAACAAGGACGTCGTGATCGACATGGTGTGCTACCGCAGACGCGGTCACAACGAGGGTGACGACCCCTCGATGACCCAGCCGCTGATGTATGACCTCATCGAGTCCAAGCGCTCGGTGCGCAAGCTCTACACCGAGGCCCTGGTCGGTCGTGGCGACATCACGATCGACGACGCCGAGAAGGCCCTGCGCGACTACCAGCACCAGCTGGAGCAGGTCTTCACCGAGACCAAGGCGGCGCTCAAGGGCGAGGACGGCACCAGCGGTCAGCTCGATCCGCCGCGCGCCCAGGACGAGGACGAGCGCGCGCCGATCACCCCGCACCGCACGAACATCTCCGAGGAGATGCTCACGCGCATCGGCGACGCCTTCGGCGAACACCCCGAGGGGTTCACCATCCACCCGAAGCTGGCCCAGCTCATGGAGCGCAGGGTGCAGATGGTCCGCGAGGGAGGCATCGACTGGGCCATGGGCGAGCTGATCGCCCTCGGCTCGCTGCTGATGGAGGGCACTCCCATCCGGTTCGCCGGCCAGGACACCCGCCGCGGCACCTTCGTCCAGCGGCACGCTGTCCTCACCGACAAGGTGACCGCAAAGGAGTGGACTCCGCTGCAGCACCTGTCCGAGGACCAGGCGAAGCTCTGGATGTACGACTCGCTGCTCAGCGAGTACGCCGCCATGGGCTTCGAGTACGGCTACTCCGTCGAGCGCCCGGACGCCCTCGTCCTGTGGGAGGCGCAGTTCGGTGACTTCGCCAACGGGGCCCAGACGATCGTGGACGAGTTCATCTCCTCGTCGGAGCAGAAGTGGAACCAGCGGTCCTCCGTCGTGCTGCTGCTTCCGCACGGCTACGAGGGTCAGGGACCGGACCACTCCTCGGCCCGCATCGAGCGTTACCTCCAGCTGTGCGCCGAGGACAACATGACGGTCGCCTACCCGTCGACGCCGGCGTCCTACTTCCACCTGCTCCGCAAGCACGCGTTCAACCGGCCGCGCAAGCCGCTGATCGTCTTCACACCGAAGGCGATGCTGCGGCTCAAGGCCGCCGCCAGCGCACCGGAGGACTTCACACAGGGCACCTTCCGTCCGGTCTTGCCGGACCGCGTCCAGCTCGATGCGGAGAAGGTCGACCGGGTCCTCCTGGTGAGCAGCAAGCTCACCTACGAGCTCGAGGACGAGCGCGCCAAGCGCGAGGACGACCGCACCGCCATCGTCCGGGTCGAGCGCCTCTACCCGGTGCCCGGCCTCGAGATGGCCGAGCAGCTCAAGGCCTACCCGAACGCCGAGGTGGTGTGGGTGCAGAACGAGCCGCAGAACCAGGGCGCCTGGCCGTTCATGGCGCTCAACCTGCCCGAGGCCATGGCCGCGTATGGCGAGGAGCGGCCGCTGCGGGTCATCTCACGTGCACCGTCGGCCTCGCCGGCCACCGGCCAGGGCACGGTCCACGCCGCCGAGCAGGCTGCCCTCATCAAGGCGGCCTTCGACCGCTGAGCGACAGCTGGGCGCTCCGTCGGCAACGTCGATCCGGCCCCCGACCCGCGGCACACCCCACAGGGGTAGCGGGGCGGGGGCCGCTTGCTGAGAGAATGCTGGCCATGACTTCGCCAGACGTTGCTCCCTCGTTCGCTGAGCTGCCCGCCGGGTGGGTCGCCCACGAACCTGCGGAGGACGATGTCGAGGATCTCGTCCGGCTGCTCCGGCGCTACGAGAAGGAGGCACGGGGCTGGCCCGGCGCCGACAGCGAGCACGTCTCAGCGGACGTGACCGGCCGCGGGGCAGCCGTGCGGCAGCACTGGGTCATCCGGGACCCCGAGGGAGCGGCCAGGGCCTGGGTCAGCTGTCACGACCGGGCGGCCGGCCGGGTGCTCGTCGGCGTCACCGTGGACCCCGAGCTGGACACCGACGTCGCCGACCCCGTGGCGGCGTACGCCTTCGCGCTGGCCGAGCGCATCTCCGCCGACATCGCCCGCGACCGTGGCCTGCCAGCCACCCAGATGGACTGCGGCGCCTTCGAGGACGACGAGCGTCAGGACCGGTGGCTCAAGGAGGCCGGTTTCCGACGGGTACGCACCTGGTGGCAGATGGAGCGGCCGGTGGTGCCGGCGGAGGCCACCGAGCACCCCGAGCCGCGGGCCGGGGTGGTCGTCCGCCGGGTGCGCCGGGACGACGCCGTCGGTATGCCGGCCGAGCAGGACCTGCGGGACGTCCACGCCATCCTGGAGGAGTCGTTCGCCGACCACTTCAACAACTACCGGGAGACCTTCGAGGAGTTCGTCGCGCGGTTGCGGGCGGACCCCGGACACCGGTGGGACCACTGGTGGCTGGCTGACGTGGACGGACGCCCGGCCGGCGCACTGGTGGGCTCGACGATCACCGGACGGCTCGACCCGCAGGGCAACCCCGTGCCGGACCGGTCCTACGTGGAGTACATCGGCGTCCACTCCACGGCCCGCGGACGCGGCGTCGCGAAGGCCCTGCTGTGGGCAGTCATCGCGGACGCGGCAGCCCGCGGGCGCAACCGCGTCGGCCTGGAGGTGGACGCCGACTCGCCGACCGGAGCGGACGGGCTGTACACCTCGATGGGCTGGCGGACCGTCTACATCACCGAGTCGTGGCACAAGGATGTGCCCGCCTCCGCGGGTTAGTCTGCGGCTGTGTACTTCACCGACCGCGGCATCGAGGAGCTCGCCACCCGACGTGGCGAAGAGGATGTCAACCTGCAGTGGCTCTCCGACCAGCTACGGACCTTTGTGGACCTGCACCCCGAGTTCGAGGCCGCGATCGACCGGCTGGCCACCTGGCTGGCGCGGCTGGACGACGACCTCGACGACGACGAATGATGGAGGACACCCCTGTGACACCCGCCGATGAGTCTGTCGTGGAGTTCAACCCCAGCGCGGAGTTCCACGTCGTTGAGGGGCCGCGCGACATCGGCCTCTGCTTCGTCGGGGACGGCTTCGTCGCAGGCTACGGCGACCCCAAGGCCCTCGGCTGGGTGAGCCGCGTCGTGGGCCGCAGCCCCGTGGCGGACGCAGACCTGACGGCCTACAACCTGGGCGTGCGCGGGCAGTCCAGCGCGGACGTGATGGCCCGGTGGCGCACGGAGTGCGCTCCCCGCTGGGACGGCCGCTCCGAGCGGCGGCTCGTCGTCGGCGTCGGCGCGCGCGACGTCGAGGCAGGCATCACCACCGCGCGCTCGCGGCTCAACCTGGCCAACATCCTCGACGAGGCCGCCACCACCGGGATCAGCACCTTCGTCGTCGGTCCCACCCCGACCCTGGACGCGGAGGTCAACGACAAGCTCGCCGTGCTGGCCGACGCCCAGGGCGACGTGTGCTCGCGACGCTCGGTCCCCTACGTCGACTGCTTCCACCCGCTGCGCGACCACGAGCAGTGGCAGTCGGACCTGGCCGCCGGTGACGGGGTGCACCCGGGACAGGCCGGCTACGGGTTGATCGCCTGGCTGGTGCTGCACGCCGGATGGCAGGACTGGCTCAAGGTGGGTTGACCGAGGCCGTCCAGCGCCGGGACTGGCCCGAGGCTGGCTAACGGATGCTGTCCAGCCAGGCTCGCGCCTCGTGGTAGGCCGCCGCGCTGGCCACCTCCGGAACCTGGGTCGGTGAACCGTTGGCCCGCGGGTAGGAGCCGAGGAAGCGCACGTCCGCGCAGACCCTCCGCAGACCGGTCAGGGCATCGGCCATCCGCGGTTCGCTGACGTGGCCGAGGGCCTCGATGGCGAAGCAGTACTGGCCCAGTGCCTCCCCGGTAGGGCGGGACTCGAGCCGCACCAGGTCGACACCCCGCATCGCAAACTGGTTGAGCAGGTCCAGCAGCGCCCCGGCGCGGTTGCGGCGCAGGTAGGCCACCACCGTCGTCAGGTCGGTGCCCGTGGGCTCGGGGACGTGGCCAGGCCGGGCCAGCCGGATGAACCGCGTCACCGCACCCGGGCGGTCGGCGATCCGGTCCACCAGGATCTCGAGGCCGTGTCGCTCCGCCGCGAGTGGGGCGGCGATCGCCGCGTCATACACCTCGGCCGCGACGAGGACGGCGGCCCGGGCCGTCGAGGACTCGGGGATGACCTCCGCCTCGGGCAGCTGGGCGGCCACCCACTCCCTCGTCTGCGCCTGCGCCATCGGATGGGTGGCGACGCGCCGCACGGCTGACCTCGGCGTGCCGGGCCGGGCCATCAGGGCGAACTGCACCTCGACGTGGACCTCCCCGGTGATGACGAGGGGCTCGCCACGGATCAGCTCGTCCAGCGTGGCCGAGACCGATCCCTCCACGGAGCTCTCGAAGGGCAACAGCGCCGCAGCGAGCTGCCCGGCGCGCAGCGCCTCCAACGCCGACTGAACGGTCGGGGCGGGCCACGCCGTGGCCGCCGCCTCAGGATCCAGTCGTCGCAGGCCCTCCTCGGTGAACGTCCCGGCCGGGCCGAGGTAGCCGATCCCACCCTGGGGAACGTCCGGTGCCGAGGCGATCACGGCCCACTGACCCATCGTCGAGCCGGCACCACGACGGCTCCGGTCACGGGGTCAGCACCACCTTGCCGAAGACCTCGCCGGCCGCCAGCGCGGAGATCCCGGCGGCAGCCTCGGAGAGCGGAAGCACCCGGTCGATCAGCGGTCGCACCCCGGTCTGCTGGACGACCTGCACCACCTGGCGCAGCTGCTCGAGGTTGCCCATCGTCGACCCCTGGACCCGCAGCTGCTGGAAGAAGATCCGGGTCAGCTCGGCGTGCGTGGGCGCGTCGCCGGAGGTCGCTCCGGCGATGACCACGGTGCCGCCCGGCCGCAGGGACTTCAGGGAGTGTGACCACGTCGCCGCGCCCACCGTCTCCAGCACGATGTCAACCCGCTCCGGAAGTCTCTCGCCCGGCCCGAAGACGGCGTCCGCGCCCAGCTCGAGCGCCCGCTGGCGACGTCCCTCGTCGCGGCTCGTCGCCCACACCCGGTAGCCGGTGGCGTGGCCGAGCGCGATGGCCGCCGACGCCACGCCCCCGCCGGCGCCCTGGACCAGGACCGTGGACCCCGGCGGACCGCCGTTGACGCACAACATCTTGTATGCCGTCAGCCAGGCGGTCGGGAGGCAGGCCGCCTCCTCAAAGCTCAGGTCGGCGGGTTTGGCCACCAGGTTGCCGGCCGGGACCACGACCTGCTCGGCGAGCGTCCCCTGGTGCACCTCCGACAGCAGGCTGCGCCGCGGGTCGAGCGTCTGCTCGCCGGTCCAGCCAGGCGACGAGATCACCGAGTGGACCAGCACCTCGCGACCGTCCTGGTCGACGCCCGCGGCGTCGCAGCCCAGGATCATCGGCAGCCGGTCCTGACCGAGCCCCACGCCTCGGAGCGACCACACGTCGTGGTGGTTCAGGGCAGCGGCACGGACGTCGACGCGCACCCAACCGTCGGGAACCTCGGGTTCCGGGCGTTCACCGACGACCAGGCCCGAGAGCGGGTCGTCGGGATCTATCTCAGCGGCGTAGGCAGCAAGCACACCGTCAGGCTATCGGGCCGTGCTGCGCGGACCGCAGAAGGTCAGTAGGCACCGCTGTCGTCGGGCCGGAGCACGACCCGGATGGTGCGCCACAGGATCATCATGTCCAGCAGCGGCGTCCAGTTCTCGACGTAGTAGAGGTCGAGCCGGACCGACTCGTCCCACGAGAGATCGCTGCGGCCGTTGATCTGCCACATGCCCGTCATGCCGGGCTTGACCAGGAGCTTGCGTCGGGTGTCGGCCTCGTAGGTGGCGACCTCCCGGGGCAACGGTGGCCGAGGGCCGACCAGGCTCATCTCCCCCCGGACGACGTTGAACAGCTGGGGGAGCTCGTCGAGGCTGAAGCGTCGCAGCACGCTGCCGATGTTGGTGATCCTCGGGTCCTGGCGCATCTTGAACATCGGCCCGGCAGCCTCGTTGGTCGCCATCAGGGCCGGGAGCGCGGACTCGGCTTCGGGGTGCATGCTGCGGAACTTGAGCATCCGGAAGCTGCGGCCGTCCCGACCCACCCGCTCCTGGCCGAACAGCACCGGGCCGCGGTCGTCCAGCCAGATGAGCAGGGAGATGGCGCACAGGACGGGCGCGAGGACGACGATGCCGAGGACTGCCCCTATCCGGTCCATGACGTTCTTGAGCACCAGGTTGGGCCCGGCGAAGCTCGGTGCGTCCACGTGGATGAGCGGAAGGCCCTGGACCGGTCGGGTCTGCACCCGCGGTCCGGCGACATCCATGATGCCGGGCGCCACGACGAGGTCGATGTCGGTGCCCTCCAGCGCCCAGCCGAGCCGGCGGAGCCCGCTGGAGCCCAGGCCTGCCGAGGAGGACACGGCGATCACGTCGACGCCCAGGTCGGCGGCACGCACCAGGACGTCCACCTCGGAGCCCACCACGGGCACCCCGGCGACCTCGCTGCCCGCCGCGTTGTCGACGCAGGCACCCAGCACGTTGTATCCGGCGTCCGGCGTCCGGCGCAACGCGACCACCAGGTCTGCGACGTGGGCCCGGTCGCCGACCAGGAGGACCCGGTCGGACAGTCTGCCGGCGCGACGCTGCCGCACCAGCCAGCGACGGGCCAACCACCGGGAGGCCAGCAGGAGCAGAGTCCCCAGCGGGAAGGCGAGCAGCACGTAGCCACGAGCCACGTCGATCTTCAGGGCGTAGGAGACGATGGCCAGCATCGAGAACAGCCAGACGGAGGCACGGAACACCTGGCGGTACTCCTGCACGCCGTGACCGCTGAAGCGTCCGTCGTAGGCGGAGTGCAGGTGAAGCATCAGCACCCAGGCGACGACCAGGCCCATACCGACCTGCCAGTAGTCGATCTCGGTGGACCACGTCGGCGCCGACAGGCTGGCGCTGTCCAAGCCGAAGCGGGTCACGGTCGTGATCGTCAGCGCGAGCACGATGACCACGAGATCGGAGAGCTGCAACCAACGCAGGTGACCAGCCAGGTACCGCCTGGCCCTGGGCTGGCCGTTGACCCGGCGCGTGCGGGAGTGGGCTGCTTCGGCGAGGGTGTCGGGGACGAGGAAGAGGGGTGCGGAGCGCTCGGGTGCGGTGGTGCGGGTCCCGCCGATCGACACCGTGCGGCGGAGGGCGGAGTCACGCACCTCCACCTGCTCGTGTGCCGTCATACGACCCCCGTCGTCGAGTTTTGGCGTGGCGGCCCGGCGACTTTACCGAACCATGACCACAAGCAGGGTAGTTCCTTACTGACCATTACGCTACCCCGCGGTAGGAATTGGCGGATCGGCGGGACCGGGCCGTCCGCTCAGGTGAGCACACGCAGCACCCCTGGCAGTGCGGCACGGATCTCCCGCTCCATCTGCGCGTAGACCTCATCCTCTCGGCGGTAGGGATCGATGATATCGGGATCAGCCACCTTCACCTGGCCCCGCCGCTGCATGAGCAGCACGGTCACGGCCCGGAGACGCTCCGCTGGGGGCAGCCGGCCGGGCAGCTCCTGGTCGGTGAGGTCCTTCGCCAGGGCCGCCAGCTCCCGGAAGGTGAAGGCGTAGCGGATCGCTGCGGGTGAGGCTCTCACCACGCGGGAGCGCTGGTCCAGGGTGGCGGTCAGCACCAGGTCGGCATCAGCGACGAAGGCGGGTCTCAGCCGACGGGCCAGGAAGCCCTCGTGCTGCCCGCCGAGGGTGCCGAGCACGGCCGCGGCGCGCTCGTCCATGGGCAGGCCCTCGAGTCCGTGGGTCCCGGCGCTGGCCACCTCGTAGCTGCCAGGCCCCCAGGCCCGGTCCAGCTCTCGCTGCAGCACGCGCTCGAGCAGGGGCGACCGGCAGATGTTGCCGGTGCACACCGTCAGGATCCGTCCGGGCCGGTCAGCCTGCTGAGGCGTGGTGCCCGCACCACTTCCTGGTCCCCCGACCATGGGTCAGCCCCCCTCGGTCCAGCGAGCGCCGTGGCCCATCGCCCGGACGGTGCGGGGCTGGTCCGGGTCGGTCGGTATGCCGTCCTGTTGACCATCGTCGCCAGCCGGCACCGCCTCGTCCAGACGCGTCAGGACGATCTCCAGCCGGTCCTCGGACAACGCCTCCGCCATGCCGTGGCCCCACTCCACCACGGTGACGACCTCCGCCAGGTCCGCGTCGAGGTCCAGGTCGTCCAGCTCGGCCAGGCTGCCGAGACGGTAGGCGTCGACATGCACCAGGGCCGGCCCGGTGCCGAGGTTAGGGTGCACCCGGGCGATCACGAAGGTCGGTGAGGTCACCGGTCCGCGGACGCCCAGCCCGTCCCCGATTCCCTGGACCAGCGTGGTCTTGCCCGCAGCGAGGTCACCGGTCAGCAGCAGGAGGTCGCCGGTCCGCAGCAGGCGACCGAGCTGCACGCCCAGGGCGTGCATCTCATCGGCGGTGGCGACCACCAGCGCTTCCCCGCCGAGCAGGTCAGTCGCCGTCACGGCGGTCACGCGCCGGTCCGGGACCTGCCGCGTGCCGGCCTGGCGCGCAGATCGCGGCGGCGCTTGCTGAGGTCGGTCACGGTGTGGCGCCCCCCGGCGGTCCGGGCGGGCTGCTCCCGGGACCGCTCGGAGCGGACCACCAGGTCGAGCAGCTCGCGGTTCAGCAGCTCGGGGTGCTCGAGCATGATGATGTGGCCCGCGTCCTTGACGAAGACGTGCTCCGCCCCGGGGATGGCCTCCACGATCTCGCTGCTGTGCACCGCGGAGGTCAGCACGTCCCGGTCGCCGTTGAACACCAGGACCTCCTGGTCCTGCATGTTGGCCAGGGCCTTCCGCTTGTCATGGGCCTCGAGCGTGGTCGTGAACGCAGACATCACTGGAAGCGGTGTGTCCAGGATCATGTCGGCCGTCAGCCGCACGACGGACAGCGGCACGGGAGAGCCGAAGGAGCCGCGGGCCACGAAGAACTCCTGCAGCTCCTTGCCGCCCCGCCGCAGGGAGTCGAAGAACTCCTGGTGAGGCGACAGCTGCTGGAGTGCCCGCGGGCCGAACCTGTTGACCGCACCGCCCAGCATCGAGCCCAGACCCCAGGTGATGCGGTGCAGGCCGCCGGCGCTCGTGCTGATCAGCCCGACGCCCAGCACACGGTCCCGGAACAGTCCCGGCTCCGCCTCGGCAAGGGCCATGACCGTCATACCGCCCATCGAGTGGCCCACGAGCACGATGTCGCCGGTGGGGACCACCTGGTCGAGGACGTGGGAGAGGTCGACGCCCAGCTGCTCGATGTTGTAGGACTGGGGGTCGCCCTCGCCCGAGCTGCCGTGGCCGCGCATGTCCCACGCCACCACGCGGTAGCCGGCCTCCGTCAGCGCCCGGCGCTGGTAGACCCAGCAGCGCAGGTCCAGGGTGAAGCCGTGCGACAGCACGATCGTGGGCCGGCTCTCCCAGCCCTCCGGCTCGTTGATCTCGACATGCAGTGGCACCCCGTCGTCCGCCACCACGACCCGGACCTCGTCCGGGGTGACAGTGAAGTCCTCATCCGTGCCGAGCGCCACCGCGTGCCGCCGGTCGCGCCACAGCCGGTCGGCGGTCACCGCACCAACGGCGGCCAACCCGGCCGCGGCGATGCTGGCGCCGATGCTGATCATCCTGCCTGCCGGCTTCTGGCTCACCGGTCCTCCTGTCCGTCGGGGAGTGCTCCGACATACTCCCGCGGGATGCGGGGCCCGAATCGGGTGACGATCTCGTAGTTGATGGTGCCCACGGCCTCGGCCCAGTCCTGGGCGGTGGGCTCGCCCCGGCCCCCCGGGCCGAAGAGCACGACCTCGTCACCGGCGGTGACCGGCAGGTCGCCGACGTCCACCACGAACTGGTCCATGCAGACCCGCCCGGCGATCCGGTGGCGCTGCCCGCCGACCAGGACTTCTGCGACGCCCGAGGCGTGCCGCGGCACGCCGTCGGCATAGCCCAGCGGCACGTCGACCAGGGTGGTCGGCGCCGTGGTCGTGTGGGTGTGGCCGTAGGACACGCCCTGTCCCCCGGAGACACGCTTGACGACCGATGCGTGCGCGATCGCGGTCATCGCCGGCACCAGACCGAAGTCCGCCGAGCTGCCGACCTCCGGCGCAGGAGTCAGGCCGTAGACCGCCAGACCGGGACGCACCAGGTCCCAGGCGGCCTCGGGAGTGGTGAGCGCGGCCGCGGAGTTGGACATGTGTCGCACCTCCGGCCGCAGCCCGGCCCGCTCGGCCAGCGCCACGGCCTGGCCGAACGCCTCCTGCTGGGCCCGGACCGTGGGGTGCTGCGGGGCGTCGGCGTAGGCGAAGTGGGTGAGCAGGCCGGTCACCCGGACGGCTTCCTCTGCCTCGAGGGCGCGGGCGCGGTCGACGAGGGCGGACCAGTCGGTGGCACCGGTCGTCGACGGCGCCGGCTGCGTGCCCGTCGCCGGGAACATGTAGGCACCGTTGCGCCCGAGACCGGTGTCCACCTTGAGCTGCACTCGGGCGGTGCGGCCCGTCTGGCGCGCGGCCGCGCCGACCTCGTCCAGCATCCAGGGAGCGGACACGCCCAGGTCGATGTCGGCCTCGATCGCAGGCGCAAAGCCGGCACCGGGCGCGTGCAGCCACGACAGGACCGGGGCCGTGATCCCGGCCGCGCGCAGCGTCATGGCCTCCGCGAGCTGCGCGACCCCTAGCCACGAGGCGCCTCCGGCCAGCGCGGCACGCGCCGAGGGGACCAGGCCGTGGCCGTAGGCGTCGGCCTTGACCACGGCCATGACCTCCGCCGCCCCGGCGCGCTCCTTGAGCACACCGACGTTGCGCCTGATCGCCGCCAGGTCCACCACGACCCGTGCGGGGAACGGCACCGACGGCGTGCCTGGATCCTGAGGTCCGCTCATGGTGAGTCCAGTCTGCCAGCCCGGCACGCGGTCAGGACGCCAACCCCGCCTGCACGGCCGCGAGCTGGGTCATCAGGCTGGTGGAGGCGCCGCCGAGACCGGCCCCGTCGGCGCCCTGGGCCACACCGGCCGCGATCCGCTCGCCCAGCCCGGCCGTCGAGGCGCCCATCTGCGCCCCTGACAGGGCCGGGAGGTCGGCGAGGACGGCGGCCGTCGCGGACTCCACCGCTGCTGCCGCCTCACCCTCGCCCAGGCTGGCCAGGCACAGTGCGAGCGACAGCGCGGCGCCGGCGGGGTTGGCCCAGCCGCGCCCGGCGATGTCGGGGGCGGAGCCGTGGACCGGCTCGAACATGCTCGGCGCGGAGCCCTCGATGTTGAGGTTGCCGCTCGCGGCCACGCCCAGTCCGCCCTGGAGCACCGCACCCAGGTCGGTGATGATGTCGCCGAAGAGGTTGTCGGTGACGACGACGTCGAAGCGCTCGGGGGCCACCGGCAGGTGCATGCACATGGCGTCGACGTGGACGTAGTCGTGCTCGACACCGGGAAAGCGGGCCGCGACCTCGTCGACCACGTCGGTCCATAGTGCGCCGGCCTCGACCAGCACGTTCGTCTTGTGGCACAGGGTGACCCGGCCGCGGCGCTGCTCCGCCAGGCGGAACGCGAAGTCGACGGCGCGGTGCACGGCATACCAGGTGTTGACCGAGCCCTGGGTGGCCACCGCCGCGTGGGTGCCCCGGTGCACCGTGTTGCCCCCGCCGACGTAGCTGCCCTCGGTGTTCTCCCGGACGATGACCATGTCGCACCGCTCGGGGGTCAGTCCCGCGATCGGGGTGGGCACGCCGGGATAGAGCCGGACGGGGCGCAGGTTGATCGCCTGGCGCAGGGCTCCGCGCAGGGCCAGGATGATGCCCCGCTCGAGGATGCCCGGGGTGACCTTGGGGCTGCCGATGGCGCCGAACAGGATGGCGTCCTGCTCACGCAGCAGACCGACGGCGTCGTCGGAGAGCAGCTCACCGGTCTCCAGGTAGTTGTCCGCTCCGAGAGGAACGTCGGTGCGCTCCGTGGTGAAGCCGAAGCGGGACTCTGCGGCGTCCAGCACGGTCAGGGCGGCCTGGGTGACCTCCGGCCCGATCCCGTCGCCTCCGATGACCCCGAGCCGATGGGTCCGTCCGCCGCCTGCCTGCGCACCCGGGCGCACCGCCACTGCCTCTGACACGATGCCTCCCGTGTGCTGCCGACCTAGATCTCGTCAGTCTGCACGATAGGCCCTTCCAGCCCGAGCTCCTCCGCCCCGGTCGGTCCCTGGTCCGGCAGGACCGGGCCGCCCGCGAGGCCCGGACCGTCCAGGCCTGCGGCGCTGAGCGTCAGCGGGCCTACTCTGCCGTCGTCCTTGAGGCCGCTCGACTTCTGGAAGGCCTCGACGGCGCCGATGGTGCGGTCGCCTGCCTTGCCGTCCACCTTCCCGACCGCGAGGCCCGCGTCGTCCAGGAAGGCCTGGAACCGGGCGACGTCGTGCCCGAACGCTCCGTGGTACCAGACCGGGAACCGCGAGGACCGGCCGATCTCGTCCTCGAACCTCAGCGCCGCCTGCGCGACCTGCTCCTCGCTGGCGCCCGGCGCGATCTCCAGGTGCATCCCGTCGCGCTTGCCCTTGGCGAAGTCGAGACCCGAGCGACCGATGACGGCGCCGCCATCGTCCCGAACGGAGGCGGCGATGGCTCGGACCAGGTCGCGCTGGTCCTGGGTGAACCCGTCGCTGTAGGTGCCGGTGACGGTCGGCTCGTAGGGGTGCAGGTGGCCGTTGATGTCGATCGCGGAGGCGGACCGGTGGTTGCTCTGGTCGCCCGTCCCGACCTTGGTGCCCGGCGGCCGGTAGCAGTGGATCCCGATCAGGTCGAACGCGCCGGCCTTGGTCTGAGACTTCCGCTCACGGGGTTTGAACCAGTTGTCGCGGTCCGACCGGGCGATCGGCTCGACGTCGCGGTGCCAGCGCCGCGCCCACGCCTCCAGGATCACGCAGACCGCTCGGGAACGGGCATAGACCACCTTGAACCCCGGCGCCGTGAACGAGGCCGACGGATAGTCGGCCAGCACGCTCAGGCCGTTGAACGAGGTTGCTGCCGCCATGACTGCTCCGATCCCCGGGCTGCTTTACCCAGCGTCAAGCAGCACGGCTACAGTGTCCCGCAAACCTGCCCGGCCCAACAGGGGGCCGGGCACAAAGAGTTTGTGGAGGAGGAGCAATGGGACACACGCTGGCCGAGAAGGTCTGGCACTCGCACGTCGTGCGGCAGGCAGAGGGTGAACCGGACCTCCTCTACATCGACCTGCACCTGGTGCACGAGGTGACCTCGCCCCAGGCCTTCGAGGGTCTGCGGCAGACCGGACGCACCGTGCGCCGCCCCGACCTGACCGTGGCCACCGAGGACCACAACGTGCCGACCACGCTGGGCCCGGTGACCGACCCGGTGTCGCGCACCCAGCTGGAGGCGCTGACGCAGAACTGTGCGGAGTTCGGCATCGTGCACCACCGTCGTGGCCGGTTGGGCCAGGGAATCGTGCACGTGATCGGCCCGGAGCTGGGGCTGACCCAGCCCGGGATGACGATCGTGTGCGGAGACAGCCACACCTCCACGCACGGGGCGTTCGGGGCGCTGGCCCTCGGGATCGGCACCTCCGAGGTGGAGCACGTGCTGGCCACCCAGACCCTGCCGCTGCGGCCGTTCCGCACGATGGCGATCAACGTGACCGGTGAGCTGGCCCCTGGTGCGAGCGCCAAGGACATCATCCTGGCGGTGATCAACAGGATCGGCACCGCCGGTGGCCAGGGCTACGTGCTGGAGTACCGCGGCCCGGCGATCGAGGCGCTCTCGATGGAGGGGCGCATGACGATCTGCAACATGTCGATCGAGGCCGGCGCCCGAGCCGGCATGGTGGCGCCGGACCAGACGACGTTCGACTACGTCAAGGGGCGTCCGCACGCGCCGTCCGGGGCCGACTGGGACGCTGCCGTGCAGGCGTGGAGCGAGCTGCGCACCGACGACGACGCGGTGTTCGACGCCGAGGTGACCATCGACGCCAGCACGCTGACGCCCTACGTCACCTGGGGCACCAACCCCGGGCAGTCGGTCTCCCTCGACGATGCTGTCCCCGACCCTGACGCGCTGGGCGACGACGACGCCCGCGGCAACGCCGAGCGTGCCCTGGAGTACATGGGGCTGACCGCGGGCACGCCGATGCGGCAGATCAGTGTCGACGCCGTCTTCCTCGGCTCCTGCACCAACGGCCGGATCGAGGACCTGCGCGTCGCGGCCGAGGTGCTGCGCGGCCGGCGGATCGCCGACTCCGTGCGGATGATGGTGGTCCCCGGCTCGCACGCGGTGCGGCTCCAGGCCGAGGCCGAGGGGCTTGACGAGGTCTTCACCGACGCCGGCGCCGAGTGGCGGCTGGCCGGCTGCTCGATGTGCCTGGGGATGAACCCCGACCAGCTGGCCCCGCAGGAGCGCTGCGCCTCCACGTCCAACCGCAACTTCGAGGGCCGTCAGGGCGCCCGCTCGCGCACCCACCTGGTCAGCCCCGCAGTCGCCGCGGCCACCGCGGTGCGCGGCACGCTGTCCTCCCCTACCGACCTGCTGGACCCGGCCGGGGCGACAGAGCCGGCCGCACGGCATACCCCCGCCGTGACGCACGAGGAGGTGTCGGCCTGATGGAGAGGTTCAGCACCCACACTGGCGTCGGGGTCCCGCTGCGTCGCAGCAATGTCGACACCGACCAGATCATCCCGGCGCACTTCCTGAAGCGGGTCAGCCGGACCGGGTTCGAGGACGGCTGCTTCGCCCGCTGGCGGGAGGACCCCTCGTTCGTGCTGAACACCCCCGCGTATGCCGGGGGCTCCGTGCTGGTGACCGGGCCAGACTTCGGCACCGGGTCCAGTCGGGAGCACGCCGTCTGGGCGCTCCAGCAGTACGGCTTCAAGGTCGTGGTCTCCTCCCGGTTCGGCGACATCTTCCGCGGCAACAGCGGCAAGGGAGGGCTGCTGACCGCCCAGGTGGCCCAGCCCGACGTCGAGCTGCTGCTGAAGTACCTGGAGAACGAGCCCGGTGCCACCGTCACGGTCGACCTGCCGGAGCGGCGGATCACCGCGGGCGACATCGTGACCACGTTCCAGGTGGACGACTACGTCGCCTGGCGGCTGCTCAACGGCCTGGACGACATCTCCCTCACCCTGCAGCACGAGGACGACATCGCCGCCTATGAGGCGGGCCGCCCGGCCTACAAGCCGGTAGTCACCGCTGCCACCGGCTGAGCGGAGGGCCTCGCGTCGTCAGCGCCCCGGCATCCCTCGCGGCCGCTCCCGCAGTTCCCCGGCATCCTTCGCGGCCGCTCCCGTAGCGCTAGACCGCGCTAGGTGATGCAGTGCCAGGGTTGGAGCCCTGGATTCGCATGACCTTCCGGTCCCCGGGCGGATTGCGAAGTCGGTGTCACGCAGCTCGTCCACGCCAACCGCGCTGGCGCAGTGCCTGGCGGACCTGGTCGATGAACGTGTCCTC
The DNA here is from genome assembly GCA_035303365.1 of Ornithinicoccus sp. GTDB lineage: Bacteria > Actinomycetota > Actinomycetes > Actinomycetales > Dermatophilaceae > Ornithinicoccus. The sequence continues at coordinate 21,473 of DATGRS010000032.1, forward strand.
ATCGACCAGCAGGCCGAGCACAGGGATCTCGATCGTGAGGTCCGATGCCAGGGTGCGGTCGTTGCGACGTCGTGCGTCAGCCACCGGGGCAAGCCCGACATAGTGCTGCGCACCGTTGATCTCGATATGGACGGCGAAGTCGTCGAAGTAGACATCGAGGTAGACCTTGCCCTGCGGTGTGCGTCGCAGGACCTGCCTCGACGGTTCCGGTAGTCCACGGCGCCGACAGATCCGGGCGAAGTCGATCTCGCCGAGCGCGTGGGCGCCGTCGCAGACCAGCGGGACCGCCTGAGTCAGCAGAGCCCGGCGTGGGTGCCGCTGCGTCGCCGCCCATGCTTCCTGCAAGCGCGCCGGCGGCACCAGTCGTTGCTGGACCGACATCGCCAACAACGTGAGCGCCTGACGGTCAGACTGAGCCCAGGAGGCAGCCCGGAGGACGGCGACCTCTGGGGCCGTTCGTGGCGGCTGGGTGCTCAGGGTCCGCCCCACGTCACGCAGTCGATGAATGCGAACGCCTGCGGATGGGCGCGTCCGG
>DATGRS010000033.1:0-24700 GCA_035303365.1 Ornithinicoccus sp.
TACACCGCGTAGCCGCCCGCCAGGGCAAACGGGATCGAGTCCTCCTTCAGCGCGACGGCCACCGACTTCAGCGCCTCGAGGATGGGTTGCACCTGCCCGGATCCCATGGTTCATGGTCCACCGGGGAAGCGCGGCCCGCGAGCGCACACCTCAGGGCGTTGCTCAGCCCGTCGCCTCGTGGCTGAGCGGCTCCTCCTCCGGCGCGGTGCGCCGGGCCAGCACGTAGAGCAGGTCCGACACGCGGTTCAGGTATCGCAGGACGGCGCTCGAGACGGGGGCGACGTCCAGCCGGGCGACGGTCACCAGGCGGCGCTCGGCACGACGCACCGCCGTGCGTGCGACGTCCAGTGCTGCCGACTCGGGGGTCCCACCAGGCACGACGAAGGCGGTCCGCAGGGGGCGCTCGGCAGTGGACGCGTCGATGGCCTCTTCCACGCTTGCCACCAGGTGGTCCGTCATCAGGGAGATCCCGGGCACCAACCGGTCCCGGCCGGCCGGGTTGGCCATGACGTCGGCCGCGGCCACGAACAGTGCGCGCTGCACCGTCAACAGCTCACCGGCGAGCTCCGGCCACGCCTCGCTGGCGGCGGCCCGGGCAACGCCCAGCAGGGCCACCGCCTCGTCGACCGCCCCGGCGAACTCCACGAGCGCGCTGTCCTTGGTGACCCGGCCGCCGAAGAGCAGACCCGTGCTGCCGTCGTCGCCGAGGCCCGTGTAGATCCTCACGATGTGCGCGCCGCGCTTGCCAGGGGCGGGAGGCCGTCGCTCCAGGGGACCGGATCGGCGAAGAACTCCTCGGTGCGGACGGCCGCCGCAGGAGCTCCCAGCGCCTGCACCTCGGCACGGCAGGCACGCACGAAGTTCTCGTTGCCCGCGATCAGAACCTCCCACGCGGTGAGGTCTCCGACCAGCTTGCCCAGGAGGTCAGGGAGCCGCCGGTGCCACGGGGCCGTGCGGTCCCGGGTCAGCGTGACCACATAGCGGAACTGCGCGTGGCGACGTTGCATCGCCTCGAACCTGGCCCGCTGCAGGACATGGGCGGAGGTTCGCCCGGAGAAGCACAGGGTCACCCGGCGGTCCGGACGGTCGGTCACCAGTGACTCGGCGACGGCGCTGATCGGCGCCACGCCACAGCCGGCTGCAAGGAGCAGCACGGGCCCGTCGCGCGTCGGGTCGGCGACGAGCGTGCCGTACGGCCCGGTGAGCAGCACCTCGTCGCCCCGAGCCAGGCCCCGGTGGATCCACCCGCTGGTCACCCCGCCCGCGTACCTGGTCACCAGGAGCCGCACCCGCCCGTCGGCGCGGGGGGCGTTGGCGACGGAGTAGGCGCGCTCGGGCACGTCACCCTGCGCCGACCCGACCAGGACGTACTGCCCGGGCCGGTAGGGAACGGGCAGCCCCGCCGGCACCAGCCCCACCTCGAGCACGACCGGCGAGACCACGCGGAGTAGCTCGACCCGGTAGCGGTAGGTGCCCGTCTCGCCCACCCGCAGCAGGTCGGGTTGGCTGGCGTATGTCGTGTGCTCGGCTTGGGCAAGGCAGGTCATGAGTTCCTCCTGGAGGGCTGTGACGGTCTGCGGGTGGGTCAGGCCGCGTGCGTCGCGGTGGCGCCGGGCAGCGCCTCAAGGTGAGACCGGGGCCCTTCGGGGCCGACCAGAGTCACTGGACCGGGTCGGCCCAGCTCGGCCCAGCGGCCCTGCCAGCGCTCCAGCAGGTGATAGGCCGCGTTGGAGAGGGGCTGGCGCTGGGGGGACACGACATACCCCCACTCCCGCCGCGGGTCGCCGGTGCACGGGTAGCCGTCGTCCACCAGGACCGAGGGCAGGATGCGCCGCAACACCTCGGGATCGCCGATGTCGCGCCCCTCGAGCCAGAACGTGCGCAGCAGGAGCGCGCGCACCTGCGGACCGCGACCGAGGTCTACCGCCTCCGCGAAGGCCGCAGCCACCGGTCGAGGGTGCGGGAGCACGGCCGGCACGTCGTCCGGCAGTATTTCGTCCTCGCTCGCGACGGCCCGCACGGCGTCGAGCTCGCGACGCAGCCGCTCCCGCTCGGGTCCAGGGCCCCTCAGTCCGACCAGTGGGCGGCCGGTCGGTGGCTGGATCGCCCACCAGACGGGCCGCTCCGTGGCCTCGGTGTTCTCGTGTCCCGGCTGGTCGAACCGCAGGTGTGCGAGGTACGCCCAGGGGGAGGTCAGGTCGGCGAGCAGGAGTCGTCGTTCCTGCTCCCGGTGGAGTGCCGTGACACCAGAAGTGGCGGCCGGGACGGGCTCCCGCCGCTGTCGGGCAGGGGCCGCGCGGAACGGGGGCGCCGTGATCGGGAGCCGTGGAGTGGTGTTGTGCCGGCGGTGGAAGACGTCTTCGGCGTGGTCCGCAGTGATCGTCATGATGTTCCCTCCTATTTCCACCAATACTATGGTGAAAATAGGGTGCAGGGAAGAGGCAGCTGGGGAGTGTGACCCGGGACACCCCGGAACTTGCTTAGGAAGGTGGTGCGCGCTGCGGGCGACACGAGGGGCAGCCCGGGCTGTCGCGCTCAGGGGCCGTCGACGAGCAGGTCCGGCACGGTCACGAAGTCGTAGCCCCGGTCTCGCAGTCGCGTGATGACTCCCGGGAGCGCGTCGGCATCCAGGGTCGACCCGTCCGTGGGGTGGGCGCCGACGTGCATGAGGACCACCTGACCCGGACGGAGCGTGTCCAGCACGCGCTGTCGGACGATAGCTGCGGTGATGTCACCAGAGGTGCCCTGCCAGCCCAGCGTGTCGACGGTCCAGCGGATCGGGATGTAGCCGGCACGGTTGACGACCGTGATGTCCAGCGGAGTGCGGTCGCCGAACGGGAACCGGAACAGCGGGGCGGTCGACGCTCCGGTCAGCGGCCTTATCGCCGAGTCGGCCGCGGCCAGCTCGGCACGGATCTCCTCGTTCGTCGACGCGGGGAAGTGCGGGTGCGTGTCGCTGTGGTTGCCGACCGGGTGTCCTCCCTCAGCCATCGCCCGCACGCTGTCGGGATAGGCGCGTGCGAAGTCACCGGTGACGAAGAAGGTCGCGGGCACGTCCTCCGCCTCCAGCGTGTCGAGGATGTCCTGGACCCCGGCATCGGAGGCACCACCGTCGAACGTCAGGGCGACTACCTGGCGTTCGGTGTCGAACGACTCGATGTCCAGGCCGCTCCAGAGCTCCACCAGCTGTGTCGCCGGCGGCGTCGACGGTGTGGTCGGGGCGGCCGGCGCTGGCGTGGTCGTGGGGGACGCAGGCGCACTTGGTGGCGGCGTGGTCGTTGGCGCGGTGGTGGGCTCCGACGTGGGGGAGGGGACAGCCGTACCTGGATCGGAGGTGGTCGCTGTGTCGTCAGCTACCGACGTGGGGGCTTGAGTGGCTGGGGTGACCGATCCCGGGGGAGTCCCCGAACAGCCTGCGACGGACAGCGCGACAACCAGTCCGGCCGAGCCCAGGCCGCGGAGCACTCTTCCTCTCATGCCTCTGTGACGCCGCGCAGGATGCTGCGGTTGGTGTGAGGTGACGCACTCTGCCGAGAGCGCCCTCCAGTCCCGACCCAGGAATGTGCCCCTCAACCCGACAAGTTTCCTCGGGTCAAGGGCCAGCTTCTCGGTTTGGGGGTGATGTTCTCGGGTTCAGGGCGATCCTCAGGGTGGTGGGCCGCCACCGGCGCTGCCGCCTCCCTGACAGGATGGCCTGATGGATCGTGAGTTCGACCTCGTCCTCGTCGGCGCGACCGGCTTCGTCGGTCGGCTGACCGCCGCCCACCTGGCCGAGGCCGCCCCGACGGGGGTGCGCATCGCGCTTGCAGGGCGCTCCGGCGACCGGCTCGATCGCCTGCGCGCAGAGCTCCCCGCTGCGGCTCACGACTGGCCGCTCGTCCAGATCGACGTCGCCGATCCGGCGGCCTGCGACGCACTTGCGCAACGCGCCACAGCGGTGGCCACCACCGTCGGGCCGTATGCCGTGAACGGCCTCCCACTGGTCCGCGCCTGTGCGGAGGCGGGCACCCACTACGCCGACCTGACCGGTGAGGTGCTGTTCGTCCACCAGTCAGTCTCCGAGCTGCACGAGGTAGCCCAGCGGTCAGGAGCTCGCATCGTGCACGCCTGCGGCTTCGACTCCGTCCCGTCCGACCTCGGGGTGTGGCTCACGGCCCAGCGGGCCCGGGACGAGGACGCCGGCGGGCTGGCCGACACCGTCCTAACCGTGCGGCGGCTACGGGGCGGGTTCTCCGGCGGGACCATCGACTCGATGCGCCAGCAAGTGATGGCGGCACGCACGGACCCGGCTGCTCGCCGGGTGTTGGCGAACCCCACGGCGCTGTCGGCACCCACCCCGCACCGCCGCCCTGCAGGGAAGCCGGGCGGTCGGCATACGGTCCTGGATCGCCTGAGGCCGCCGGTGCGCCGGGAACCGGGCTCGGACCGCTGGCGCGTGCCGTTCGTCATGGGTGGCTTCAACGCCCCTCTGGTCCGGCGCTCGCACTCGCTGGTGGAGGAGGGCTACGGAGCCGGGTTCCGCTACCGCGAGCTGCACGACGTCGGGCGAGGCGTGCGGGGTGCGCTGCGTGGTGCGGGGGCCGTGGGTGCCGTGACGGCTGCCGGCGTGGGACTGGCCTTCTCACCGACCCGGGCAGTGCTCGACCGGCTGCTGCCGGCACCGGGGCAGGGACCGTCCGAGCAGCAGCGGGCGCGCGGCGGCTTCACGATGGAGATCGTGGCCGGGACGGACAGCGGCGTCCGCTACCGCACGATCGTCGCAGCCGACCTGGACCCGGGGTATGACGGTACGGCGGTGATGTTCGGGCAGTCCGGTCTTGCACTGGCCGGGGGAGAGGGGGCCGGCGCCGGGGTTCTGACGCCGGCCACTGCCCTGGGTGACGCTCTCGTCGAGCGGCTGCGGCGGCACGGTTTCACCTTCACAACGGAGCGGCTGGGCGACAACCAGACCGCACCGGACCCCGGAAGGGGTGGCGACACGCGTGCGTGACGTCACCTGCGAGCTCTTCGAAGCCATCCTGTTCGACAACGACGGCACGCTGATCGACTCCCGCGAGGCCGTCGTCCGCTCGTGGCTGGCGTGGGCCGCGGACCACGGGGTGCCCGCCGAGTCCCTCATCGGGTTCCACGGTGTGCCCACCAGCGGCATCATCGCGGCTGTCGCACCGCACCTCGACCCCGTCACGGCCACGGCCGACATCGACCGTCGCGAGCTCGCGGACCTCGAGGGCATCGTGGCGCTGCCCGGTGCGACGGAGGCGGTGGCGGCCGTCGGCTGGCGCGGAGCCATCGTCACCTCTGCCTCGCGCGAGCTCATGGAGGTGCGCCTCGCCGCGGCAGGTTTCACCGCGCCGGCGGTGCTGGTGACGGCCGATGACATCAGCCGGGGCAAGCCGGATCCCGAGCCCTACCTGGTCGCGGCGGACAGGCTCGGGGCGGACCCGCGCCGGTGCCTCGTCGTCGAGGACGCCCCGGCCGGGCTGCGCGCGGGTCGGGCCGCGGGGGCGGCGACCGTCGCCGTCGTGACGACCTCTAGCGCGGAGGAGCTCGCGCCCCTGGCGGACCTTGTCGTCCCGGATCTGTCCGGTCTGTCCTTCCGTCTCGGCGATGACGGGGTGCGCGTCTCGCACGTCGCTCCTGCGCAGTGAGCGAGATCACCACACCATTCACGGTGGTTGGGTGCAAGGGCGTGGCTGCACTCTTGTAGCCTGCGAAGCGTCGGGGCCGCGTGCCGGCCTTAGACCGAGGCAAAGGAGCCCTTGTGCTGATCGGCGTACCCACGGAGTCGCAACCCGGCGAGACGCGGGTGGCCGCCACGCCGCAGACCGTGGGCAACCTGACGGAGCTGGGTCACCAGGTCGTCGTGCAGGCCGGCGCCGGCCAGCGGGCGAGCTACCCCGACGAGCTGTATGCCGCGGCCGGAGCCACCATGGACCCCGGCCCCGCAGTCTGGGGCGCGGACATGGTGATCAAGGTCGGTCCTCCGGAGCTCGACGAGGTCCTCAGGCTGCGGCCCGGTGCCTTCGTGGCCGCCCAGCTCGCGCCGGCGCAGAGCCCGGAGCTGCTCGAGGCGCTGGCCGAGGCAGGGGTCACCGCCCTCGCGATGGACGCGGTGCCGCGGATCTCGCGTGCCCAGTCGCTGGACGTGCTCTCCTCGATGGCCAACATCGGTGGCTACCGGGCGGTTGTCGAGGCGGCCAACGTGTACGGCTCGGTCTTCACCGGCCAGGTGACGGCTGCGGGCACGGTGCCCCCGGCCAAGGTCTTCGTCATCGGTGCCGGCGTCGCGGGCCTGGCAGCCATCGGCACGGCGAGCAGCCTCGGCGCGGTGGTGCGCGCCTTCGACATCCGGCCAGAGGTGGGGGAGCAGGTCGAGTCGATGGGCGCGGAGTTCGTGCACATCGACCTGGGCGACCAGGCGACGAGTGCCGACGGCTACGCGAAGGAGATGGGCGAGGACCTGCAGCGTCGGGCCATGGAGGTCTACGCCCGGGAGTGCGCCGCGGCGGACATCGTGATCACCACGGCGCTGATCCCCGGCCGGCCCGCGCCCACGCTGGTCACCGCGGAGACCATCGCGGCCATGCGGCCGGGCAGCGTGCTCGTCGACATGGCCGCCCGCAACGGCGGCAACTGCGAGCTGACCGTCCCGGGGGAGGTCATCAGCACGCCGAACGGTGTGAAGATCATCGGGTACACCGACCTGCCGGCCCGCCTGCCGACCCAGGCGTCACAGCTCTACGGCACCAACGTCGGCAACCTCGTGGCCCTCCTCACCCCCGACAAGGACGGCCAGCTCGTCCTGGACCTCGAGGACGAGGTGCAGCGCGGCCTGACGGTGACTCACGAGGGCCAGGTCCTGTGGCCACCGCCACCGGTCAGCGTCTCCGCGGCGCCACCGCCGGCAGCCGACGTCTCCACGGAGCCCGTGGTCGACGCCCAGCCGGCCAAGCCCAAGGACCCACGGCGCGGCTACGTCGCGATGGGGCTCGGCGCAGTCCTGTTCGCCCTCGTGGCGAGCGTCTCGCCGACAGCCTTCCTCGGCCACTTCACCGTCTTTGCCCTCGCGGTCATCGTCGGCTTCTACGTAATCAGCAACGTCACACACGCGCTGCACACGCCGCTGCTCGCCGAGACGAACGCGATCAGCGGCATCATCCTCGTCGGTGCCCTCCTGCAGGTAGGCAACGACAACCTCCTGGTGCGGAGCCTGGCGCTGGCGGCCACCGTGGTGGCCAGCATCAACGTGTTCGGCGGCTTTGCGGTGACCGGACGAATGCTGCGGATGTTCCGCCGGGAGGAGTCGGCATGACCCTCAACCTGGTGCAGGCGGCATACATCATCGCGGCCGTGCTGTTCGTGCTCGCCCTGGCTGGCCTGTCGAAGCACGAGACCGCCCGGCGCGGCAACACCTTCGGCATCATCGGCATGACGATCGCCCTCGCCGCCACGATCTGGCTCGCCGCGGAACGGGCCGACAATCCTGGTCTGACGCTCGCGCTGATCGCCGCCGCGATGGCCGTCGGAGCCAGCATCGGGCTGTGGCGAGCCCGCGTCGTCGAGATGACCGGGATGCCGCAGCTCATCGCGCTCCTGCACAGCTTCGTCGGCATCGCCGCGGTGCTGATCGGCTACAACGCCTATCTGGCGCCCGGCGAGCTGAGCGGCTCGGAGGAGACGATCCACCTCGTCGAGGTCTTCCTCGGCATCTTCATCGGTGCCGTCACCTTCACCGGCTCGGTCGTGGCCGCGCTCAAGCTCAGCGGGCGGATCAACGCCAACCCGCTGATGCTGCCGCGCCGGCACCTGCTCAACCTGGTGGCTCTGCTCGCCTCGGTCGGGCTGCTGGTGTGGTTCGTCGCCAGCCACGCCCTGCTACCGCTGCTGCTCATGACCGTGATCGCCCTGGCCTTCGGCTGGCACCTCGTGGCCTCGATCGGCGGCGGGGACATGCCGATCGTCGTCTCGATGCTCAACAGCTACTCCGGATGGGCGGCCGCCGCGGCCGGGTTCCTGCTCGGCAACGACCTGCTGATCGTCACCGGCGCGCTCGTGGGTTCCTCGGGTGCGATCCTGAGCTACCTGATGTGTCTGGGCATGAACCGCTCGTTCTTCTCCGTCATCGCCGGTGGCTTCGGCAGCGAGGGGACCACCTTCGAGAGCGACGCAGACTACGGGGACTTCCGCGAGAGCAACGCCGCCGAGGTGGCCGAGCTGCTCCGGCACGCCAAGAGCGTCGTCATCACCCCCGGCTACGGCATGGCCGTCGCCAGGGCGCAGTATCCCGTCGCGGAGCTCAGCGCACGGCTGCGCAAGATGGGCACCGACGTGCGGTTCGGCATACATCCGGTCGCGGGGCGGCTGCCCGGTCACATGAACGTCCTGCTGGCCGAGGCCAAGGTGCCCTACGACATCGTGCTCGGCATGGACGAGATCAACGACGACCTGCCCGAGACCGACGTCGTCCTCGTCATCGGCGCCAACGACACCGTCAACCCGGCGGCGATCGACGAGCCCGCCTCACCGATCGCCGGTATGCCGGTGCTCGAGGTGTGGAAGGCCCGTGAGGTCGTGGTGCTGAAGCGATCGATGGCGAGCGGCTACGCGGGCGTCCAGAACCCGCTGTTCTTCCGCGACAACAGCCGGATGCTCTTCGGGGACGCCAAGGACGCGGTCGAGTCGGTGCTCAAGGCCCTGTGAGGACGGCCTGCCGGCCACGCAGCAACGTGTAGGCGCCGAGAGTGAGGGCGAGGACCGCGCCGATGGCGCCGAGCCAGTCGTAGCCGAGATGCTGCACTACCACGCCGGCCAGTCCACCCGCGAGTGCGGCAGAGAGGCCCATCACGAGGTCCGACGCGCCCTGGACCGCGGCGCGGTCACGCACCGCCGCCCCCGCGGCGATGAGGCCGGAGCCGGCGACCATCGTGCAGGACCAGCCCAGGCCGAGCAGGAACAGCCCGAGGAGCAGCCCGAGCGACCAGCCGACCTCGGAAAGGGCGGCCAGCACGGCCGCGGCGACCTGGATCACGACGCCGAGCAGGATCACCGGACGCGACCCGAACCGGTCGGTGAGGTAGCCGGCGACGGGCGAAAGACCGAACATCCCGAGGATGTGCACCGAGATCACGAAGCCGATCACCTCGACCTCGGCATGGCCGTGCTCCATGTGGATGGGCGTCATCACCATGATCGCGACCATGACGACATGGCCACCGGTGACGGCGAGGGTGCCCAGAAGAATGACCGGCGAGGCAGCGATGGTGCGCAGGCCGTGGAGAATCGACCCGCGCTCGGGGACCCGTTCACCCACCGGGGTGCCGTGGTCGGCCAGCGCGCGCGCCGTCAGCAACGGGTCCGGGCGCAGCATCAGCTGGACCACGATGGCGGCGAGCACGAAACCTCCGGCGCTGAACAGCCACGCGCCGGCCAGCTCCGGCAGCCCGAGCCGCAGGGCCACGGCCTTGCCGGGACCGAACAGGTTGGGTCCGACGACGGACCCGATCGTGGTGGCCCAGACCACCAGACTCAGCTGACGTCCCCGCAGACGCGGCTCGGCAAGGTCGACCGCGGCATACCGGGCCTGGCTGTTGGCTGTCGTGGACGCGCCGAACAGTGCGGTGCCCAGCAGCAGGAGGACGAAGCTGCCCAGGATGGTGGCGGTGATCGCCAGCGCCGCCCCGACGGTGCCGATCAGGTAGGCCGTGGCCAGCCCGACCCGCCGGCCGCGCGCCGCCATCAGAGCGGCGATCGGGATGGTCAGGAGGGCTCCGCCCAGGACCTGGCTGGTGTTGGCGAGGCCGGAGAGGTCGTCGCGTCCGCTCACGTCGGCGGCCACGAGCGCGGCGACGGCGATGCCGCTGGCGACGCCGATCCCGCCCAGCACCTGACTGCCCATCAGCGTGGTCACGGTGCGGGTCTGCAGGGAGTGGACCTCCGCGGTGTCCAGCGCCCGTGGGATGGTCGTCACCCGGCCATTCTGCCAGTGCCCAGCGCGCCGAGACAGCGAGTTTGTGGCGGGCTGAGCTCACTGTGCGTGCAGCGCAAACCTGTTGCTCGAGCGGCTGCGGCCTGCCAGGGTCACCGCATGAGGACGCAGTACGCCAAGGGCTGGGTTGCGGTGCGCCGCGAGGACGGCGAGCTGATCGGGTTCGTGGCGCAGGACGACGCCGGGTGGCGACCACTGACCGTGTTCGGGCACCCGCTCAGCGACGGCGGCGACCGGGCGGAGGCCGAGGACCGCCTGCACGGTGTGGGCATGAGCTACCTCGCCGAGCACTGGCAGCTGCGTGAGGGCGATGACTGGATCCGGGTCCAGCTCGTGGAGGTCTCACCGGTCCGGGTCAGGGTGCAGGTGACCGACTACGGGCAGCTCGACCGCTACGGGGAGGTCCAGACCCTGACGGTGCCGGTTACCGGCCGGCTGCGGATGGAGCGGACCACGCGCTGAGCTGACCCTCATGCGGTGCCCACCGTTCTGGGTCGCCGGTCGGCAGCACCGCTTCTAGCGTGGGTGCACCACGACCCGAGGAGGACGCTGTGCCGGAGTCCAGCATTCCCAGTGACTGGCCGGAGGAGTCGCGCGAGGCGGCTCAGCAGGTGATCGACGAGTTCGGGAAGCCCGACGAGGCGACGCCGACCCAGCTGGTGTGGCACGACGCCGGCTCGTGGAAGCGGATCATCGCCACCAAGGCGTTCTACGAGCACAACTTCCCGGCGCCGCACATCGACTGCGTCGAGTCGGTCGTCAACTACCGGGTGGCGCCCGAGAAGGTCTCGACGATCGCGCACTTCGACGGCAGCGTGGTGGTCGACCGGACGGCCGGAGAGGTCTCGGCGCGGTGCCACGACGTCCAGGCCAACGCGCTGGCGCTGAACCTGGTCCACGACATCGTGACGGGGGAGCGCGACATGCAGGAGGCGCGTGACTACTACGTCCAGGAGTTCCTCAACGCGCGGCGCGGGCAGCCGACCCCCTATATGGACGGGTTGCAGTTCGCTCCTGAGCCCCACGAGGAGACGGCGGACCCGGACGAGCGGGCCCTGTCCGATGATGACCTCGACCAGGCCGTCGCCGAGGGGGAGCAGCGCGATGGCGCGGCGCCTTGATGCACCGGATGCGGCACACCGTCCTGACCTACTGACCACCTGGAGACGTGATGTTTCGAGACACGCTGGACATGGACCTGCTCGGCCTCTATCTGTCGGACCACCTGACGGGCGCGACCGGCGGGCTGTACCGTGCGCGGCGGATGGCGGACGACTATGGCGACGAGCTCGGTCAGCTACGGACGTTCGCTGCCGAGCTGGAGGAGGAGCGCGACCTCCTCGCACGACTGATCGATGACCTCGGTCTCAGGCAGCGGCGGCACCGGCAGGCGCTGGCGTGGGCGGCGGAGCATCTCGGCCGGCTGAAGCTGAACGGCCGCCTCTTCAGCACCTCGCCGATGACGGTCCACCTGGAGCTGGAGCTGCTGCGCGCAGCGGTGAACGGCAAGGCCGGGCTCTTCGAGACGCTCGTCGAGCTCTCCGACGAGCTCGGACTGGACCCCGCCACCTACCAGCACCTCGCCGACCGGGCGCTGCGGCAGTCGGAGATGCTCGCCGGGCTGCACGCCACGGTCCGTGGCAGCACGTTCCGCCGGGACGTCGAGACCGCCTGAGCCCCACCGGCGTGCACGACGCACTCACCGGCGCGCCGTTCCGAACACTGCCGGGACAGGTGGTCAGGCCTGGCCGGCGTAGTAACCCAGCCGTGCCAGCGGTTCCACCAGCTGGTCCTCCTCGTAGGCCAGGTGGGACAGGAGCGTGTCGGTCAGTGCGTCGACCGCCTCGTCCAGGCGGGAGAAGTCCTCCGGGTCGCCGACGAAGGCCACCAGCGCACGGTCCACGTGCTCGATCACGTCGTGGATCACGAGGTGCTCCTCCTCGAGCCGGTCCAGCACGGGCGCCAAGGCCGCCTCCGCCCCCCGCAGGTGTGGGAAGACGGATGCGTCCTCCAGGCTGTGGTGCTGCGTCACCGTGGTGCAGTAGCGGGCGCAGTAGACACCGAGGGTCCAGTCGTTCTGACGCATCGTCATCTCGTTGAGGGAGGACCGCGCCGAGCCCACGTCGAGGGTCATCGTCTTGACCTGCTCGATGACGTCACGCACCTGCTCAAGCTCCTGACGCAGCATGTCGTGGATGTCAATGAGGTGCTTTCCCATCGCGCGCCCTTGAGCGGTGTACTCCACCTCCGGCCCGGACTCCGTCCTGCGGGGCCGGCTCGACTCGTCCCACGGCATTGACCCCGAGAGGCGGGTGCCGTCGTCCGGGGTCGGGTGGACGCCGAGCCGGTCGTACTGGCCACGGGCATCCGTCCCTGCCGCCCTGCTGGCGTATGCCGTCCCGCTCGTGTCGGGCGAGCCGCCCACCAGGTCCTGGGGCAGGGTGGCAGGCGCGTGGTGCCGGGCCGCCTCGGCGGGCGACACCACGGACGATCGTTCGGCAGCGACGAGCTCACGGACGGCCGGGGCGATCTGGTGGCCGAAGGCCTCGATCGTGCCAGGGTCGTCCGTCGCCAGGATGAACCCGCTGATCCCGTGCCGGAGGGCGAGGTCGGCGAGATGCTGGGTCCAGGCGTCCGCGCTACCCGAGGGTCCGGAGACGTTGAGGAGACGACGGATGGCGGCGGGGTCGCGCCCGGCGCCCACTGCGGCCTCGTCGATCACGGCGTTCCCCGTCGCCAGGTCGTCAGATGACGCGAGGTAGCCCTCTGAGGGGAGCCATCCGTCGGCCAGGCGCCCGGTGAGCCGCAGCATGCGCGGCTTGTAGGCACCGACCCAGATGCTGATGTCGTGCGCGGGGGCAGGACCGCGCTTGGCGCCGTCCACCCGGTGGAACTCTCCGTCCACACGCAGGACCGCTGCGTTGTCGGCGTCCCAGATGCCGCGGATGACGGCAATCGCCTCCTCCAGTGACTGGACCGCCTGGCCGGGCGAACGGCGAGGGCCCCCCATCGCCTCGATGGCCTTCCAGAAGGCACCTGAGCCGAGGCCGAGCTCGACGCGGCCGTCGGAGAGCAGGTCCAGGCTGGCGGCCGCGCGAGCAAGGACCGCGGGCTGACGCAGCGGCAGGTTCGCGACATTGGGGGCCAGCCGCACCCGGGCGGTCTGCGCTGCGACGTAGCTGAGCAGCGTCCAGGTGTCCAGGAACGCCGGCTGGTACGGGTGGTCCTGGAAGGTCACCAGGTCCAGACCCGCCTCCTCGCTGCGCCTCGCCAGGTCCACAACCCGCTGCGTCGCCGCACTGGAGGGCGTGAGGAAGGTGCCGAAGATCAGGTCGTGTCCGTAGTCCGTCATGGGGTCACCCTATGAATGACCACGGGTTGGGCACCCGGGCACTCCATCCTGTGATCTCCCCGACACGCTGAGCACTCGTCGTTACCGTGCCGTGACATTGACGCGCAAACCATGTACCGTCGTTACAGCCCGTCATACGACTGGCCGCGAGGACCGGACGCCGAGTCTTGTCACCAGTCCTCGGACCCCCTGTGTAACCGCAGACAAGAGCGGGGAACCCAATTCCCCGGGAGGCAACTCCCTTGGGGCGAAGGTCCGACCTGGCGACAGGAAGGACCCGGGCAACTCCAGCCCGAGCCCGACAGCTAACCCCGTAGGCGCTGGAGAGGTATGTCGTGACCCAACTGACTGCTGGCGGGCGCCACCGCGCGCCGAGCCGCATCGCTAGCGCCCTGGCCCAGGGCCGCTACTCGGCGACGTCCACCTTCTCGGTGGCCGCCTCCGGTGGCATTCTGGCCTCCTCCGTCCTGGTGGCCACCACCCAGTCGCAGGGCGACCTGCAGGCTGCTATGGCCGCGCTCGAGCCGGTCGTCGGCCCCGACGCCGCCGTTGGCGCAGCCCCCGAGTTCGCCGCCGCGAGTGACACCGTTGCCGCGGTGGCGGACCCGACGATCCTGCCGCGCAACGCCGACGCCGTTGCCCTCCCCGGCGACGTCGCCACGGTGAGCGAGCGCATCGACCGCCCGGCCCGCGCCATCGCGGCGCCTGCGGACGCCGAGGTTGCCCCGATGGGCGAGCTCGGCTTTGTCGGCGTCACTCCGGCCCCTGAGCCGGTCGCCGAGCCCGAGACCACGGTCGCCTCGGAGTCCGCCGCGGCGGCTAGGTCTGAGACCACGGCCAGCCGCTCCGACAGCCGGGAGAGTGCACCCGCCACCGCTCCGGCGGCGCCTGCGCCGGCACCCGCGCCGGAGCCGGCCCCGGCCCCGGCGCCGTCCGGTGGCGCTGAGGGCGCGATCGGCTGGGCCTACAACCACCTGGGCCTGCCCTACATCTACGGTTCCGACAGCGGGAGCGGGTTCGACTGCTCCGGCTTCGTGAAGGCCGCCTACGCCTCGGTCGGCGTCAGCCTGCCGCACGGCAGCTCCGCCCAGTACTCCGCCACCAGCCGTGTCTCGCTGAGCAATATCCAGCGCGGCGACCTGCTGTTCTACAGCAACGGCGGCGGCATCTACCACGTCGCCATCTACCTGGGCGACGGCCAGGTCATCCACTCGCTGCGTGACGGCAGTGGGTTCAACGGCTCGAAGGTCTCCGGCATGAACTACTCGCCGGGTCTGTTCGCCGCCGGTCGCCCCTGACCTCACGCACACCGCCGAAGGGCGGGTGACTGCGTCCCACCGACGCACTCACCCGCCTTTCGCGTGTCAGCTCCTCAACGGTTTGGCGAGTGGGGGTCCTGCGGTCCAAGATGCCTCCTGTGACAGAAGCGGGAGAGGTGCCGGTGCCCATCACTGTCGAGGACCGCGCTGAGCCGGTCCCGACCTCGCCGATCGTCGTCGCCGAGGACCTGACCAAGACCTACGGCCAGACGAGGGCCGTCGACGGGATCTCGTTCTCCATCACGGCGGGGGAGTCATTCGGGCTGCTCGGCCCCAACGGGGCCGGCAAGTCGACCACCATGCGGATGATCGGCGGCACGCTGACCCGCACGAGTGGTTCCATGTTGGTCGCGGGTCTCGACCCCGACGAGCACGGGCCGGAGGTCCGCGCCCACCTGGGCGTCGTGCCGCAGCAGGACAACCTCGACGACGAGCTGTCCGTGCGCGACAACCTCATCGTCTACGGCCGCTACTTCGGCCTGCCGCACTCCTACCTGCGTGAGAAGGCGGATGAGCTGCTGGAGTTCGCCCAGCTGTCCGAGAAGGCCAAGGCCAAGGTGACGTCCCTGTCCGGGGGCATGAAGCGGCGGCTCACGATCGCCCGCTCGCTCATCAACGAACCGCGCGTGCTGCTCCTGGACGAGCCGACCACCGGCCTGGACCCGCAGGCTCGCCACGTCCTGTGGGACCGGCTCTTCCGCCTCAAGGAGGTGGGCGTGACACTCGTGGTGACGACCCACTTCATGGACGAGGCAGAGCAGCTGTGCGACCGGCTGATCGTGGTCGACCGCGGGCGGATCATGGCTGAGGGCAGCCCACGCGCGCTGATCCGGGAGTTCTCCACCCGAGAGGTTCTCGAGGTGCGGTTCGGCGCCCAGCGCAACGCGGCGGTCGTGGACCGGCTTGAGGGTGTCGGGAGCCGGCTGGAGGTTCTGCCGGACCGCATCCTGGTCTATGCCGACGACGGTGAGGCGGCGCTGGAGGAGGTTACCTCCCGTGGCCTGTCGCCGATCACCTCCCTGGTGCGGCGGTCCTCGCTGGAGGACGTGTTCCTCCACCTGACCGGGCGGACCCTCGTTGACTGACACCGCCCAGGATCTCCGAAGACTCGCATCCTCCGGTCGCGTTCCGGCGCCCGAGGTGCTGGCCGCCCGGTCGCGCCGCTGGGGCTGGTGGTACTTCGTCGAGTACTGGCTGCGCACGGCGCGTGCCTGGTTCGTCTCGATCCTCATCTACATGGTGGGCGAGCCCCTGCTCTACCTCGTCGCGCTCGGCCTGGGCCTGGGCACGCTGGTCGACAGCGGCGTGGGGACCGTGGACGGCGTCCCCTACCTCGTGTTCGTCGCGCCGGCGCTGTTGATCTCCACCGTGGTCATGTCGACCGGTGGCGAGCTGACCTACCCGGTGATGGGTGGCTTCAAGTGGCAGCGCCTCTACTACGGTCCGCACGCCACGCCGGTCTCGCCCGGACAGATCGCCGTTGGCCAGCTGCTGGGGGTGTTGATCCGGTTCGTGCTGCAGGCGGCGATCTTCTGGGCGTTCATCCTCGCCTTCGACGCGGCCACCCGCGGCTGGGCGATGTCGATGCTCACCGTCCCGGTCGCGGTGCTGACGGCAGCGGCATTCGGCGCGCCGTTGCAGGCGTATGCCGCGACCCTCGCCGACGAGGGTTACCAGTTCGCCTTCATCCAGCGGTTCGTGATCATGCCGATGTTCCTGTTCGCCGGCACCTTCTTCCCGCTGGAGTCGATGCCGTCCTACCTTCACTGGATCGGGTGGGTCTCGCCGGTCTGGCACGGCACGCAGCTCGCCCGCCAGGCCACCTACGGCGCGGTTGAGCCGGGGTGGCTGACGGTCGTGCACGTGGTGTTCCTGATGGTTCTGGCGGTGGCCGGGGTCCTGTGGGCGCGCCGCAACTATGCCAAGCGGCTGGGGAGCTGACATGGAGCTGCGCAGGGACCTCGCCGGCGGCTCGGTGGCCGCAAGGCAGGCGAGGGCACGGTCGGCCACCACAGCGGGGTCGGTGCGCGGTCGGCTGAGCGGGGTGTATGGCGGCAACGCCCGGTCGGTCATCGGGCGCGGGTTCCGGGTGATTGCCCGGCAGAACTGGATGATCATGGTGTCCGGCTTCTTCGAGCCGGTGCTCTACCTCCTGGCGATGGGTCTCGGACTCGGAGCGCTGGTGGGCGAGGTCACCGGCCCCGGGGGCAGGAGCATCCCCTACACCGCCTACATCGCACCGGCACTACTCGCGACGTCGGCCATGAACGGTGCGATCTACGACTCGACCTGGAACGTCTTCTTCAAGCTGCGCTTCGCCCGGCTCTACCAGGCAATGCTGCAGACCTCGCTGGGCCCGATGGATGTCGCGCTGGGGGAGATCTTCATGGCCCTCTTCCGCGGCTTCCTGTATGCCTGCGGCTTCATGCTGGTGATCCTCGTGATGGGTCTGGTGACCTCGCCGTGGGCGCTGCTGATGATCCCGGTCGCACTACTCATCGCCCTGGGCTTCGCGAGCTTCGGCATGGCGGTCACCTCCTACCTCAAGTCGTTCCAGCAGATGGATGTCGTCAACTTCGTGATGCTGCCGATGTTCCTGTTCTCCGCGACGCTGTACCCGATCGAGGTCTTCCCCGAGGCGATCCAGTGGTTCATCAAGGCGATGCCCCTCTGGCACGGCGTCGAGCTCATGCGGCACCTGGCCACTGGCTACCTGACATGGCCGACGGCTGGACATGCCCTCTACTTCCTCGTGATGACTGTCATCGGCGTCTGGTTCACGACCTACCGGTTGCGCGCGCTCTTCCTACGCTGAGCCGGCACCGCTACGCTCCGAGCATGTCTCGGGGCGCGGTACTGGTGGGTGTGGGTGTGGCACTCTGCCTGGCAGGATGCATGAGCTACCCCGACCAGGTGGAGGGCGGCGTCGGGATCGGCCTCGGGGTCGACGGCCAACCGGTCGTGCACTTCACCTCCTGCGGCTCGCCGGTGGTGGAGGTGGTCGTGCTGCAGGGGCGGGAAGGTCTGGCCGAGGACGAGGAGAACGCCGTGGTGGGGGAGTGGCGTCTCGACCGTCCCGCCACCCAGGGTTTCCTGGACCTCGCCAACACGGCCGCAGAGGAGCAGTTCCTGGGGTTCGACGATGGGGTGACCTACCTGGTGGACGTTCGCCTCGAGGATGGCAACGCGCGGCTGGCCGGCGCGGAGTTCGAGCTGGCTGACCTGGACGCCCTGGGGACCGACCAGGTTCTTGCGGCCGAGGACCGGGTCGTGACCGTGCACGAGCTGGCCGGCGACTGCCCCACCCGGTGACTCACCGCTGGGAGCCGGAACCGATGGACGATGCGGGGATGTCGCTAGCTCCAACGCACCGCCGGTGGGAGGCTGGGGTGATGGACCAGCTCACTCACTCCCAGTTCGTCGGCTCAGCCCTGGATGACTGGCGGGACCTCGCCGAGGGCATTCACGCCCGGTTCGCGACGGGTGACTTCGCGACCGGACTCCAGTTCGTCGCGGCCGTCGGCGAGGCCGCGGAGGCAGCGGGCCACCACCCGGACGTGACCCTGACCTACCCCCATGTCGACGTCAAGCTCGTCACGCACGACGTCGGGGGCGTCACACAACGCGACGTCGACCTCGCCAGCCGCATCTCCGAGATTGCCCGCGACCACGGGATCCGTGCAGTCGTCGATGGGCTGGTCGAGGTAGAGCTGGCGCTGGACACCTCCGATATGCAGGGAATCGGACCGTTCTGGGCAGCGCTGCTGACGGGGTCGCCGGACAACTTCGCCGACGGTGACGTGCTCGACAAGGGTGGCCGGGTGCCGCTCCTGTGGTTCCAGGACACCGACCGGCACGCCACACCACGGCAGCGGTTCCACCTCGATGTCTGGGTGCCCGTCGAGCTGGCCGAGCAGCGCATCGCTGCCGCAGTCGACGCAGGCGGGACCGTCGTCGATGACGAGGCAGCCCCCGCGTTCGTCGTCCTCGAGGACCCCGAGGGCAACCGCGCCTGCGTCTGCACCAGTGAGCGCTGACCCCCCTCCAAGCATCCTCCACACCGGTCAGGGTGACCCGCGACGCCCGTGCGTTCGTGGTGGGTCGTAGCCGCCCTCGGGGGGCACCATCTCCGCCCGGACGCCAAGGAGCCGGATCGGTCGGCGGTCCTCGAGCGCTGCCAGCAGAGCCATGGCCGTGGTCCCGATCACGACAGGGTCGAACGTCGGTTCGGCCAGCTTGCGCACGCGGGTGACGGTGAAGAAGGGGGCGAACCTGACCTTGAGGTGGACCCGTGCGCAGGCCCGACCCTCGGCCCTGATGTCCGCGACCACCTGGCCTGCCAGCCGCTGGATCGCTGACTCGACCTCGTCTGGATCGGTCAGGTCCTGCTGGAAGGTCGTCTCGCGTCCGTGCGCCCTAGCCACCCACGGGGTGTCGTCAACGACCGCGCTCCCGCCCCCGCGGCCCAGCCGGACCAGGTGTGGCCCGGTGGCCGGCCCGAACTCGGCAACGAGGCGATCGACGGGTGACTGGGCGAGCTCGCGGACGGTCCGCACATCGAGCGCGGCCAGGCGCTCGGCGATCCGGTTGCCGATGCCCCAGAGGGCTTTGGTCGGCCGGTCACCCATCACCTCGTCCCAGTTGTCCGTCGTCAGGCGGAAGACGCCGTGGGGCTTGCCGAAGTCGGTCGCGATCTTGGCGCGGATCTTGGTGTCCCCGATCCCGACCGAGCACTGCAGGCCGGTGGCGTCGGCGACTGCGGTCTGGATCTCCCTGGCAGCCTCGTCGGGGTTGCTGGTGCTCAGACCGACGAAGGCCTCGTCCCAGCCGAGCACCTCGACGACAGATCCTGGAAAGGCGCGGAGGGTGTCCATCACCTTCTCGGACACCGCCTCGTAGACGGGGAAGTCCACCGGGAGGAAAACCGCGTCGGGGCAGCGTTTGAGTGCCGTGCGCAGGGGCATTCCCGAACGGATGCCAAACTCCCGTGCCTCGTAGGAGGCGGTGGACACCACGCCGCGCTCGGTCGGGTCGCCACGCCCACCGACCACGACGGGCCGTCCCGCGAGCTCCGGCCGCCGCAGGACCTCGACGGCCGCCAGGAACTGGTCCATGTCGACGTGCAGCACCCACTGCGTCATGGGTCCATGGTGCCGTGTCTCCGGATGACTCCGCAGATGATTCCGGGCGCGCAGTGTGATGCAGGACACCTATGCTGCACGGGGTGCAGAGTTGCACTCAGTGCAACGTTCGCCTACGGTGGACTGGTGACCTCGACACGACCGACCACGCGACGCGAGCTGAACAAGGCACGCACGCGCGAGGCCCTCCTCGAGGCGCTGCGGGACCAGCTCCTGGACCGGGGGCCGGCCGCTATCAGCGTCGAGGACGTCGCGGAAGCTGCGGACGTGTCGCGTCGCACGTTCTTCAACTACTTCTCAAGCGTCGAGGCTGCTCTCAGCGAGGCCATCTCGGTCCCGATC
This sequence comes from Ornithinicoccus sp., assembly GCA_035303365.1. Lineage (GTDB taxonomy): Bacteria > Actinomycetota > Actinomycetes > Actinomycetales > Dermatophilaceae > Ornithinicoccus. The sequence continues at coordinate 20,140 of DATGRS010000033.1, forward strand.
GACGGTATGGCCACAGCCTTGGCCGGGCGGCCTCCGGGCGAGCCGCCGTTGGTCTCGATCCGCCGGGTGCTGGAGGCGTCGCCGCTGCCGCGCGAGATGCTCCAGTGGCTCGCCCGGGTCAGGTGCTTCGAGCCCGAACGTCCCGGGTTCGCGGTCAACGTGTGGGCCTACCACCGCGATCGGGTGGAGGACATCCTCCGTGAGCGCACCGGCGACTCGGACGAGCTCTCGGTCAGCTCGCTCGCCGGCACGGTGATGGCGGTGTTCGAGGCCGCGGAGCGCGTGTGGTTCCAGCCTGACGCCGAGGTCGACGACGCATCGGCTGCCCGGTTCAACGCACTGCTGCGCCGGGGACTGGAGCTCGCAGCGAGCGGATGGGTACGCCCCACCGTCAACCACACTGACCAACCCACCTGACTACCTGGGTCCTGTGCTCAACGGGGAGCACCGGCCACCGCATACGAGAACACACAAACAGATCACCGGACCCGCTCCGGAGACCGAGAGGACAACCGTGGCATCCTTCCTCCACCGCCTGGGCCGCTGGAGCGCCGACTACCCCTGGCGCGTCATCGTCGTCTGGGCCCTGGTCCTCGCGACGGCCGCGACGGGCGCTCTGACGCTCTCGAAGCCGCTGACGAACGAGTTCAGCATCCCCGGCAGCCGCTTCGAGACGGTGCTGGCCGACCTCAAGCAGGAGATCCCTGAGGCGGCGGGAGCCATGGGCACGGCCGTGTTCAGCAGCGAGGGAGGGTTCTCGGGCGACGAGAGGCGCGCGATCGACGACCTGCTCACCGAGTGGGAGCAGGTCGAGGGGATCGCCACCGTTGTCAACCCGTTCGAGACCCAGGAACAGCTGGACGACTCGGCAGCGCAGCTGAGCGAAGGACAGGAGCAGCTGACGCGGGCTGCCGCTGACATCCAGGACGGGTGGGCGGAGATCGCCGCCGGTCGGCTTGGCATCGAGGAGGGCAGGAAGCAGTATCAGGACGGGCTGGCTTCCCTCGAGGCGAACCGCGACGCCATGAGCCCGGAGATGATCGCGGCCGCCGAGGCGCAGCTGGCTGAGGCCAAGGAGGCGCTGGACACCGGGGAGGCTCAGCTCGACGAGGGCGCTGCCGAGCTCGAGACTGCGGGTGCCGAGGTCAGGACCGGACAGGAGGAGCTCGACCTGGGGCAGCGGTTCAGGACTCTCAGCGACGGCGTGCGGTTCGTGTCCGACGACGGCACGGTGGCTCTGGCCCAGGTGCAGTTCGCGGACGACGGCGGTGACATCGACCCCGAGATCGGCCAGCGCCTCCAGGAGCTGGGGACGGCGCTCGACGGCACCGGCGTGACGGTCGACTACTCGCAGACCATCGTGCAGGACCTGTCCGCCCTGATGGGTCCGGGCGAGGTGATCGGCCTGATCGTGGCGGGCCTGGTGCTTCTTGTGATGCTCGGCGGGCTGGTCGCCGCCGGTTTGCCGCTCCTGATGGCGCTCGTCGGGGTGGGCGTCGGTCTCGGCACGGCGATGATCTTCACCCAGTTCGTGTCCATGAACAGCACGACACCCGCGCTGGCGCTGATGCTCGGCCTGGCGGTGGGGATCGACTACTCGCTCTTCCTGGTCAACCGCCATCGGCGCCAGCTGCGGCAGGGGATGGCTCTCCGGCCCTCGATCGCCCTGGCCACGGGGACCTCCGGCAACGCCGTGACGTTCGCCGGGCTCACGGTGATCATCGCCCTCGTGGGGCTACTCATCACGGGCATCCCGTTCCTGGGGATCATGGGTCTGGTCGCGGCGGGCACCGTGCTGGTCGCGGTGTTGGTGGCGCTCACCCTGACCCCGGCGCTGCTCTCGCTGATGGGGGACCGGGTCCTGGGGCGCCGGGGTTCGGCCAGCCGTCGCGCGACCGATCATCGCCAGGCAGACAGCCGGTGGGTCACCTGGGTGCAGCGCCGGCCCTGGGGCGCCATCCTCGGCGTGCTGGTCATCGTGGGACTGATGTCGATCCCCGCTGCCGACCTCCGGCTCGGACTGCCCGACGGGTCGTCGGAGTCTGCGGACTCCACGGCATACGCGACCTATGACCTCACCCGCGAGCACTTCGGGGAGGGCGCCAATGGTCCGATCGTCGCCGTCGCGACGATGGACCAGCCGGTCGGGGACACGGAGCGGGACCTGCTCGAGGCCCAGGTAGGGATCGCCGAGGACCTGGCCGCCGTGCCCGGAGCGGACTCGGTGCTGCCCTTCGGTGTCAGTGCTGACCGGACGACCCTGGCGTTCCAGATCGTGCCCGAGGGAGGACCGGCTGACCAGATCACGACCGACCTGGTGGCCAACCTGGACAACTCCGCCCCACAGATCGGGTCGGCCCACGGTGCCGAGCTCGGCTTCACCGGCCAGACCGTGGCCAATATCGACATCTCCGCTCAGCTCGCTGAGGCCCTGCCGGCCTACCTTGCGGTGGTGGTCGGGCTGTCGCTGATCCTGCTGCTGCTCGTGTTCCGCTCGCTGCTGGTCCCGCTGCTGGCGACTGGTGGGTTCCTGCTATCGGTCGCGGCGGCCTTCGGCGCAGTGGTCGCCACTTACCAGTGGGGGGTGCTGAGCGCGGTCTTCGGGGTGCACGAGCCTGGACCGATCCTCAGCTTCCTGCCGATCATGCTCATCGGGATCGTCTTCGGCCTCGCGATGGACTACCAGGTGTTCCTGGTGACGGCCATCCGGGAGGCGCACGTCCACGGCGAGGACGCCCGTCGGGCCGTGGTCAGCGGGTTCAACCACAGTGCACGGGTGGTGACCGCGGCGGCGATCATCATGATCTCCGTCTTCGGAGGATTCATCTGGTCTCACCTGGCGATGGTCCGGCCGGTCGGGATGGGTCTTGCGATCGGCGTGCTCGTAGATGCCTTCCTGGTGCGGATGACGCTCACCCCGGCGGTCCTCTCCCTGCTCGGTGAGCGGGCGTGGTACCTGCCCCGGTGGCTGGAGCGCATCCTGCCTCAGGTGGACGTCGAGGGTGCCGGGCTCGAGCGCTCGCTCGGTGTGGACACGTACGCCGACGAGCCGGATGTCGTCAGTGACGAGGAAGAGGGCCTGACGCGCGACCAGCAGGAGCTGGCCGCCACCCGCGACTGACCCGGATGTTGCACGCGCCGGCGAAACCCCTTGTCCACCGGCGGTCCGGCGTCGTACCGTCTGAGGTACACGAGAAGGGAGGTGGTCCGACCTGTGAATACCTATCGGACGCGTGAGGTGGCTGAGCGCTGAGCCCAGCCTTTCGCCTGGCCTCCCTGCTGTCGCAGCGGCCAGACCCGGACGGGTGACGCGAAAACCACTCAGTCACCGGAGCCCGTGAGTATGGCGCGGTTCGTCCGCCACGCCCCCGTGCTGCGCGCACGGAGCTCACGGGCTCTTGCCTGCCCCGCGGTGGGCTCGGTCAAAGCCACGGTCACGGCTGCTGGTTGACGAAGCGGAACTGCACCCGCACCGTCCCGTCGCTCGGGATGACCAGCGTGGAGTTGCTCGGCGACCACCGGTCCGGCACCAGGAACATCTGGGACTCGCCCTGGATCAGCAGGCGGAGCCCGCGGTAGCGGAACCGGAAGCCCTCCTCATCGCCCGCGGGCAGGGCGGTCTCCTCGACGATGCCGTCAGTGAGGTACAGCCGTTCCGGCGTGTCCAGGATGACTGCCGGCAGCTCGTCGAGGTGGCGGGCGGTCTGCTTGGCGTTGCCCCGGCCCGTCCACTCGGCCAGTGTGGCGGTCGCCCAGAACAGGCAGGTGGCCACCACGACGAGCGCCAGGCCGGTCACGGCTGGTCGCACCCACCGGGCCCGGTCGTCCGCGGAGCGTTGCAGCCACGGGGGCGCCGTCGGCGTCCACAGGAGATAGATCAGGACCGCTGTCCCGGCACCCAGCAGAGCCGGGGTGACCAGCGGATACGGCTGCCACCGCCCGAACCATGCATAACCCAGGAGAAGGACGAGCCCGACGGCGAGAGTCAGGAGGGCACCGGCCAATCCGCGGGCGACCGCACCCGCCGAGGGAGGGTGACGCCGGACCCTGACGTGGACGAGGAGCAGACCCATAGCGACCAGGGCGACCCCTAGGAGCGGGACGAGCAGCACCTGAGGACTGCGCATGACGAAGTCGTTGGTCGACAGGCCGATGGTGTCTACGTCCAGGCCGAAGTAGCGGAACTGGGCGCGCGAGGAGACGTAGCCGAAGTAGAACAGCAGCGCGGTGAGCAGGGTGACCGGGGCGATGATGCTGCTGGCGACCCCGATCCACCGGCTGACGTGGTCCAGCGACGTGGGACCGGCGGGCTCCTCCGTCACGCCGCCTCAGCCCGTGCTCTCCGACAGGTCATCGCCCGTGGAGCTGGTTGTATCCGTGCTCGATCCGTTGGTCGGCCAGTCGCCGTCCCTGATGGCGTCGTCCCACGTGATGTCCTCCGCGTCGCCCCCCTCGGCGACGGCCGCGACGAACTGCTCGCACACGGCTTCCGCTCCTGCCGCGCAGGTGAGTACGCCCGTGTCGAAGGACAACGTCCCGGTGCCGTCCGGGCTCGCCGCTG
>DATGRS010000034.1:0-2104 GCA_035303365.1 Ornithinicoccus sp.
GCCCTCGTGGGTGTGCGCTTTCTCCCGGACCAGCAACTCGTCGCGCGCGGCCCGCCAGGTGTCCATATCGACGACGGGTAGTCGGCTTTTCATGGCGTTCTCCGTGATGTCTCGTGCCGTCGTACGCCCCCTACCCATCCGAGGGCGGTCATCAGAACAGACCCGCGCCCCCTCGCGGGCGTGGTCTTCTCCGGGGTGTCGCACCTCCGGCTCACGGTCAGATCGAATGCGCCTTCCGCGATCGGGTCTTGGATGCCGGTCATCAGCCGATCACATCGTGGAATTGTCGGTGGCCGAGGATACGGTCGACGGGTGGAACTCACTCCTCAGCAGGCGCTCGGCCTGCGGATGTCCAGTCTGCTGCTGCGAGCCTCGTCCGGTGCCGGGCAGGCGACGGGCGTGGCCGGGGTGGTGGACTGGCTTGGGGCGATGCAGGCGCAGGACCTGGCCAGCGGTCTGTGGTCGTTCGGGGTGAGGCTGCCCGGATGGACCGCCGCCGACGTCACCGACGCGCTGGAGCGGCGGGAGGCGCTGCGCACGTGGCCGATGCGCGGCACCATCCACTTCGTGCCGCCCCGCGACGCCCGCTGGATGGTCGAACTGATGGGTGTCCGAGTGCTGACCGGCGCGGCCAGGCGACGCGAACAACTCGGCCTGTCGGAGGAGACGGCCGTCCAGGCCATGGAGGTGCTGGGCGCGGCCCTGGCCGGCGGCGGGCGGCTGAGCCGGTCGGAGTGCCTGGCCGTGCTGGAGGGCAAGGGCATCGACACCAGTGGCCAGCGCGGTTACCACCTGCTGTGGTACGCCAGCCAGCGGGGCCTGCTGTGCATCGCGCCCAACATCGGCAACGAGCAGAGCTTCGTACTGCTCGACGAGTGGGTTCCCGACCCGCACCGGCCGGAGCGCGACGAGGCGCTGGGCACCATCGCGCTGCGCTACTTCCGCGGTCGCGGGCCCACCACCCGGCAGGACTTCGCGGGCTGGACCGGGCTGACCGCCGCCGACGCCAAACGCGGCATCGCCGTGGCCGGTGACGCGCTGGCCCGGGTGACCGTCGACGGGGTGGAGTCGTACCTCGACGCCGCGGTCCTCGACACCGCCCCTCCCCCGGCCGACGACGAGATGCTGGTGCTGCCGGGGTTCGACGAATACCTGCTGGGCTATAAGGACCGCTCGCTCATGGTCGCCGACGAGCACAGGGCGGCCATCATCCCCGGCGGCAACGGGGTGTTCCAGTCCACCGTGGTCCGCGCCGGCCGGGTCGTGGCCACCTGGAAACGCACCCTCACGAAGACTCGGGTGCGGATCACCGTTCAGCCCCTCGTACCGCTCCAGCGGGAGGAGGTTGAGCAGGCGTTCGAGCGGTACGGCCAGTTCATGGAGCGCACCCCCGAAGTGCGCTGGCCGTGATGGACATACCCTGATGGGGAAGGTGAGGAGCCGTCATGACCGAAGACCATCGGGACGCCGCGCTTTCCCCCTCCGAGCAGGCGACCATCCGCGACCTGCTCGACGCCGACCGCCGCAGAACCACGGACCGCATCGCCCTGCTCGGCCGCGACCGGGAAGAACTCGTCACCGCGTCGGCCCAGACCACCGCCGACGACGAGCACGACCCCGAGGGCACGTCCACGGCGTTCGAGCGCGCCCACGTCCAGTCCCTCCTCGACCAGGCCCGCACCCACCTCGCCGAGCTCGACCGCGCCTTCGAACGGCTACGCGACGGCACCTACGGGACCTGCGAGATCTGCGGCCAGCCCATCCCCTTCGAGCGCCTCAAACTCCTCCCGGCCATCAAGACCTGCGTAAAGTGCGCCTCCCGCCGCCGCCCTCGATGAGGCATCGATCAATCAGGGGCGGTCGTATTTGGAGGGGTCGCCGATACGGCGCCACAGCAGGAACGCTTCTCCCTTGTCGGTATTCCGCGTCAAGGAGTAGACGTGGGTGTCGGTGCAGCTCATGGATGCATAGACGTGGAGGCCAGGGGTCGCAGCCTGTGTGCGTTCCTTGCTCTATCGGCGACGGAAAGTGCTTGTATGTGGCTTCCCTGAACATTGCATAGCGCTCAGAGGGAGCCGAACCCAGCCACCCGCCTGCCTTGCTT
>DATGRS010000035.1:0-16506 GCA_035303365.1 Ornithinicoccus sp.
AGCCACGTTGGACCAGCCGTCACCGACGACCGTGTTGGCCAGCACCGGACCCTGCAGCGCATCGGACGGAGCGGTGCGGATGTAGAGGTCGCTGTCGTCGTAGTCAGTGAAGGTGGGCGCGGTGTTGGAGCCGGAGCACTGGAGGACACCAGCACCGGTGATCCGGTCGATGATGTCCAGGGAGCGACCGGAGGCCGCGGCGCCGATGATGGCGGTCGGGTTCTCGGCGAGGATGCGGTCCGCAGACGCCTGGGCCACGGCGGCCTGGTCACCCTCGTCACCACCGATCGCTGCCGGCACCTCGCTCCCGAGGACACCGCCTGCGGCGTTGATGTCCTGAATGGCCATCTCCAGGGCCGTGATCTGGGGCGGGCCGAGGTAGGCCAGGCTCCCGGTCTCTGGGAAGATGTAGCCGAAGACGAAGTCGCCGGCCTCACCACCCGCGCCGCCAGTCTGGTCGGCCGCGTCGCCGGTGTCGGTCGCCGCGTCCATGTCGTCGGTCTCGGACTCCGTGTCCTCAGTGGTCTGGCCGGCCGGAGTCGTCTCTTCCTCCGGGTCGTCCGCACCGCCGCAGGCGGCGAGCAGGGCGACGGCCGACAGTACGGCTACCGCCTTGAAGTGGGTCTTCCTACGCATCGGTTCCCTCTCGACGTAAGGCCCTCTCTAACGAGCCTGTGGTGGCGCCAGACTAATCCGGTTCCTGGCGCCTGTGTGGTTCTGTGACCGTACTGTGATGCGGATGTTGCCGTCGTGACCAGGGAAACCGTCCTGCCAGAGGCGTCGAGGGCCGTCAACCGGCACGGTGGGCCGCGAAGATGGCGGTCCCAGGGACCAGCTCACCGCGCAACCGACTCCATCCGCCCCACTCGTGGTCCCGATCCTCGGGCCACTCGGGCTCGACGATCTCGCGCAGCTCTAGCGGTGCCGCCACGATCTGGCGCACCCAGTCGCCGATGGTCCGATGGTGCTCGACGTAGGTTGCCCGTCCGGCCGCGTTCTCCTCGACATAGGGCCGTCTGTCGAAATAGGAACGGCGCACCTCCAGGCCGGCCCGGCCCGGCACGTCGGGCAGGGACCACCGCAGCGGGTGGGTCACCGAGAAGACCAGACGCCCTCCCGGACGCAGCACGCGGGCGACCTCGGTCAGCAGGCCCGCCGAGTCGGCGACGAAGGGGAGGGCTCCGTAGGCAGAGAAGGCAGTGTCAAAGCTGCGGTCGGCGAACGGGAGGCGCGTGGCGTCGCACTGCACGTATGACGGACGCCCCGGTCGCGGCGACCCGCGCCCGGGCTCGTCGGTCGGCTCCCGCTCCTGCTCCTCGGTGGGCACCCGGCCCTGCTCCTGGTCGAGGGTGCGTCCTCTGGCCAGCATCGCGGCGGAGAGGTCCGTCGCCACCGCGCGAGCACCGTGGTCGACGCACCACCGGCTGCCCTGCCCCGCGCCGGCGCCGAACTCCAGCACGTCTGTGCCGGCGACGTCACCGAGCAGGTGCAGGTCGCTCTCGTAGACGCCTTCGGGGCCCCACATCAGGACGTCGACACCCACGATCGCCCGGTGCTCCCGGTAGTACTCGTCGGCCACCCCGTCCCACCAGGAACGGCTGGCCGCAGCGCTCTCGCCCTGGTCGACGGCCCGCTGCCGGACCCGTTCAGCCGGCCCCACGTCATACGCCTCCTGCCGTGCGGTGCCGCCGGACGGGGCGGAGTCGCCGGTTCCAGACGATGGTGAGCTCATCTGGGCAGTCTGCCGGATTGACCATCGGTGGCGCGCCCGGGTAAGGTTGACCAGCGCGACGCGTGCACTTGCGCGCGCCCGTGCGGCTGACTTCCGTCAGTTGTCGTGCGCCCGCACCTCGGTGCGGCAGCGTGCGCGTCACAGTACCTGTCCATTCCGGATCGGCCCGGCCTTCCGGTCGGCCCTTCCCACACTGCATGTCCACACATCGGAGCCCCTACTACATGACTGCAACTGCGCCTGAGAAGGCCACCTCCCAGATCGCGATCAACGACATCGGGTCGGAGGAAGAACTCCTCGCGGCGATCGACGCCACGATCAAGAACTTCAACGACGGGGACATCGTCGAGGGTGTCATCGTCAAGGTTGACCGGGACGAGGTCCTGCTCGACATCGGTTACAAGACCGAGGGTGTCATCCCCTCCCGCGAGCTGGCCATCAAGCACGACGTCGACCCGAGCGAGGTTGTCAACGTCGGCGACGAGGTCGAGGCCCTGGTCCTCCAGAAGGAGGACAAGGAAGGTCGGCTGATCCTGTCCAAGAAGCGCGCCCAGTACGAGCGCGCCTGGGGCTCGATCGAGCAGATCAAGGAGGAGGACGGCGTCGTCACCGGCACCGTCATCGAGGTCGTCAAGGGTGGGCTCATCCTGGACATCGGCCTGCGTGGCTTCCTGCCCGCCTCCCTCGTCGAGATGCGCCGCGTCCGCGACCTGCAGCCCTACGTCGGCCAGCAGATCGAGGCCAAGATCATCGAGCTCGACAAGAACCGCAACAACGTGGTGCTGTCCCGTCGTGCCTGGCTCGAGCAGACGCAGTCCGAGGTGCGCACGACGTTCCTCAAGGAGCTGGCCAAGGGTCAGGTCCGCTCCGGCGTGGTCAGCAGCATCGTCAACTTCGGTGCGTTCGTCGACCTGGGTGGCGGCGTGGACGGTCTGGTTCACGTCTCCGAACTGTCCTGGAAGCACATCGACAACCCGGGTGAGGTCGTCGAGGTGGGCGACGAGGTCACCGTCGAGGTGCTGGACGTCGACATGGACCGGGAGCGCGTCTCGCTGTCGCTGAAGGCGACCCAGGAAGACCCGTGGCAGCACTTCGCCCGCACCCACGCGATCGGTCAGGTCGTGCCGGGCAAGGTCACCAAGCTCGTGCCGTTCGGTGCGTTCGTCCGTGTCGAGGACGGCATCGAGGGTCTGGTCCACATCTCCGAGCTGGCCGAGCGCCACGTGGAGCTGCCGGAGCAGGTCGTCACCGTCGGCACCGACATCTTCGTCAAGGTCATCGACATCGACCTGGAGCGTCGCCGGATCTCGCTGTCGCTGAAGCAGGCCAACGAGGCCGTCACGGCCGAGTTCGACCCGACCCTCTACGGCATGGCGGCCGAGTACGACGAGGAGGGGAACTACAAGTACCCCGAGGGCTTCGACGCCGAGGCTCAGGAGTGGATGGAGGGCTTCGAGGCACAGCGCGAGAAGTGGGAGAAGGAGTACGCCGAGGCCCACGCTCGCTTCGAGGCGCACAAGACCCAGGTCGAGGCGGCGTCCGAGGCCGAGGCTGCGACCGAGGGCGAGTCCGCGGACGCGGCGACCACCTACTCCTCGGGCAGCTCGAGCAGCAGCGCCGAGTCCTCCGCCGCGCCGTCGGCTCCGTCCGAGGCCCAGGGCACCCTGGCCTCCGACGAGGCCCTCGCCGCGCTGCGCGAGAAGCTCACCGGCAACTGAGACGCCGCTGCGATCAGGTCCTGATCTGATCGCAGCAAGCCGAATGGCCCGGTTCCCCTTCGGGGAGCCGGGCCGTCGTGCGTTCGCTTGATCTTCGTGCAAATGTGCGCTTCTAGTCCGACCCATTGACACATCTCGGCTTCTCCCCTAATGTGCTTTACATCACAGTCGCGGTCGAACATCTTGGGGATAATCATGAAGACACGATTGATGGGTGGGCTCTGTGCAGCCTTGCTCATAGCCACCCTGTTTCCTGGTGCGGCCCAGGCCGACTCGCGTAGCGGGTTTATTGTCAACTGCCCGTCAGGCTTGCAGGTCAGCGCCTACAGCCGAGCAGATGGGGCGACCTCGCAGAGGCACACCTACTACTCGACCGGCGGCAGTACCGCCACATATTGGCGGGGCTCCTATATCCACGCATCAGAAAGCCCGTATCAAGGGGCTTCGACCCTGTGGGAAGCCAACGCCACGATCAACGTGTGGAGCAACAGTTGCCTGTGAGTTGTCGGGAACTGACACGACTAGGTCGAGTTTCCGCGACACTTATCGTTGCCGGAGTGGGCCTCTCGGCTTGCCAGGGGACCCCGGGATCCCATGATGAGGGCGTCGGGACGCCGCAAGTGAGGGAGGCAGCGGATGCTGACACGAGGACTGTCGGTGTTCGCTTGCCACCCGGGGTCCCCGCCACCTATTACGCAGACATGGCGGAATGGGCAGAGATCATCACATTGAACGACCCGCCGACTGTGCACCCTCTTCGTGCCGTGGACCAGGACGAGTACGACCGCGTCCAGGTAGATTGCTTGGTCGAGTTTGGGGTCGATGCGCGCTTGGAGCCAAGTGGTGGCTTCAGTGTCCACTCAGGTGACCGAGAGCAGGGCGAGGCGAACGAGCGCCTTGAGTTCATCTGTCTGGGTAGGTATCCCCTCCATGAGCGATACCAGCAGCGGTTTGCCTTAGAACAGCTCGAGGTCTATTACGCATGGATGGTGGAGGAGACCATCCCGTGCATGGAGTCGCTGGGGTACCCGACCCCGGTGCCGCCGACGAAGGAGACATTCGTGGCGAATTATGAGGCAAGGGGAGAGTTATTCTTCCCGGACACAGAGTTGGACCCGTCCACGATTGCCGGTGATATGGTCACGATCATGGAGCAGTGCGACGTCATGCCGCCCGACGAAGCGCTCTACGGATAGCACTTTGACGCCTGAGGCGTCTCAGCCGCGGCCGAGCAGGGTCCCGCCGTTGACCTGCAGGATCTGGCCGGTGGTCCAGGCGGCACCGGGACCAGCCAGGTAGGCCACGGCCGCCGCAACCTCCTCGGGAGTGCCGGGTCGGCCCATCGGGATAGTTGCCAGGCGCTTCGTCCGCACCGACGGGTCCGCCGCTATGCGGTCCTCCCAGAACGGGGTGTCCGGCACGAAGCCGGGAGCCACCGCGTTGACGGTGATGCCGTCAGCGGCAACCTGCTGTGCGAGTGAAAGGACCCATGCGTTGACCGCGGCCTTCGCGGCGCCGTAGGAGCCGGACCCCCGCAGCGCGGCGATCGAGCTCATCGCGATGATGCGACCGCCGGGACGGGTCACGTGGTCGAGGACCGCCGAGGTCAGGAGTACCGCAGACAACACGTTCGCGTCGAAGTCGCCCCGCCATCCCTCGGCAATCGAGGCCAGTTCCGGACCTGCTCCCATGCCGACGTTGCCGCCGGCATTGCACACCAGGACATCGATCGAGGGCCCGCGGTGCAGCACCTCGGCCAGCTTCTCGACCTCGTGCGGCACCGTCAGGTCGCACGCGAGTGGCGTTACCTGCACCCCGGTTGGGGCCACTGCGCCGAGACCTTGAGCCGCCTCGCGCAGCACTTCCAGCCGGCGTCCGACCAGCACCACCTGACTGGCCCGGGGGAGCAGTGCGGCAGCGATGGCTCGACCGATGCCGGTGCCGCCTCCAGTCACCACGATGCGCGAACCCATGAGGTGAGTGTGCCGCACCCTCACTACGCTGGCCACATGCTGTGGGTCGGGTTGAGCGGTGGCATCGGGTCAGGCAAGAGCACCGTCGCGTCGGTCCTGGCAGGGCACGGGGTCGTGGTCATCGACGCGGACCGGCTGGCGCGCGAGGTCGTGCAGCCGGGCACCCCGGGGCTGACGACGATCGTGGAGCGGTTCGGTCCCGAGGTCATCACGGAGGACGGAGCACTGGACCGGGCCGCGCTCGGCGGGGTCGTCTTCTCCGACCCTGGGGCGCGGAAGGAGCTGGAGGCGATCACCCATCCCCTCATCGCTGCCCGGACGCGCGAGCTTGTGGACTCCGTCCCTGAGGAAAGCATCGTGCTGCACGACGTCCCGTTGCTCGTCGAGCTCGGCTACGCGCCCCGCTACCACCTGGTGGTGATCGTCGGCGCATCAGCTGCAACACGTCTTGACCGTCTGGTGCGGGAGCGCGGCATGGACCGTGCCGAGGCGGAGCGACGCGTGAGTGCGCAGGCCGACGATCGGGAGCGGCGGGCGGTCGCGGACGTGTGGCTGGACAACGAGGGCGCCGTGGAGGACCTGGAGAACGCCGCCAAGTCGCTGTATGACGACCGGCTGGTTCCCTACCTGGAGAACCTGACGCGTCGGCTGGGTGTGTCTACGGACCGGCTCCCACAGCCTGCCGTGCTCGCCCGCATCTCGAAGCGGCTGGCCTACGTCCTGGAGGGCGATCTGGAAGAACCGATCGCCGCGGACCCTGCCACGGCCGCCGTGATCCTGCGTCTGAGACCCGGCACCTCGGGCGCGGTGGTCTCCGAGACTCTGGCGCGGGCAGGTTTTCCGCAGGTTGGGGTGGGGCAGCACGCAGCCGCCGACCCAGGGCGGCCCGTACGGCTCAGCGTCAGGGAACACTCTGTCGGTGCCGGAGGTTAGTTTCTAAGATATGCGCCCCACGACTGACCTCCAGCGGACCGTCGCGCCCATCCGTGTCGAGTCTGACTTCCAGCCGAGCGGTGACCAGCCGGCGGCGATCCGCGACCTTGCAGACCGCATCAACCGCGGCGAGCAGAACGTCGTGCTGCTCGGGGCCACCGGCACCGGCAAGTCGGCCACCACCGCCTGGCTCCTCGAGCAGGTGCAGCGGCCCACACTCGTGATGGCGCCCAACAAGACCCTGGCGGCGCAGCTGGCCAACGAGTTCCGCGAGCTGCTGCCGCACAACGCGGTCGAGTACTTCGTCAGCTACTACGACTACTACCAGCCCGAGGCCTACGTCCCGCAGACCGACACCTACATCGAGAAGGACTCGTCCATCAACGACGAGGTCGAGCGGCTGCGCCACTCGGCGACCAACGCCCTGCTCACCAGGCGCGACGTGGTCGTCGTGGCGTCGGTCTCGTGCATCTACGGACTGGGCACACCGCAGGAGTACGTCGACCGGATGGTGAGGCTGCGGGTCGGTGACGAGGTCGAGCGGGACGACCTGCTTCGCAAGTTCGTGACCATGCAGTACACCCGCAACGACATGGCCTTCACGCGAGGCACGTTCCGGGTGCGGGGCGACACCGTCGAGATCATCCCGCAGTACGAGGAGCTCGCCATCAGGATCGAGTTCTTCGGCGACGAGATCGACAAGATCTACACCCTGAACCCGTTGACCGGCGAGGTGGTGCGCGAGGAGCAGGAGATGTATGTCTTCCCCGCCTCCCACTACGTCGCGGGTCCGGAGCGGATGGAACGGGCTGTTGCGGGGATCGAGGCCGAGCTGGCGCAGCAGCTCGAGATCTTCGAGAAGGAGGGCAAGCTCCTCGAGGCTCAGCGGCTCCGGATGCGCACGACCTACGACATCGAGATGATGCGTCAGGTCGGCTCCTGCTCCGGGATCGAGAACTACTCGCTGCACATCGATGGTCGTGAGCGCGGGTCTGCTCCCAACTGCCTCCTCGACTACTTCCCGGAGGACTTCCTGCTGGTCATCGACGAGTCGCACGTGACGGTGCCGCAGATCGGGGCGATGTACGAGGGGGACATGTCGCGCAAGCGGACCCTGGTCGACCACGGCTTCCGGCTGCCCAGCGCGATGGACAACCGTCCGCTGAAGTGGGAGGAGTTCCTGGACCGGATCGGGCAGACGGTGTATCTGTCTGCGACTCCGGGGAAGTACGAGCTGGCGAAGGCCGACGGCGTCGTCGAGCAGATCATCCGGCCGACCGGTCTGGTCGACCCCGAGGTGGTGCTCAAGCCGACCAAGGGACAGATCGACGACCTGATGCACGAGATCGGGGAGCGGACGGCCAAGAACGAGCGGGTTCTCGTGACCACCTTGACCAAGAAGATGGCCGAGGACCTCACCGACTACCTCCTCGACAAGGGCGTGCGCGTGCGATACCTGCACTCAGAGGTCGACACACTGCGTCGCGTGGAGCTGCTCCGCGAGCTGCGGCTGGGCGAGTATGACGTCCTGGTGGGGATCAACCTCCTCCGGGAGGGCCTGGACCTGCCTGAGGTGTCATTGGTCAGCATTCTCGACGCCGACAAGGAGGGCTTCCTCCGGTCCGGGCGGTCGCTCATCCAGACGATCGGCCGGGCGGCGCGCAACGTGTCGGGGCAGGTGCACATGTATGCCGACAAGATGACGCCGTCGATGGAGCAGGCCATCGACGAGACCAACCGTCGCCGTGAGAAGCAGCTGGCCTACAACGCGGAGCACGGGATAGACCCCACCCCCTTGCGCAAGAAGATCGCGGACATCACCGACCTGCTCGAGCGAGAGTCGGCGGACACCGAGGCGCTGATGGGAAGCGGCCGTTCACAGTCGCGCGGCAAGCGGGGCGGGGGTCGGCCCAACGCCGGCGCCGTCGCGGCTGATGCCGGTGTCGCGCTCGGCCAGCGTCGCGAGAACCTACCCGCCAGCGAGCTGGCTCAGCTGATCCAGGAGCTCTCCGAGCAGATGCACCAGGCGGCCACGGACCTGCACTTCGAGCTCGCGGCGCGTCTCCGGGACGAGATCGGTGACCTGAAGAAGGAGCTGCGGCAGATGCGGGAGCACGCTGGCTAGCGCCGCTGACTTGCCCACCTGGGTGACTAGTCTGTGAGACGATGTGCCGGTGCGGAGGGGAGTATCCCCATCTCGTCGGTCGCTCGTCATCACGGCACCCCTACGGGGCCCGGGCCACCGGCCGGTCAGCTAGGACCGGTGGGAGAGACCTCCGGTTTGTCGTGATCCGCTTACCGGAAGGTCCTTGACCGTTGTTCCAGAACTCGTTCGCGCCTCCGGAGGTCATCCTCACGGTCGTCGGCGCCATGGTGTTGGTGCTGCTCTTCGATGTGATCGTCCTCGGACGGCGCCCGCACGTCCCCAGCAACAAGGAGACCGGGACCGCTCTCGGGATCTACGTCAGCCTGGCGATCGCCTTCGGCATCTATGTCTGGATCGAGGGCGGCGGACAGCTGGGGGGCGAGTACTTCGCGGGGTGGCTGACGGAGTACTCGCTGTCGGTCGACAACCTCTTCGTCTTCATCATCATCATGGCGAACTTCAAGGTGCCCCGGAAGTACCAGCAGTTCGCCCTGCTTATCGGCATCGTGATCGCGCTGGTGCTCCGCGCCGTCTTCATCTTGCTCGGTGCCCAGGCGATCGAGCGCTGGTCGTGGATCTTCTACATCTTCGGTGCGTTCCTGATCTACACGGCGATCAGCCTGGCGAAGGAGAACCTCTCTGACGAGGAGGAGGGTGAGTCGGCGGCCACCAAGGTGATGGGGTGGCTGTCGCGGGCGCTGCCGTTCACGGAGTCATGGGACCACGGCACCAAGCTGCGGGCGATCGAGAACGGCAAGCGGGTCTTCACTCCGATGTTCCTGGTGATCATCGCACTGGGCACGATCGACCTCCTCTTTGCGCTGGACTCCATTCCGGCCATCTTCGGACTCACCCAGGACCCGTTCCTGGTCCTGATGGCGAACATCTTCGCGCTCATGGGTCTGCGCCAGCTCTACTTCCTGATCGGCAACCTGCTGCAGAAGCTGGTCTACCTGGGTCTCGGACTGGCCGTGCTGCTGGCGTTCATCGGGGTCAAGCTCATCTTCCATGCCATGCACGTCAACGAGCTGTCGTTCATCAACAACGGTGAGGCGTTCGGGTGGGCTCCGGAGATCCCGATCTGGCTGTCGCTCACGATCATCATCGGCATCCTCGCCGTGACCACGATCGCGAGCCTCATCAAGAGCCGCAGCGACAGCAGGAAGCTGGACCGCGAGCAGCTCGAGCTCGACGAGGTCTCATCGACCGGCTTCTACGGCCAGGGCGAGGACACCACGGAGGACGACTCCGTGGGCGACCCGCGGGACTCCTAGGCGCCGCAGCTCTCGGCTCTCTGCTGCGACCCCGCCGGAGCTCTCCGAGACTCAGGTGGTGCGGCCCCGTCGGCCGAGCACCACGATGCTGGCGCAGACCACGGCCACCATCCCGGTGACCTGCATGGGAGCGAGGGTCTGGCTGAGGACCAGCAGTCCGGCGAGGGCTGCGGCCGCGGGCTCGAGGCTCAGCAGCACGCCGAACACCCCGGCGGAGAGCCGTCGCAGGGCGAGCAGCTCGAGCGAGTAGGGGACCGCGGAGGACAGCAGCGCGATCCCGAGCCCCCGGAGCAGCACCTCGCTGTCGAGCAGCGAGGCTCCCGCACTCAGCACTCCGAGGGGCAACATGGCGACTGCGCCGATCACGAGTGCCAGCGCGATCCCGTCGAGGCCTTCAAAGCGGGCACCGGTCCTACCGCTGAGCACGATGTAGCACGCCCAGAGCGCACCCGCCGTGGCAGCGAGTCCGATGCCGAGCAGGTTGAGCTCGCGCCAGGGGACGGTGAGGGCCTCCGAGATCAGGAGCACGCCAGCGAGCGCGAGGATGACCGCGAGCACGTCGCGCCCGCGGCGGGAGGTCGCGGCTGCGAGGAGCAGCGGTCCCAGGAACTCGATGGTGACGGCAACGCCGATCGGCAGGCGCTCGAGTGAGGCATAGAAGGCGACGTTCATCGCCGTCAGGGCCAGGGCGAACATCGTCACCGTCATCCAGTCGCCCCGGGTGCGCCCGCGCCACCGCGGCCGCACGACCGCCATCAGGACCACCGCGGCGAAGGCGATACGGAGCAGGACCGAACCGAAGACCCCCACGAGGGGCAGGAGCGTGGCCGCCAGTGCCCCACCGAACTGGACGGACAGCACCGCCACCAGGACGAGCAGCACCGGGTGATCCTGCAGCGCGGCGGTGAACGACGTGCCGCGGGCGGGGGATGAGTTGGTCACCACCCGCGTTCGCGCCACTGCGCGAGCTGTGGCCGCTCCGCGCCGAGCGTGGTGCTGTCGCCGTGCCCCGGATGCACGACCGTGGTGTCAGGGTAGACGTCGAAGACGCGTGCCTGGAGGTCGTCCATCAACGACGCGAATGCGTCGGGGTCCGTGGTCCTACCCGGGCCCCCGGGGAACAGGCTGTCCCCGGTGAAGAGGTGGATGCGCCCGGCACCGTCCGCGAGCGCCAGGCCGATGGAGCCGGGGGTGTGGCCACGCAGGGCGACCACGTCCAGCACCAGCTCGCCAACGGTGACCTGGTCGCCGTGTGCCAGCCGGACGTCCGGGGTCACCGGGAGTTCGTCGGCGTCCTCGGCCCCGGCGGCGGTCCGTGGACTGAACTGCGCGACGACCTGCTCGAGGGCCCGGTGATGGTCCCAGTGGCTGTGCGTGGTCACCACGACGTCCAGCTGACCGGAACCCGCGGCGACCAGCTGCAGCAACCGGTCGGGGTCGGCCGCGGCGTCGATCATCAGCTGGGCCCCGGTGCGGCGACAGGTGATCAGGTAGGCGTTGTTGTCCATCTCCGACACGCTGCACTTGCGCACGATGGCGGTCCCCAGGTGGTCCAGCCAGAAGGGACCGCCCGGCTCGACGTGGGCCTTCTCGTGCGCGGTGTCAGGCATGTCACCAGTGTATTCACCGGGTACCGTGCGGACCGGCGCAGGGGACGAGGACCACGGACCCGTCGGGCTGAAAACCCCCGACCCTCAGATCGCGATCGGCTGGTCCGTGGGACGCACGGGGGAGGGCAGCGTGGTGTCCCCGGTGAGGAAGCGGTCCACCGCTGCTGCGCAGGCACGCCCTTCGGCGATGGCCCACACGATCAGGGACTGGCCGCGGCCCGCGTCACCGGCCACGAACACGCCCCTAAGGTCGGTGGCGTAATCCTGGTTGCGGACGAAGGACCCGCGTGGTGTCGTCGCCAGCTCGAGCCCGGTCGCGACCACCGGGTCGGGCCCGGTGAAGCCGAGCGCCACCAGCACCAGGTCGGCGGGGATGGTGCGCTCCGTGCCGGCCCGCGCGTCGAACCGCCCGTCGATGCGTTCGCCGTCCACGATGTGCACCCCCGTCGCCACTCCGTCCTCAGCGAGCACCTCCAGGGTGTTGACGCCGAAGACTCGCTCGCCGCCCTCCTCGTGCGACTCGCCGATCCGGTGGATCAGGGGATACATCGGCCAGGGGTGGTGCTCGGGGCGGTCGGTCGGCGGCTGCGGCCGGATGTCGAGCTGGGTGACGCTGGCCGCTCCCTGACGGAGTGCGGTGCCGAAGCAGTCCGCCCCGGTGTCGCCGCCGCCGATGATCACCACGTGCCTCCCCTCGGCGCTGATCCCCCGCGGATCGCCCAGCGCCTCCCGGTTCGCGGGCACGAGGTAGTCCATGGCGGCATGCACCCCGGACACCCCCTGTCCCGAGACCCCGAGCGGGCGGGGGACAGTGGCCCCGACCGCGAGCACGACGGCGTCGAAGCGTTCGGAGAGCTCGGACAGGCTCAGGTCGTGGGGCCCGTCACCACCGATGGTCACCCCGGTCCGGAAGCGGATCCCCTCAGCCCGCAGCTGGACGAGCCGGCGGTCCAGGACCGACTTCTCCAGCTTGAACTCGGGGATGCCGTAGCGCAGCAGCCCGCCGACCGCGTCGTCCCGCTCGAAGACCACCACGGTGTGGCCGGCGCGACCGAGCTGCTGGGCGGCGGCCAACCCCGCCGGGCCGGAGCCGACCACCGCGATCGTCCTGCCGCTGAGCCACTCGGGCTCATGAGGCGCCACCAGGCCGTTGTCGAAGGCACGGTCGACGATGGAGACCTCCACCTGCTTGATCGTCACCGCCGGCTGGCTGATGCCCAGGACGCAGGCGGTCTCGCAGGGTGCAGGGCACAGCCGGCCGGTGAACTCGGGGAAGTTGTTGGTCGCGTGCAGCCGCTCGATCGCCTCGCGGAAGTTGCCCCGACGGGTCAGGTCGTTCCACTCGGGGATGAGGTTGCCGAGCGGGCAGCCCTGGTGGCAGAACGGGATGCCGCAGTCCATGCAGCGGCCGGCCTGGCGTCGCAGCGCGCCGTCCTCCTGGGCGGTGTGCACCTCTTTCCAGTCCATGATCCGCACCGGAACCGGCCGACTGGGCTGTGGCTCGCGGTCGCGGTGGGTGAGGAAGCCTCGGGAGTCAGCCATGTGAGTCCTCCAGGATGAGTTGCCAGGCGTGCGGGCCGTCGGGGTCCTCCCCGCGCGACCGGACCTCCTCGCGGATCCGGAGCACGCCGGCATACTGCCTGGGGGTGATCCGGGTGAAGCGGGCGGGCCAGTCCGGCGTCTGCAGGATCTGCTCGGCGACCGATGATCCGGTGAGTGCGATGTGCTCGGTGAGCAGCTCGTGCAGCACCCCGGCCGTGGCGCCCCCCGGCTCCACCCGGTCCAGGATGAGGTCGCCGGAGGACAGGGCGGCGGCGTTGACGCGCGCCGGAACCAGGTCTAGGCAGTATGCCGTGCCGCCCGACATCCCGGCCCCCAGGTTGCGGCCGGTCGGACCCAGGATCAGCACGGTGCCGCCGGTCATGTACTCCAGCGCGTGGTCCCCGACACCCTCCGCCACCGCGATGGCGCCGGAGTTGCGCACGCAGAAGCGTTCGCCGACCCGGCCGCGGAGGTTGAGCTGCCCCGACGTCGCGCCGTACGCCACGACGTTGCCGGCCACGACCTGGTCGGCGGCGAAGAACTCGGCCTCCTCGGCGGGACGGACGACGATGTGCCCGCCGGAAAGTCCCTTGCCGACGTAGTCGTTGGCGTCGCCGACCATGCGCAGGATCACGCCACGTGGCAGGAACGCACCGAGTGACTGCCCCGCCGACCCGGTCAGCGTCACATCGATGGTGCCGTCGGGGAGCCCGTCCGGCCCGTGCCGGCGGGTGACCTCATGGCCGAGCATGGTGCCCAGGGTCCGGTTCACGTTGCGCACCGCGAAACTGGCCCTGACGGGGGTCCGGGCCTCCAGCGCCGGCCGGGCGGCGGCGATCAGCTCGTGGTCCAGCGCGCGGTCCAGCCCGTGGTCCTGGCTGGTGGTGCGACGCAGGGGCACACCGTCGGTGGGCCCCACGGCGTGCAGGAGCGGAGCGAGGTCCAGCCCGGCCGCCTTCCAGTGGTCCACGGCCGCGACCGTGTCGATCAGGTCGGCCCGGCCGATCACCTCATCGAGGGTGCGGTAGCCCAGTGCTGCGAGGTGCTCGCGCACCTGCTCGGCAATGAACTGGAAGAAGGTGATGACGTGCTCGGCCTTGCCGGTGAAGCGTGCTCGCAGCTCCGGGTTCTGGGTGGCCACCCCCACGGGACAGGTGTCCAGGTGACAGACGCGCATCATGACGCAGCCCGAGACGACCAGCGGGGCGGTCGCGAAGCCGAACTCCTCGGCGCCGAGCAGGGCTGCGACCACCACGTCCCGACCGGTCTTGAGCTGCCCGTCCACCTGGACCGTGATCCGGTCGCGGAGGCCGTTCTGGAACAGGGTCTGCTGGGTCTCCGCCAGGCCGAGCTCCCAGGGGGTGCCGGCGTGCTTCAGGGAGGTCAACGGACTGGCACCGGTGCCGCCGTCGTGGCCGGAGATCAGGACGACGTCGGCGTGTGCCTTCGACACGCCGGCCGCCACGGTGCCCACTCCGACCTGGCTCACCAGCTTGACATGCACGCGGGCCCGCGGGTTGGCGTTCTTCAGGTCGTGGATCAGCTGGGCCAGGTCCTCGATCGAGTAGATGTCGTGGTGCGGCGGTGGCGAGATCAGCCCGACGCCGGGCGTCGAGTGCCGGGTGGCGGCGATCCACGGGTAGACCTTGCCCGGGGGTAGCTGGCCACCCTCCCCGGGCTTGGCGCCCTGTGCCACCTTGATCTGGATGTCGTCGGCGCTGACGAGGTAGGCGCTCGTCACCCCGAACCGGCCGGAGGCGACCTGCTTGATGGCCGACCGGCGTTCGGGGTCGAACAGGCGGTCCGGCTCCTCGCCGCCCTCCCCGCTGTTGGAGCGGCCACCCAGCCGGTTCATCGCGATCGCCAGCGTCTCGTGCGCCTCGCGGGAGATGGAGCCGTAGCTCATCGCCCCCGTCGCGAAACGCTTGACGATCTCGCTCACCGGCTCGACCTCGTCCAGCGGCACGGGCTGGCGGTCGCCGGCCAGCCGCATCAGGCCCCGAAGAGTCATCAGCTGCTCGGACTGGTCGTCGACGAGGTCGGTGTACTGCCGGAAGATGTCGTAGCGGCCGGTGCGTGTTGAGTGTTGCAGTCGGAAGACAGTCTCCGGGTTGAACAGGTGGGGCGGTCCCTCGCGGCGCCACTGGTACTCGCCGCCCACCTCGAGGTTGCGGTGGTAGGGCGGGATGCCACTGAGCGGGTAGGCGACGCTGTGCCGGCGGGCGACCTCCTCGGCGATGACGTCCAGGCCGACTCCGTCCAGCTGGCTCGTCGTGCCCGTGAACCAGCGGTCGACCAGCTCACGGGACAGCCCGATCGCCTCGAACGTCTGCGCGCCGCGGTAGGAGGAGACCGTCGAGATCCCCATCTTGCTCATCACCTTCAGCACGCCCTTGCCGAGGGCTTTGATCAGGTTGGCGATCGCGACGTCCGGGTCCAGCCCGTCCAGCTGCTGGCCGGAGCGGCAGAGGTCCTCCACCGTCTCCATCGCCAGGTAGGGGTTCACCGCTGCCGCGCCGTACGCGACCAGCAGAGCCACGTGGTGGACCTCGCGCACGTCCCCCGCCTCGACGAGCAGCCCCACCCGGGTCCTGGTGTGCTCCCGGACGAGGTGGTGGTGCACGGCGCTGGTGAGCAGGAGCGAGGGGATGGGGGCGTGCTCACGGTCGGCGTGCCGGTCGGACAGGACGATGAAGAAGGCGCCTTTGGCCACCGCGTCGGAGACCTGCTGGCAGATCTCGTCGAGACGAGTCAGGAGCGCCTCACCGCCGCCGTCCACCCGGTACAGGCCGCGGATGACGACCGGCGTGAAGTCGGGGTGCAGCCCCTCCAGGTTGATGTGGCGCAGCGCGGCGAGCTGGTCGTTGTCGATGACGGGGAAGTCCAGGACGACCTGGCGCGCGTGGGCGGGGCTCTCGTCCAGCAGGTTGGACTCCGGCCCCGTGGAGGACGTCAGTGAGGTCACCACCTCCTCCCGGATCGCGTCCAGCGGTGGGTTCGTGACCTGGGCGAACGCACCGACGAAGTAGTCGAAGAGCAGCCGTGGACGGTCGGAGAGCGCGGCGATCGGGGTGTCCGACCCCATTGCGCCCAACGGCTCAGTGCCGGTCTGGGCCATGGGGGAGAGGATCATCCGGAGCTCTTCCTCGGTGTAGCCGAAGATCTGCTGGCGGCGGGTCACCGAGGCGTGCGTGTGCCGCACGTGGACCCGCTCGGGGAGGTCGTCCAGGCGGACGAGGTTCTCGTCCAGCCAGGCACGGTAGGGCTGGGCCGCGGCGAGCTGCTGCTTGAGCGCGGTGTCGTCGACGATCTCTCCGGCGGCGGTGTCGACCAGGAACATCCGCCCCGGCTCGACCCGGCCCTTCCGGACGACCGACGACTCCGGGATGGGGAGCACGCCGGACTCGCTCCCCAGCACGACCAGCCCGTCGTCCGTCACCCAGTAGCGCGACGGGCGCAGGCCGTTGCGGTCCAGGACCCCACCGACCTGCGTGCCGTCGGTGAAGACGAGGTTCATCGGGCCGTCCCAGGGCTCCATGATCGTGGCGTGGAACTCGTAGAACGCCCGGACGTCGTCG
>DATGRS010000036.1:0-2912 GCA_035303365.1 Ornithinicoccus sp.
GCGGTGAAGAACGCTGCGATACCCGAGCCGCCGCAGCGTAGCTTCTCGGCCAGCGTGCCCTGCGGCGTCAGCTCGACCTCCAGCTCACCGGAGAGGAACTGCCGGGCGAACTCCTTGTTCTCCCCGACATAGGAGGCGACGATGCGCCGCAGGCGCCCCTCGTTGAGCAGGATGCCCAACCCCCAGTCATCGACCCCACAGTTGTTGGAGACGACCTCCAGATCTTTCGTGCCACGGGCCAGGAGTTCGGCGATCAGCACGGAGGGCACTCCGCTCAGACCGAACCCACCCACGGCGAGGGTCATCCCGTCCTCGATACCTTCGACGGCTTCTGCTGGGCTCCTGACGACCTTGTCCATGGGACCGAACCCTACCGGCGTGGGTCGGCTCGTCGGAGCAGGGGGAGGTCAGGCGCGCAACGTGACGCCCTCGGCGGCCATCCGGTGCTCGTCAGCCTCAGGCTCGGACCCTCGCACCAGGACCAGGGATGAGCCGGTCCTCAGTGCGTGCAGCAGGTGGCGCAGCATGGCGTAGGCCGAGTCGCCCGTCACGAGCACGCGCGACCCCGTCGGCCACTGCGCTGGTGGGAACAGGTCCTCGTAGGTGGTGCGTCCACCGTCGTGCACCAGCGCGTCGTCGTCGGGCTCCGGCTCGTCCCACGCGTGGAAGGAGTCCCCGAAGCTGGAGACCTCCTTCGCCTCGTCCATCACCCCCGTGCGCAGATCACCGGCATACTCTCGCGCCAACGCCGCCAGCGTGACGGCCACGACCTCGTCGGCATCCTCCGCTGTGGGGGAGTCGGGGTCGTGGGTAACCAGCACGTCGGCGCCCTCGTGGTGGTCGAGAGTCAGTGTGGCCCCGACCGCCCAGACGGCCAGGGCCCAGTAGCAGGTGCGCCAGTGGGGGCACGGCAGGTCGATCAGCACGACCGATCCGCGCTGCACGTCCAGGCCTTCCTGGAGGGCGTTGGCAGCCTTGGCCACCCAGTTGCCGAGGACCCTGCGGGAGATCTCGATCCGCTCCCCCTGGGTGGGCCCCGGAGCGTCGTCGTAGAACGTGATGGCGGGGCGCGTCGGGTCCTCGCCGATGAGGTCGCTGAGCGCCTGGTGTGGTGTGAGCACGGGGCCACGGTAACCGAGACCTTCAGGTTGACCTGTCATGCAGACGTGTCATCCTGTCCCCCGTGACAGCCCTTGCCTCGGCCCGTCCGCACGCGCGGCTCTGGGCCCCGGGGCGCCCGGTGGACATCGCAGCGACGTGGGGGACGCTCCGACGTGGTGCGGGTGACCCGACCTGGAAGAGCTCCGACGATGTCCTGTGGCGCGGCATCCGCACGCCGCTGGGCCCCGTGACGCTGCGCGTCGGCGCTCGGCGCAACGAGCGGCGGGTGGCGGCACACGCCTGGGGGGACCCGGACGCCACGGAGTGGCTGCTGGACCGTCTGCCGCAGATGCTGGGGAAGCACGACGATCCGTCCGGCTTCGTCCCCCGGCACGACGTCGTGGCCATGGCTCTGGAGCATCGCGGCGCCGGCTGGCGGGTGCCCCGGACCGGTCTGGTCATGGAGTCGCTGGTGCCGGCGATCATCGAGCAGAAGGTCACCGGCCACGAGGCGTTCGGAGGCTACCGGCGCCTCGTCCGCAGACTGGGGGAGATCGCCCCCGGTCCGGGGATGGACCTGGGACTGTTCGTGCCCCCGGACCCCGAGCGACTGCGCCGCGTCCCGTCGTGGGAGTGGCTGCGGATGGGCGTGAGCCCCCAGCGTGCGGACACCCTGATGCGCGTGCTGCGCGTCGCGGACCGGCTGTGCACCGTCACCGATCTGCCACTGGCACAGGCGCACCGGCGGCTGCGGGCGGTGCCTGGGGTAGGGGTCTGGACCTCGGCGGAGACAGCGCAGCGGGCCCTCGGCGACGCTGATGCGGTGAGCTTCGGGGACTACCACGTGGCCAAGAACATCGGGTGGGCGCTGACCGGTCGGGAGGTCGATGACGACGGACTGGCCGAGCTCCTGGAGCCCTACCGCGGGCACCGCTACCGCGTCCAGCGGCTCCTCGAGCTGGCGGGCGTCATGCGTCCCCGTCGCGGTCCTCGGATGGCGCCACGGGCACACCTGCCTGTGCGCTGACCTCACCCGACCGACCCACCACACCAGCCCGCGCCGTCAGGGCAGGCCCGACCGCAAGGTCGGGCGCCTCCTGAGGGCAAGCCGTGGCGCGGCGACTCAGCCCGTCGCCGTCACGACGAGGCCCCCGAGCTGCTCGCTGGCCAGCGCCACCTCCAGACGAGCGCAGATGCGACCCGCGATGAAGGGATCCTCGGCTCGCACCGTCAGGGTAGCCGAGCCCGTCTCCCGCGCAGGCAGCTCGACGGAGGCCTCACCCTCACCGTGCAGGGCGAGCCGGATCGCGCGTGCCAGCCGCTCCGCATACGGCTCGTCCGTGACGGACGCGACCCCCACCTGGTCAGCGGCGGGTGAGCCCGGGTCGACCCCGAGGGCCGAACGCACAGCCTCCGCCGCGCCGAGCGCGAACCAGTCGCTGGGCCCGCGGCGCACCAGCGTCCGGGCGCCGGCGGCGCCGGGGTCGCTCACGGTGCCGTCAGGCAGGCCCCTGACCAGGGCGGCGGGCACCCCGCTGGACTTGCCCTTGACGAGGTCCGCAGCGGCGGCGATCTCGTCCGCGACGGCGCGCGCCGTCACCGCGAGGGCACGTCCGTCGGCGTCGACCGCACCGCGCAGGTCGTCCAGCACCTCCACCGAGCACGCCCCGAGCGCGAAGTCCGTCTGGCCGGCCCGCCACGGCCTCCCGGCCGTGTCGGTGATGACGATGCCCAGACGCGGGAGTGGCTGCGGGGCGTAGGCGGTGAGGAGCTCGGCATACAGCTGGCGGGCCGCGAGGTCGGGGTCGGCG
>DATGRS010000037.1:0-3814 GCA_035303365.1 Ornithinicoccus sp.
GCTCAGCGTGAAAGGGTCGACCGGCGGAGCGTCCAGGGAGTCCAGCGGCGGCAGGGCCGGGTCCGACTCGACGCCTGTGCCGACGGCATACTCCATGGACCCGCTGTCAGCCAGCACCTGCTGGCCCTCCGGGCTGGTCACGTAGGCCAGGAACTGCTGGGCCTCCTCCGGCATGTCCGAGGAGGCCAGGACGCCGCCGGCGGACAGGCTCACGAACGCCCCGGGGTCCTGGTTGCCGAAGTAGTGGAGCCGGGTGTTGCCGCTGCCCGACTTGTCACCGGCCTGGTCGCGGTACCAGTAGTAGTGGTACATGATCCCGACCGGGACCTCGCCGGCGTTGACCGCCTTCATCGTGGCGATGTTGTTCTGGTAGACCTCGGCGTTGGCGTCCAGCGCCTCCAACCAGGCCCTGGTCTCCTCCTCGCCACGGTCAGCCAGCATGCCCGCGACGATCGCCTGGAAGTCGGCGCCACCGGGGGCGGCACCCCAGCGGCCCTCCCACTCGGGGTCGGCGAGGTCCATCATCGACTCCGGCAGCTCGTCCTCGGAGATCTCGTCAGGGTTGTAGACCAGCACCGTCGAGCGGGCCGCGATGGGCGTCCAGCCACCCGAGGACGGCACCAGCTCCGCCGGAAGCTGAGCAGTGGTGGCCTCGTCGACGGGAGCCAGCAGCCCGGCACGCTCCACCACGGTCATCGCCGGGGAGTTCTCGGTGAGGAAGACGTCCGCCGGGGACGCGTCGCCCTCCTCCACAATCATGTGGCCCATCGAGGAGTCCTGGCCGCGTCGCACCTGGGTCTCGACGCCCGTCTCCTCCGTGAACGCCTCGGCCCAGGCCTCGGTGATCTCCTTGTGCTGGGAGGAGTAGATCTGCAGCGCCTCCGGGTCGGGCACGTACTCCTCGTCGCCGCTGCACGCGGACAGCCCCGGGAGGACGAGCAGACCGGCCAGCAGCGACCGGCGGGACAGGCGAGAGAGGGACACAGGGTTCACTTTCGACGGGGGCGGGAGTCGGAGGTTGACCGGTCGGCGCGTCCGGCGGCCGCGGAGGTGGTGCCCGTGGGCGCCACGGCGGTGCGACGCTCCGCCGGCACCAGGTCCTGCAGCCGACGCACCGGGCGGGCGGCCACCCACCACAGCAGGCATCCAGCGGCCAGCGCCGCCAGGGTGGCCAGTGGTGGGGTCGGCACCCAGCCGAGGATCTGGAACTGGATCAGGTAGATGTAGAGCGAGGCTGCGGCCAGGACGCTGACGGGGCCGACCCAGCGGGCGGGGACCCGCACGTCGGGCACGAGCGTGAGCAGCGCGATCCCGCCCAGGATGGTCAGGTTGCGCACCGGGTCGTCGGCGAAGAAGGTGATGCCGCCCACGACCGCGAGACCGAGAGTGACCAGGCGGCGGCGTCGGGTGTCCGCGTGGGCGACTGCCGCGCCGACGGCGAACAGCCAGAAGGTCGTGGGCATGATGCCGCGCAGGACACCCTCCCCGACGGTCAGGATCACGAAGCGCGGGATCAGGGCCAGTGCGGCGATCAGGACCGCGACCCGCCAGGGCGCGTCGCGCCACGCGCGGGCCAACGGCGGGATGGACAGCAGGACGACCATCACGACCAGGCTGGCCACCAGTGCGTCGATGAACCACAGCTCGTTGTGCTTGCCGTAGGTGACGTCGCCGGCGACCCAGTTGGCCATGAGGACGTTGCCCCAGCCGTACCGGTCGTGGCTGAGCATGCCGAACAGCGCCACCACGGCGGTGGGGACGGCCACGCCGACCAGCATCCGGACCGCGCCCCGCCACCGGTTGGGGATGCTCGGCGCGGAGAGGCCGAAGCGTGCCGCGTTGAAGCCAGCCACGGCGAGCAGGGTGTGCGCTCCGCCCAGCAGTCGGAACAGGTCAGCGTGCGAGCCGCAGATCATCACGACCGCCACCGCACGGAGCAGCACGGAGGTCTCGACGGTTCGCCGGGTCGACGGAGTGCCGTCCGCGACGTTCTGACGCCCGGCATCCACCAGCTCCCGCAGCGGTCGGTGGTGCCAGCCGCCGGGCAGGGGCCCGAGCAGGCCCTCGAGCCGGGTGGACGCCTGGACGTGCGTCAGGGAGTCGCCGCCGAGCTGCACGAAGGTGCGGTCCAGCTCGATCTCGTCGCGGGCCAGCACCTCGCGCAGCACCCCGGCCACCTGCACGGCGAGCGACGGGCTGGCGCCGAAGGCCGCTGCGACGTCGCGGCGGGTGTCCGTGCACTCGTCGGGGACCCCCGCACGCACCAGTGCGTCACAGCCGGAGCGGTCCACCTTGCCGTTCTCGAGCCGGGCGAGCGGCACCACGAGGCTGCTGACCGCGGCCACCCCGACGCCCGAGGCGTCGGCAGCTATCCGGCGGGCCCGACCAGCCCGCGCGGCGGTGGGCTCGTCGCCCGGCGCGACCGCTACCCGCAGTCCCGTGTCGTCACCGGTCACGCACACCTCGAGACCCGCGGCCTCGAGGGCGGACTCGACCGATGCCAGGTCGATGCGCAGCCCCATCACCTTGACGAAGCCGGATCTGCGGCCGACGATCCGCAGGACACCGTTGCGGTCGACGCGCCCCAGGTCACCGGTGCGGAGCTCGGTGAGCATGGCGCCCAGCGCCAGGTCGTCAGTGTGCTCGGCGTAGCCCATCATCACGCCGGGACCGCGGACCACAACCTCCCCCGAACCATCCACGGCACCGGGCACGGACGGGTCGAGGTGCAGGCTGGTGCCGGGGACCGGGTGTCCCACGGCATCCGAGTGCGTCGGCGTGAGCTCTGGGTCCAGCACGCAGATCCGGGCCGTCGCCTCGGTCTGGCCATACATGACCGCCAGCCCGAAACCGCGCCGGCGTCCCAGGGCAGCGACCTCGCGGACCCGGCCCTCCGGCATACGCCCACCGGCCTGCGCGACGAGCCGGAGCGACGGGTGCGGCCGGTCGAGCTCACCGGTGCCCGCGAGCAGCTCGACCGAGTGCGGCACCACGGCCACCGCGGTCACCTGCTGCTCATCGACGGCCTCCCAGAACTCGGCGTCGAGCACCGAGTGACCGGTGACCGCCACGGACCCGCCGGCCACCAGATGGGAGTGCAGCACGGAGAGCCCGAAGCAGTAGTGCAGCGGAAGGCTGGTGATCCCCCGGTCAGCGGGACCCAGCGAGAGCGCCGACGCGATCGCCAGGGCGTTGCTGCGCACGTTGTCGCGAGACAGCCGGACCAGCTTGGGTGAGCCGGTGCTGCCGGAGGTGCTCAGGAGGAGAGCCAGGTCCGGGTGCAGCAGGTGGGCCGCCCCACCCGGCGCGACCTCGAACGGCTCCCGGGGGTCGTCGGTCGCTGTGACATCCGGCCGGTAGGCCTCGAGGATGGGGGCGGTGCGGTCCGGCGAGCAGGAGGTGACCAGGGCGCAGTGGCCCGACTCCAGCACCGCGAGGTATGCCGTGACGCTGGCCAGGTCGTTGCGCATCGGCAGGTGCACCAACCGTCAGCCCTCCGCCGGGTCAGGCAGGTGCCGGCCGACCTCGGTGACACGCTCCCGGAGCTCGCCGTGGCTCAGGGTCGTGCCGTCGGCGGTCACCAGCGCGGAGGCGGTCGGGTCCGAGGACGCACCGAGCAGGACAGGGCCTGCCGCGGGGCCCGCATCAGGGGCACCGGGGGCGGTGCGCTGGAGACTCCAGACCTGCGTTGTCACGACTGGTGAGGCTAACCTAAGTGACTTACAGCATACAAATGAGAGGTAATTGTGCGGGAGCCCGAGGTGCAGGTCTGGTGGGGGTCGCTGCTCGACGCGGACCACCAGCTGCTCGAGCT
>DATGRS010000038.1:0-18488 GCA_035303365.1 Ornithinicoccus sp.
CACCGCCAGCCCCTGGGCCGGGTTGGTCACGGGGAGGGACAGGTTGCGCGCCAGGAGGTTGCCGGTTCCGCCGCTGAGCAGCCCCATCGGGACGTCGGTGCCGACCAGCGCGGAGCCGACGATCCGCACGGTGCCGTCCCCGCCGAGCGCGCAGACCAGGTCGACCCCTTCGGCGAGCGCCTGCTTGGTCTGCCCGTATCCCGGGTCCTCGATCGTCGTCTCCAACCAGAGAGGCTCGGCCCAGCCGTGCTTGCGGCAGATGGCCTCGAGCTCGGAGCGGATCCGTGCGGTGCCTGCGGTCCCCTGGAACTTGGTCGGGTTGACCACGATGGCGGCGCGCAGCCGACCGTCGGTCCGGGTCTGCTCGGAGATGGCCGGGGCGGTGTCGGTGCCTCCACCAGACGGCGCCCGTCCTCCTCTCCTGTCCGACCCGTCAGCCATGGCGTATGCCGCGCCGAACCGGCGGCTCGCGGCCGTCGCCTCCGTCATGGCGAGCCTGATGACCCAGCCGATGACACCGAGCTGCACGAGCACGATGAGGATCAGCAGCCACCAGTTGGTCACGTGGTCAAGGTATCCCGCCGGGACGGCTGACCTGCACCCGTGCGGCACCGTACCCTGGGACCGTGATCGACATCCGGCAGCTTCGTGAGGACCCCGACCGGGTGCGCGCTTCGCAGCGCGCGCGTGGTGAGGACGACGGCGTCGTCGACGCCGTCCTGGACGCCGACGGCCGGCACCGCTCCGCGCTGGCCGAGTTCGAGTCGCTGCGGGCCGCCCAGAAGTCCTTCGGCAAGAAGGTGGCCGCCGCGCAGGGCGAGGAGAAGCAGGCGCTGCTGGCGGAGGTCAAGGACACTGCAGCCCGGGTGAAGGAGCGCGAGGCCGCGGCCAGCGAGGCGGCGGAGGAGCGCGACCGGCTGATGCGCACGATCGGCAACGTCATCATCGAGGGCGTCCCCACCGGTGGTGAGGACGACTTCGTGCTGCTTGAGGAGGTCGGCACCCCGCGCGACTTCGCGGGCGAGGGGTTCGCCCCCAAGGACCACCTCGAGCTCGGCGAGCTGCTGGGCGCCATCGACATGGGGCGTGGCGCCAAGGTCTCCGGGTCCCGCTTCTACTACCTGACCGGTCCGGGTGCCCGGCTGGAGCTGGCCCTGATGAACCTGGCGCTGGACCGGGCCCGGGAGGCCGGGTTCGTGCAGCTGCAGGTGCCGACGCTGGTGAAGCCGGAGACGATGGCCGGCGCCGGCTTCCTGGACGCCCACGCCGACGAGGTCTACCGGCTCGAGGCGGACGACCTCTACCTCACCGGCACCTCCGAGGTGGCGCTGGCCGGCTACCACGCCGACGAGATCATCGACCTCACCGAGGGGCCGCGCCGCTACACCGCGATGACGACCTGCTACCGCCGCGAGGCGGGCAGCTACGGGAAGGACACCCGCGGCATCATCCGGGTGCACCAGTTCCAGAAGGTCGAGATGTTCGTCTATGCCCGCCCCGAGGACGCCGAGGCGGAGCACGAGCGGTTGCTGCAGTTCGAGCGGGACATGCTGGACGACCTGGGCCTGGCCTACCGGGTCATCGACGTCGCCGCCGGAGACCTGGGCGGCCCGGCCGCCCGCAAGTTCGACTGCGAGGCGTGGGTGCCGACCCAGGAGCGCTACCGCGAGCTGACGTCGACGTCCAACTGCACGACGTTCCAGGCGCGCCGGCTGCGGACCAGGGAGCGGGCCGACTCGGGAACCAGGACCGTCGCCACGCTCAACGGCACCCTGGCCACGACCCGCTTCATGGTGGCCCTGCTGGAGACCCACCAGCAGTCGGACGGCTCCGTGCCGGTGCCTGAGGTGCTGCGGCCCTACCTGGGCATTGACGTGATCAAGCCAGTCAGGTGACGTTCATGCGCCGCGTCGGCTGAGCACCCAGTCAGAGCCTGCCCGGCCAGCAGTGGCCGCTCAGCCCGTGAGCTCCCGGATGAGGTGCTCCAACTGGGGCTCGACGACGGGAGCCAGCGTCCCGGCATACGCCTCGGTGAGGTGATGGCGGTCGTTGTAGACGACGACATTGCCGATCACCGCGGGGCAGCTCTGTTCGTCGCAGAAGTAGTCGGAGAGGTCCATGAACGTCACGTTGCCCGGTGGGTCGACGAGCTGCGTGGAGGGGTCCGCGGGCGCGAGCACCTCCGCTCGTGGCACGTCGCAATCGGTCGTGTCCACGCCGTTCACTTCCAGGCACTCCGCGCGGTTGAACGAGCCTCGAGGGGTGTCACGCAGGGCGAGCACCGGGATGTCGAGTTCCTCGAGCTGCCCCCAGAGGGTGAGGTAGGCCGCCGGGATGTGTTCCTCCGCGCCCACACCGCGCGTCGAGGTGGTCAGCACGATGTCGGGTGGCTTCGCGGCCAGGTGGTCCAACAGCTCAGCGTTCCACTCCTCGCACGAGCGCCGCAGCCCCATGCTCTCGGCCCCGGCGGTGAACAGGCACGAGGACTTGGTCGCCGTCACCAGGTGCCAGCCGTGCTTGTCCACGACCGGTCGGACCGCCGGATAGAGGTGTGCCGAGTGGCTGCCCCCTGCCAGCAGTATCGTGACGTCACTCTCCGGGTCGCCGAAGTCGCAGAGGACGAGGTCCGGCTCAAGCAGACCCTGGTGGCATCCCATGCTGTTCAGCGTGCTGACCTCCGCCAGCACCTGCTCGATCTGCGGGACCGGTGCCACGTCGGGGGGCGCGGGGAGCTCGCCAGTCATCGTGAGAGCTCCGGGATAGACGGGATCGGCGGCGGCGACCGAGACCGGCGCGATCGGCGCGATCGCGGTGATCGAGGACGCGATCCCGGCGGTGCCGGCAACGAGGGCTGAGCAGACGGTGCCCACCAGCACAGTCCGGCGGGTCAGCATGACCCGACGCGTGCGTCGCACCCGGGAAGCCAACTCCCCGCGGCGTCTGATCGGGGCCTCCAGGAAGGTGGTGCTGAGCACGGACAGCCCGAACGAGGCGAGGATGATGACGAGGCCGGCGAGCAACGACGCCTGCGTCCGGCCGGTGAGGTGCAGGTAGAAGGTGAGCACCGGCCAGTGCCAGAGGTAGAGCCCGTAGGAGACGCTGCCGACGTAGACGAGGGGCCGCGAGCCGAGCAGACCGTCGGCCGACCACCTGGTGCCGGACCCGCCGGAGAGGATGATCAGCAGGGCACCGGCGACGGGCCACAGCGCGATCCAGCCCGGGAATGTGCTGGAGACCGGGAAGATCAGCCCGCACGACACGATCATCAGCAGGCCGACCCACCCGCCGGCGAGCTTCAGCCCACGGGGAAGCTCGGGCAGGAACGGGATCGCGAGCGCCAACAGGGCACCCACCACGAACTCCCACACCCGCGTGCCCGTGTGGAAATAGGCCAGTGGTTGGTTTGAGGCGGTTAGTGATAGCGAGAAGAGAAAGGAGATGACGGCGGCGGGCACAAGCAGAAGAACCAGGCGCCGCCGCACCACGGCGATCGGCCACCGGCTGGTCCACGCCAACAGCACCACCGCCAGCGACAGCAGATAGAACTGTCCCTGCACCGACATCGCCCAAAAGTGCTGCACCGGACTGGCCGCGTCCTCACGCGCGAGATAGTCGACCGACTTCGCCGCGAGCGCCCAGTTCTCGCTGTAGAGCGCGGCCGCGCCGACCTCCCAGAACGTGGCCGAGCGACGCGACGCGGGCAACCACAACACCGAGGCGACGAGCACCAACGACAGCACGAGGAGCGCGTTGGGTAGCAACCGGCGGGCCAGGCGCGCCAGGTATGCCGCAGCATCGACGCGGCCGGTGCGCTGAGCGCGACCGAGCAGCGATCCGACGACGAGGAAACCGGCGACGACGAAGAACACGTCAACGCCACCGGACACCTTGCCGAGATAGATGTGATAGATCGCAATCAGCACGGCAGCAACCGCCCGGAGACCCTCGATCTCCGGACGGAACCTACGCTCGGTCAACGGCCTCTCCGTTGCGCGAGTCTTCGGGCGAGTCAAATACGTGTCCTTTTGTGTGACCGGCTGACCGAGACGGACGGTATTGGGAAAAGTGCGCGCATTCGGGCGCAACGCCGCATGGGGTCCCAGATGTTGTCGGATCGAGACGTCGCGGACGCCGGTCCTCGGGCGCGGTCAGGACGTCGCTGTTCGTGTCGCGGCTGCTTCCGGGGAGGTCGTCGCAGGTCCGTCCCGCGGGGGAGGGACGACCGCCCCCACGGGGGAGGCGCCGGCCGGGCGTGCCGCCATACCCTTGCCTGATGGACCGGATCGCCCATCTGCTCGGTGCCGACGAGGACTGGGAGCGCCCAGCGGCCACGCCTGCGCAGCGCAACGCCGACCTCTGGCTCGCGTTCGCGGCCTACCTGCTGGCGGGTCTGTCGATCGAGCTGACGCGGAGTCTCGGGGCCTTCGACGGCGCCAGCTCGGGGACCGAGATCCTGACCCAGCACCTGTGGGCCGCCTCCGCTGCGGTCCTGCTGGCCTGGCGGCGCTCGCACCCGCTCATCGTCGCGACTCTGGCGAACCTGCACCTCTATGTCGTCGGCACGGTCGAGCCGATGGTCGCGGGCACCCTGGTGCTGCAGGCGCTGTACTTCTTCGCTGTGTTCTCAGGGGTCGCCTGGACCAGGGACCGCCGGGCGCTGGCCTACGTGCTTCTCGGCTTCGTCGTGGCCCTCCTGCTGTGGCTGGCCTGGCTCTTTGCCCTGAGCTCCGGGCTCGAGGACATCTACCGCAACCTGGAGGTCAACCCCACGGAGCCCCGCGGACTGTTCCCCGCCCCGGTCGCAGCGGTCGGCTGGGTCTCGCTCAACAACCTCCTCTTCCTGGGAGGCGCGGTCCTGCTGGGTCAGGTGGCATGGCGGGGAGCCAGGCACACGGCGCGGGAGCGGGCGTATGCCGAGACCATCCGCACGCAGGCAGCTCGCCTCCGCGACCAGGCCGTGGTGGCCGAGCGGCTGCGGATCGCCCGCGAGCTGCATGACGTCGTGGCGCACCACGTCTCGGTCATGGGCGTGCAGGCGGCCGCAGCCCGTCGCGTGCTGGACAAGGACCCCGAGGCGGCTCGGGAAGCCCTCGGCGCGGTCGAGGAGTCGTCGCGCAATGCCGTCGGGCAGATGCGAGAGCTGCTCGGCACCCTGCGCTCGGACGAGATGGACACGACGGACGAAGCAGACCGCGCACCACAGCCCGACCTCAGTGACCTCCCTGCCCTCGTCGAGCAGGCCGCCGCCCCCACCCGCACGGTCACCTACAGCCTGGTGGAGGACCGGCCGGGCGCAGCCGGCGACGTGCCTGCCCCACTGCAGCTGACGGCATACCGCATCGCCCAGGAGTCGCTGGCCAACGTGCGGCGCCACTCCACGGCGACCCACGTATCGGTCGTCGTGCGTGTGGGGGACTCCCTCGAGGTCGAGGTGGTCGACAACGGCACCCCGCGGCCGGGCACCTCCGGCACCGGACTGGGTCAACGGGGGATGCGTGAGCGTGCTGAGCTGCTTGGCGGCGAGTGCGAGATCGGTCGACGGGAGCACGGCACGGGATACCGGGTGCGGGTGACGCTGCCGCTGACAGTCGACGCGGGCCACCGGCCGAGTGGCGCCGACCCGGCAGGGCTGCTGCGATGACTGACCCGAGGACGGACGGCACGCTCGGGGGCCCCATCCGTGTGTTCCTGGTCGACGACCAGCCGCTTCTGCTGTCCGGGTTCAGCATGATCCTGTCGACCGAGGACGACATCGAGGTGGTCGGCCAGGCTCGCAACGGCAAGGAGGCGATCGCGGCCGTCGCCGAGCTCTCGCCCGATGTTGTGCTGATGGACGTGCAGATGCCGGTGCTCGACGGCATCGAGGCGACCCGGCTCCTCGCCGACCAGACCAGGATCGTCATCCTGACCACCTTCGACCGGGACGACTACCTCTTCGACGCGCTCGCCGCGGGGGCCAGCGGGTTCCTGCTGAAGAACGCCGACCCCGCCGACCTCGTCGATGCCGTGCGCACCGTCGCCACCGGCCACGCGCTGCTCGCCCCCGAGGTGACCAGCCGGGTGATCTCCCGGATGGCCGAGGGGGGCGGTGCCCAGCAGGGGCGCCATGCGGAGGCCCTGGGCCGGCTCACCACCCGCGAGCGCGAGGTGCTCGAGCAGGTGGCGCGTGGCCTGTCCAACGCCGAGATCGCCGCCGCCATGTTCGTCGGGGATGCGACCGTCAAGACACACGTCTCCAACGTGCTGTCCAAGCTGCACCTGCGCGACCGGGTGCAGGCGGTTGTCTTCGCCTACGAGGCCGGCCTGGTGCGGCCGGCCCCCTGACATGCAGGACTGGCTCAGGGTGTCGCGGCAGCGACGCTGAGCTCGTACTGGCGGCCGGTCACGCTCTCGACGTCGATCGCGACGAAGCGGTGCTTGTCGCTGGAGCCGAGCCAGGGGCGTAGGCCCAACGTGGCGGCGTCCCGGGCGTCGTCACCCTCGAGGATCCTGGCGCGCCCGCGCGCCACGACTGACCAGGCCCGATGTCCGTCGCTCTCGATGCCGTCGATCTCGAACGCGACGTCTGAGTTCATCGCGACCCCGACCAGCTTGCTGCCCTCGGTCGTCCGGAAGATCAGCCGCGGCTGCTGTGCCACATAGTTGATCGGCACGATGTGCACCTCGTCCACCAGGTGGAAGGCCAGCCGGCCGAACTCCTCGGACCGCAGGCGCTCCCAGCAGGTCAGCTCATCGGTCCACGTGTTGTCGTTGTCCCACATGATGACTCCTCTCTGAGTTACTACCTATCGTAGTAGTTTGTGGTGGGGAAGGCGACGATTGGTGTGGCAGATCACCACCCCCGCGCCCCGTCCGCCCGACCGCGCCGGACCTCCGCCGAACGGGGGAGGCCCGATCTCCGTCGTGCCGCCGATGTGCCGACCGACGCATTACTGACAGGCTGAGGAGGACAACCCAGGGCCGTGTCGACGGCCACGACGAGGGGAGCTTCACGTGCTAGGCGCACACGGACTGACCCGGCAGTATGCCGAGGTGCTCGCAGTCGACGACGTCACCTTCGAGGTGCCGGCGGGCCGGATGATCGGTTTCGTGGGGGGCAACGGGGCAGGCAAGACCACGACCATGCGGATGCTGATGGGCGTCCTGGCGCCCACGGCTGGAGAGGTGAGCTGGGACGGGCGGCCGGTCACGGCGGCGGACCGCACGAGGTTCGGGTACATGCCCGAGGAGCGCGGCCTCTATCCCAAGCAACCGGTGCTCGACCAGCTGGCCTACCTCGGCCGGCTGCACGGCATGAGCCAGCAGGACGCGCGCACCCGGGCCCGTGACCTCCTGGAGCGGTTCGGCCTGGGAGAGCGCACCAAGACCAGGGTGGAGAAGCTGTCCCTCGGCAACCAGCAGCGCGCCCAGATCATCGCGTCGGTGCTCGGTGACCCGATCGCGCTGATCCTCGACGAGCCGTTCTCGGGACTGGACCCGTCTGCCGTCGACCAGATGGCTGATCTGCTGCGCGAGCACACCGCGCGCGGTGTGCCGGTGCTGTTCAGCAGCCACCAGCTCGAGCTGGTCGACCGGCTGTGCGACGGCATCGTCGTCCTCCACCAGGGACGGGTGGTGGCGCAGGGCACGTCCGAGGAGCTGCGCGGCAGCGCCCCGTTGCGCTTCGTGCTGAGCCTGACCGGTGACGCCGGCTGGGTGCGCGGCGTCCCTGGGGTGAGCGTGCTCGACCTCGACGGCGGCACCGTCCTGCTCGAGCCCGACACCGAGGAGGTCGCCCAGCAGCTGCTCGCGGAGGCGGTGTCGCGCGGCGGGGTCCGCGAGTTCAGCAAGGTCCGTCCCTCGCTCAGCGAGATCTACCGGGAGGTGGCAAAGGTATGACGTCCGCATGGCCGCTCGTGGCCCTACGCGAGATCCAGGTCCGCCTGACGGACCGCAACTTCCTCATCGGGACCGGCGCGACGATCGTGCTCCTGCTGGCCATCATCGGTGGCCAGGCGCTGCTGATGGGGGGAGCGCCGTCATACAAGGTGGCGGTGACGAGTGAGGAGGGTGCGCACCTCGTCAGCCAGGCCCAGACTCAGCTGCGGGCCAGCGATCCCGAGGGCACCATGGCTGCGGTCGAGGTGGCCGACGCCGCCGCGGCCGAGGCCGTGGTCACCGAGGGTGAGGTTGACGCCGCGCTGCTGCCTGCGGCCGACGGGTGGGAGCTGGTCGTCGACGGCGACGCGGACTCCGGTCTCGAGGGCCCGCTTGCGGAGACGGTGCGGCTTGATGCCCTGACCGGCAACGCCGAGGCTGCCGGCACGACCCTGCAGGAGCTGTCGGCCGGGACCGAGCTGGCTTCGCGCGACATCTCTGGTGAGGACGCCGGCGCGCGCCAGGTGGCCTGGGCGGCCGGCTTCGCCATGGCGTTCCTGTTCTACATGTCCGCGATCTTCTTCGGCATGGCCATCGCCACCTCCGTGGTGGAGGAGAAGCAGTCCCGGATCGTGGAGATCCTCGCCGCTGCCATCTCGGTCAAGCAGCTGCTCACGGGCAAGGTCATCGGCAACACGCTGCTCGCCTTCGGGCAGATGGCGGTGCTCGGCGCCGCGAGCCTCATTGCGCTGTCCTTCACCGACTACGCCGAGTTCCTGCCGACCGTGACCTCCGGCTTCCTCTGGTACATCCCGTTCTTCATCCTCGGCTTCCTGGCGCTGGCGTGCGTCTGGGCCGCGGCGGGGGCGATGTCCTCGCGCTCCGAGGACCTGCAGTCGACGACGATGCCGCTGACGATGGGGCTGGTCGTGGTCTTCATCGCGGCTCTCAGCCTGGAGGGCACGGCTCGAGTGGTCGGTTCCTACGTGCCGGTGATGTCGACGATCCTCATGCCGATGCGCCTGCTGGAGGGCACGGCGCAGTGGTGGGAGGCGCTGCTCGCGCTGGGCCTGACCGCGGCGTTCTGCGCGCTCACGATCTGGCTCGGCAGCCGCCTCTACCGGCGGTCGCTGCTGCAGACCTCCGGACGTGTCTCCCTCAAGGCCGCCTGGGCGGGCGGCGAGTGAGGGGCTGACCCGGCGGGGACTCCGGGTCGGACGCGGTGGGTCGGTCGTGCAGGGGGCGATCGGCCCACTTGCGTATGCCGGACGTGTCCTGGCGTGCTAAACGAGCCGCCGAGCACGCCACGCCGCCGAGCAGCCCACTCCGCCGAGCACGCCACTCCGCCCGTTGCGACGTGCTGAACGCGCGCTATAGAGCGCGTCCAGCACGCCCGGGGCGGGGCGCAGTCCAGGTGGAGGCGTGGGCGGGGGCTGCCTGACCTGCGGAGTGGGCAGGTCGCGGTCAGGCGTCGCGCGCGCCGAGCTGACCCTCGAGGCCGTCCCACGGGTCGTGCATCCGCACCAGCGGCAGGTCGGCGCCGACCTGCTCCAGCAGCACCGCCAACCCATCCTGCTCGACGGGGTCGGTCACCTCGTCCGCAGCCTCGACGACCTCGGGCGGGGCCTGGCCCATCGCCACCCCGCGCGCGGCCCAGCGGAGCATCTCCACGTCGTTGCGCTGGTCGCCGACGGCCATCGTGCACGACGGCTCGACGTCGAGCTTGCGCCGGACCTGCTCCATGGCACTGCCCTTGGACACGCCCTCCGGGGCCAGGTCCAGCCAGGCGGTGAACCCGACGGCATAGTTGACGCCGTGCAGGCCGATCCGGTCGACCAGCTCGGTGAAGCTCTCTGCCGAGCCGTTGGGGTCGCGGAACGTGACGCGGGTCGCGGGGTGTCCGACCAGCTCCTCATGATCGACGATGCGCAGGTCGCCCTGGAGCTCACCCTCGGGGAAGGGGGAGCTCAGCTTGAAGCCGACGCCCAGCTCCTCCACGGCGACGAGCGCGTCGGGGCGCGCATGGCGCAGCAGCTCCACCGCCGGTCGGGGGTCGAAGGTGACGGCCTCCTCGATCTGGTACCCGCCGTCATACTCCGGACCGAGCGCCAGCGTGATCGCTCCGTTGGAGCAGACCGCGTAGCCGCCCTCACGGACCAGGCCGAGCCGTTCGATGATCGGCATCGTCGCGACCACGGACCGCCCGGTTGCGATGACGAGATGCACACCCGCGTCGCGCAGGGCGCCGATCGCGGCCTCGACCCGTGGGGCGAGGTGGCCGTCGTGGTGCAGGATCGTGCCGTCGACGTCCAGGCCGATCAGGAACTCCTCGGCGGCAAACTGTGGGCTCACGCCTACCACGCTACCCGTCCGGCGTGGCGGCTCCCGGGGTGCGGGATCGCCAGGACGGTCTGCGATGCTGTGACCGATGGAAGAGCTGTTGATCACGTCGCCGGCGAACCCGCGGCTCAAGGCGCTGACCGGGCTGCGCAGGCGGAGGCTCCGGGAGGCTGAGGGCCGCACCCTGCTCGAGGGCTTCGAGGAGCTCGAGCTGGCACTGGGCGCAGGAATCGTGCCCCGCGCCGTCTTCTACTGCCCCGAGCTGATGGCCAGTCCCGACGCACAGCTGCACGTCATCGACGAGGTGGCCGCGCGCGGCACGGAGGTGGTTCGCCTGGGGCGGGCGGCGTTCGAGAAGGTGGCCTACCGCGAAGGGCCTGACGGGTTCCTGGCCGTCGTCAACACCGTGACGCGTGACTGCACCGACCTCGAGGTGCCGAGCAACGCACTGGTCCTCGTCTGCGAGGCGGTCGAGAAGCCGGGCAACCTGGGCGCGATGCTGCGCACGGCCGACGCCGCCGGTGTCGACGCCGTGGTGGCCGCCGACCCGGTCACCGACTGGGGCAACCCCAACCTGGTGCGGGCCAGCAAGGGCACCGTGTTTTCCGTGCCGGTCGTCAGCGACACCACCGAGCACGCGCTCGCCTGGCTCGCCGAGCAGGGCATCCCGTTGGTGGCGGCCACGGTCGACAGCGACGCGGAGTACACCGATGTCGACTACACCGGCCCGGTCGCCATCGCCGTCGGGGCCGAGAAGGAAGGGCTCAGCCCGCGGGTGCAGCAGGCCGCGACCCACCGGGTCCGGATCCCGATGGTCGGGCAGGCCAACTCGCTCAACGTCTCGACGTCGGCGGCGATCATCACCTACGAGGCGGTGCGTCAGCGGCGTGCCACTCGACCGGCGGACGCCCCGGCAGGAGGGTTCTGACCCCACCCGGCGCGACGCTCGGCGGACCTGCGGTTCGAGCCGGGCGGACCTGGTTAACAGTTGACCAACCCGTTGTGCCACGATGACCAAATGCGCATCGATCACGTGAGCTACGCGGCGAAGCCGGAGGGGTTGCAGGCCACCGCAACGGAACTGGGGGAGCGGCTGGGCATCACCCCGCACGACGGAGGCATCCACCCGCGGTTCGGCACGAGGAACGTCATCCTGCCCCTGGCCGGTGACCGTTACCTGGAGGTCGTCGAGGTGCTGGACCACCCGGCCTCCGACAAGGCACCATTCGGCCAGGCCGTCCGGCAGCGATCGGAGCTTGGCGGCGGCTGGATGGCGTGGGTGGTCGCCGTCGACGACCTGACCGACGTCGAGGAGCGGCTGGGCCGCCGCGCGGTGGAGGGGCAGCGGCACACGCCCGAGGGCATCGAGCTGCACTGGCGTCAGATCGGCGTCCGCGGCCTCATCGCCGACCCGCAGCTGCCGTTCTTCGTGGAGTGGTCGACCATGGACTACCACCCGTCCCGGTTGGAGCAGTCGCCGGTGAAGCTCACCGGGCTGACCATTGCCGGTGAGCCGGAGCGGATCCGCACCTGGCTCGGGCTGAACGGCGGGGAACGGGCCTGGGAGCAGGACATCGAGTTCACCTTCGAGCAGCGCGACACCGCGGCGCTCCAGTCGGTGACGTTCGACAGCCCGGCCGGTCCGATCACCATCTGAGCCGACCGGCCGTCATACCTCGGGGTGACCCGGCGCTCCCTCGAAGGTGCCGGACCTCGGAGGACGGCCGCTCGGAGGAGTGGTCTGCGTCGGTCCGGTGAGGTGATCCCTCGCCGGGCGTGGGATTCCTAGCGTCTTGGGCATGGTCCACGGACGCTTCCCCCTGCTTCTTGTCGGTCTCACCGCGCTCATCACTGCCTTCGGCCTCACCTTGGCGGCGACGGGTCCGGGAGCGTCGCACCAGCACGGTGAGGTCGGCACCGCGGTGCGTACGCTGGTCAGCGCCGACGGTGCGGCCGCGCTGGACCGGGTGCCTGATGGGTTCGCGTCGGTGATGGGTTATGCGCCCGTCCTCGAGGACGGCCACCTGGTGCGGCCCGACGGCGGTTGCTCCTCACCGGTGTCGCTGCCCGCCGGTTTCGAGGCGGCCTGCCGTCAGCACGACTACGGCTACGACCTGCTCCGGTATGCCGAGCGGACCGGCAGTCCGCTCGGCCGGTGGGCGCGCGGCCAGATCGATGACCTGCTCGCGACCCGGCTGGTCGACAGCTGCGTCGGATCGGCCGACTCAGGGCAGACGCCGGGCGGCGGTCACTCGCTCACCGACGAGGCGTGCCTGGCCAGTGCCCAGCTCGCCGTCGGTGGCGTCGAGCTCAACTCGCTGCGTCAGGGCGACGGGGTCCCGGAGGAGTCCGCCCGCACCGGTGCTGCGCTCGCGAGCTCGGTGCTCGGGCTGGTGGGCCTGGTGGGCGCGGCGGTGCGCCGGCCGTAGCCCTTCAGCCGCAGGCTGTTGAGCACCACCAGCACGCTGGACATCGCCATCGCGCCGCCGGCGATCATCGGGGTGAGCATCCCCAGCGCCGCCAGCGGAATCGCCAGGGTGTTGTAGCCGAAGGCCCACACGAGGTTCTGCTTGATGATGCGCAGCGTCTTGCGCGACAGGCCGATCGCGTCGGCGACCGTGTCCACGTCGGAGCGCATGAGGACGATGTCGGCGGACTCGGCGGCGACGTCGGTGCCCGAGCCCATTGCCATGCCCAGGTCGGACTGCGCCAGCGCCGCGGCGTCGTTGACGCCATCGCCGACCATGGCGACGACCCTGCCCTGCTCCTGCAGTGCCTTGACGTGCGCGAACTTGTCCTGCGGCAGCACGCCCGCGTCGACGTTGGCGTCATCGATGCCGACCTCGCTGGCGACGCGGCGGGCGGTGTGCTCGTTGTCGCCGGTGAGGAGGTATGGCGTGAGGCCCAGCTCGCGCAGACGGCGCACCGCCGCGGCACTCGAGTCGCGCGGGGTGTCGGCGACGGTGACCGCAGCGCGCGCGGTGCCGTCCCAGCCGACGAGCACGGTGGTGCCCTTCCCGGCGGCGACCTCGTCCTGCAGCGGGGTGGGGATCTCGTCGAAGAGGTCGGGCTTGCCGACCGTCACCTCGGTGCCGCCCACGGTGGCACGAGCGCCCTGCCCGGGCAGGTTGACGAAGTTGCTGATCTCCTTGAGCTCGATGCCGCGGTCGCGGGCACCCTGCACGATCGCCTGGGCGATGGGGTGCTCACTACCGGCCTCGACACTCGCGGCAGCCTTGAGGGCGGCCTCGTGGGAGATGCCTCCGGTCAGGACGTCGGTGAGCACCGGCTCACCCGTGGTGAGCGTGCCGGTCTTGTCGAGGACGACCGTGTCCACGCGCCGGGTGGACTCGAGGATCTGCGGGCCCTTGATCAGGATGCCGAGCTCGGCCCCGCGGCCGGTGCCGGTGAGCAGGGCGGTGGGGGTTGCCAGCCCGAGCGCGCAGGGGCAGGCGATGATCAGCACGGCCACGGCCGCGGCCAGGCCGTCGGTCACCGGGTTACCGGTGAGCAGCCAGACGACGAACGTCAGCACGGCGAGGACCAGCACGGTGGGGACGAAGACGGCCGAGATCCGGTCGGCCAGGCGCTGCACCGGGGCCTTTCCGGTCTGTGCCTGCTCCACGAGCTGGGTGATGCGGGCCAGGGTGGTCTCGGCGCCGACGCGGGTAGCCTCGACGAGCAGGCGTCCCTGCCCGTTGACGGTGGCACCGGTGACCTCGTCACCCGCGGTCACCTCGACCGGCATGGACTCGCCAGTGACCATGCTGGCATCGATCGAGCTGGCGCCGTCGATGATCCGACCGTCGGTGGCGACCTTCTCACCCGGGCGGACCACGAACCGGTCACCGGCGCGCAGGTCCTCGACGGGGATGCGGTGCTCGGTCCACGCCCCGCTACTGCTCTCGTGACGCAGCACCGCGACGTCCTTGGCGCCCAGCTCCATGAGCGACTGCAGCGCCGAGCGACCCTGCGCCTTGGCGCGCGCCTCGATGTAGCGACCGATCAGCAGGAACGCCGTGACAACCGCGACGACCTCGAAGTACATGTCATGGCTGAAGCCGGTGAGCAGCGCGACGACCGACCAGCCCATTGCTGCCGTCGTGCCGACCGAGACGAGCGTGTCCATCGTGGACGACAGGTGCCGCGCGTTGATCAGTGCCGCCCGGTGGAACGGCCAGGCCGCCCAGAG
This sequence comes from Ornithinicoccus sp., assembly GCA_035303365.1. Lineage (GTDB taxonomy): Bacteria > Actinomycetota > Actinomycetes > Actinomycetales > Dermatophilaceae > Ornithinicoccus. The sequence goes on from DATGRS010000038.1 coordinate 14,390, forward strand.
GTAGACCGGCAGGGTGAGCGCGAACTGGACCCACATGCCAACGGTGCCGACCGCGTCGGCCACTGGTGGCACCATGTGGAGCACCGCGACGACCAGCGCGAGCACGGCTGCCACGGTCATCCGGAGGCGCAGTGAGGACTGGTCCACGACGTCGTGCGTCATGGCCGGTGCGCGACCGGAGCGGTCCTGCTCGAGGGGCGTGGCGCCATACCCGGTCTTCTCGACCGTCGCGACGATGTCGGCGACGGACAACGCGACCGGATAGGTGACGCTGGCCTTCTCGGTGGCCAGGTTGACGCTGGCCTCCACCCCGTCCAGCTTGTTGAGCTTGCGCTCGATGCGCGCCGAGCAGGAGGCGCAGGTCATCCCCGTGATGGCCAGGTCGACGTGCTGGGTGTCCACGGCGCTCGTCGTGGCGGTGCTCTTGGTGGATGTGCTCATGGCTCCTGGTCCTGCGTGGATGGTGTGGCGGGCGCCCGGAGACGGCGTGTCTGGCTGGGGAGCTGGTGTGGCTCAGCGGACGACGGTGTAGCCCGCCTCGGCGACGGCGGCCTCTGCGGCCTGGACGTCCAGCGGGCCGTTGCTGCTGACGAAGACCTCGGACTCGCCACCGGCGTTGAGGTCGATCTTCACGCCGGTCACACCGCTGACCTCGTTGAGCTCCTCGGTGACGCTGGACACGCAGTGCCCGCAGGTCATGCCGCTGACGACGAACTTGTAGGTCTGGGGCTGAGCGTTCATTGGTGACTCCTGATGTGTGGGTTCAGCTGCGGACGAGGCGGGCGATCGCGGCCGAGGCCTCCTGGACCTTGGCCGTCTTCGCCTCCTCGGACTCCCGCGCAGCGTCGACGACGCAGTGCGAGATGTGGTCCTCCAGCAGGCCGAGACTGACCGCCTGGAGCGCCTTGGTGGCTGCGGAGACCTGCGTCAGGATGTCGATGCAGTAGGTGTCGTTGTCGACCATCTTGGAGATGCCGCGGATCTGTCCCTCGATGCGTGCCAGCCGCTTGAGGTAGTCGTCCTTGGAACCTGCGTATCCGTTCACAGCCATGGCAACACCATACCCCCCTATGGTATGTGGGTGCAAGTCTCAGGTGCGTCGGCCTGCAACGCATAGGTCGCGCCACCCTGGCTACCGCCGGCCAGCCGTCAACGCCGTTCGGACGTGCTGAGCGCGCGCTATAGGGCGCGTCCTGCACGACGCAGTCCACCGCTGCCGGCCGCGCAGGGATCAGCGATCAGCGATCAGCTCCGGGTCGAACTCGCAGAAGCTCTCATAGTGGTCGTCCGTGTAGAACCAGTGGTCCGGATCGGTCTCGTCGAAACCGCCGGTCACGATGCGCCGGGCGCCGCGGTGGTCCTCGCCGGGGGTCTCGACGGTGAACTCGCGGTAGTAGTCGCGGTCCTCGTCAGGCAGCAGCCCCTCTCGGTTCTGGAAGCGCACGCCGTCGTTGCGTGGATAGTCGTAGGGCCCGCCGGCCTCGATGTCCTCGATCACCGGGAGGACGGTCGCAGGCATCTCCAGGACATCACACTCCGGTATGCCGGGCCTCCCCAGGGTGGGTCCCTCGCCACTGTCGCCGGTTGGCTCATCGGGGCCGTCGGTTGGCTCGCCGGCGTTGTCGGTCGGCTCAGCTGACGTGCGGCCTCCAGGCAGGCGGTCGCCCGGATCGCTGACGCTCTCGCTCGGCGGGGAGGCTGCCGGATCAGGCTCGGACGGGACCTGACAGCCTGCGAGGAGCATCACCGTGCCCGCAAGCACAGCACCGAGGCGCCGAACGGGCCGCCTCACACGTGCTCCCGGCCGGGCGTCGACTGCCTCTGGTCCTCGCCCGGCAGCCTGAGCACCCCGTGGCGGTCCACCAGCGCGACCGTCTCGAACGCCCGGTCGCCGGGCGCGCCGCGCCACAGGTCATGGCTGGCCTCGCGCAGGATCTCGACCAGCGTGTGCCAGCCCGGCAGGTCGCTCTCCACGAGCGACTCGGCGTGGTGCAGCATCAGGACGACGCGCGCTGACTCCGGCCACCACGTCGCCAGGTCTCGGAGCGAGTCCACCATGGCGTCCAGGTTGCGGCCGGCGGTCTCCGGCAGCCGCAGCGCGACGGCGACCGCGGCCTGCGCCGTGCGGAGTGACGTGCGGAGAGGTTCCGCATCGAGGGTGTCCGGCGACCGTTCCGCTGGTGCATGAGGCTCATCGCCGCTCGAGCCCTCCTGCTGGTCGCTCGAGCCGTCCCTCTGGGTCGTCCCTGACAGGTCGGCCTCCGCCACAGCGAACCCGGCGGCAACGAGCTCGCTCCGGATGCGCTCGGCGTCGGCGGGAGAGGCGAGCAGAACGCCTCGTCCGCGCAACCCGTGCACGGCGGCGCTGACCCTGTTCGGCCTCGGCGTTCCTCCGCTAGTCATGCGATCAGACTAGGCGCCCATCCCTTCGCCCAGCTCCAGCGCTCGCCCAGCTCCTGCGCTCGCCCATCGAAGCCGTGAGACCAAATGTGCGCCATGTGACGTCCTGGTGCTCACACGGCGCACATTTGGTCGCATCGCGCGTGTCACGACGACCGCGCCGGCGTGGCGAGTCGGAAGGCCGCTGCGATCTTGGCTCGCACGCGCTCCGGATGCTGAAGGTCCGCCCACACGAGGCGGACCACGGTGTACCCGAGAGCCCGCAAGGCATCTTCGCGTCGCTTCTCGTCGAACAGCACGTGGGGGTCCGTGTACTTGAGCTGCCCGTCGAACTCGACGATGGTGCGTGCCTCCTCGAAGAGGAAGTCGACGCGGGCGATGAGCCGGCCCGTCTGGTCCCGGATTGCCGCTTGAGCGGTCGGCGTCGGAAGGCCCAGCAGGACGAACAACCAGCGACATCGACTCTCCCCGGCGGACTCTGCCAACTGCGACGCCTGCTCGACCACCATGCGCGCGTCCGTCGTCCCGTTGCCGAACCTTCCCGCGGCCAGCGCCACACGGAGCTTCTCCTGGGTCACGAGGCCGAGCCTCAGGCAGGAGTCTGCGCTGACGAGGCCGGACTCAACGCCGTACGTAGCCGCGGTCTGGAGGACGGCCAGCTCGGGCACCACCATCCGCACGCCGTCCCGCTGGTTGACCCGCTCGTGCGCAACGGCGGAGTGACATTGCACGAACTCGTCGCTGCGGCTGCGGCGACCATCAGTTCGGACGATGTGGACCCGGTCGTCCACTCCGTGCAGTGACACGCCGCACAGACTGAGGGCGCTGTGGTGGCTGAGGGCCACGGGGCTGGTCGGCGAGCCGGCCGTGCCCAGCATCAGGCCGCGGGCCCGCAGCGCGTGGCGGTCCCAGCCAGCGGACGAGTGCCACACCTTCGGATCAACGACGATCCCGCGCGGGAGCCGGATAAGCCTCTTCTGCAGGACCAGTCGTCGCAGGGCATATCGGGAGACGCCACGTGCAGTGATCTGCGATGCAGAGGCGATGCCACCCTGGCTCGCCAAGAGGGTCACGATCTGAGGGGGCACACGTTCACGATGCCCGTGGACGCCACCTTCTCGCTGACGTTGTCCACAGCCAGGGTTCCGCCGACGTCATGCCACGCAGCCCCGCACCATGAGCCATGCGACCAGATGTGCGCCACGTGAGTGCCAGGACGTCGCATGGAGCACATTTCGTCGCATCGCCCCGGGAGGGCCCGGTGCCGGCGTGACAGCGCCCCCCGGGTCTAGCTGGGCAGCGGGGTGGCCAGCATCGCGTCGAGCGCGATCGTCACCATGTCGCCGAAGGTCTGCTCGCGCTCCTGGGCGGTCGTCTCCTCGCCGGTGACGATGTGGTCGGACACCGTGCAGACCGTCAACGCCGCCCGGTCGTGCTTGGCAGCCAGGGTGTAGAGCTCGGCCGCCTCCATCTCCACGGCCAGCACACCGAACTCCACCAGGCGGTCGGTGAGGTCACTGCGGTCGTGATAGAAGCTGTCCGAGCTGAAGATCGACCCCACCAGGTGCCTCGACCCGGCCGTCTCAGCCGCCGCGACCGCGTGGCGCAGCAGCGTGAAGTCAGCCGTCGCCGGGTAGTGGAAGCCCTCGAAGCGGTGGCTGTTCATGGAGGAGTCGGTCGCCGCAGCCTGGGCGATGAC
>DATGRS010000039.1:0-9937 GCA_035303365.1 Ornithinicoccus sp.
CTACCGACGCATGACGACCGACAAGGCGGCGGTGCGCGCGCCTCAGCCGATCACGCCTCAGCGGGCGCGAGGCACGCTCGTGGCGGCTCAGGCCGCGGCCCTGGGTGGTGGTGCACTCGTGGGGTGGTATCTCGCCAACGCTCTCGTGCAGCTGCCCAACGCCGACGTGGTGTCGGTGCGGGCGATGGTGATCCGCGCCGCGGTCAGTGCCGGCGTGGCCCTGCTCCTGGCAGCCGCCGGCTTGGTGGCCCAGCACTGGTGCCGGCTGCCCCCAGGGGAGCACGGTGAGGACGACGACGAGCCCCCGCGCGGCGTCTCGTACGTGTCCTGAGCCGCCGCATTCGGTGCGGCGAGGACGCCGGGGGGTGTCGCGGGAGCGGGCGCTGTGCGCGTGGGTCTCGACGCGGCGGGTTCGATGCCGGGTGGCACCTGTGACCACCACGCCCCACAGCCCGACCACACCGGCCGGGCCCACAAGCCCGCCCGGAGGGTGGTGGGGAAGTTCTAGGAGCCGACGGTGCTACTTGTCGACGTCGCCCACGACGAAGAAGGTCGACCCGAGGATCGCCACCATGTCGCCGATCAGCGCCCCGGGCAGAAGCTCGGAGAGCACCTGCACGTTGTTGAACGAGGCGGACCGCAACTTCAGTCTCCACGGGACCTTGTCACCACGGCTCACGAGGTAGTAGCCGTTGAGGCCCAGCGGGTTCTCCGTCGCAAAGTAGTGCTCACCCTCGGGCACCTTCAGCACCTTGGGCAGCTTGACGTCGATCGGCCCATCGGGCAGGCCGCGCAACACCTCGGTGCACCGCTCCGCGAGGTCGAGACTGACCTGCACCTGCTCCAGCAGCACCTCGAGCCGGGCATAGCAGTCGCCGGCAGTTCGGGTGACAACTCGCCCAGGTCCGTCGGGACCAAAGAGGTCGCCGTAGGCGAGGTACGGCTCGTCCCGCCGCAGGTCGATGTCGACACCGGACGCTCTCGCGATGGGGCCGGAGACGCCATACTGCCGAACCTGTTCCGGGGTCAGCACCCCGACGCCGACGGTGCGGCCGCGCAGGATCGGGTTGTCCACGAGCATCGCCTCGATATCCGGCATCCGCCGGCGTACCGCAGCCACCGCCTCGTCGACCCGACCGAGCCAACCGTCCGGGATGTCCTCTCGAAGACCGCCGACCCGAGCGATCATGTAGTGCATCCGACCGCCGGAGATCTCCTCCATCACGGCCTGGAGCTCCTCCCGCTCGCGGAAGGCGTAGAAGATTGGCGTGATCGCGCCCAGTTCGAGCGGATAGGAGCCGAGGAACATCAGGTGGTTGAGCACCCGGTTGAGCTCGGCCAGCAGGGTGCGCGTCCATGTCGCGCGCTCCGGCACCTCCATGCCGAGCATGTGCTCGACGGTCAGCGCGACGCCGATCTCGTTGCTGAACGCGGACAGCCAGTCGTGCCGGTTGGCGAGCACCATGATCTGGCGGTAGTCACGCACCTCGAAGAGCTTCTCCGCACCGCGGTGCATATAGCCGACGATGGGCTCGGCGGCCACGATCCGCTCACCGTCAGCGGTGATCCGCAGCCGCAGCACGCCGTGCGTGGCCGGGTGCTGGGGGCCGATGTTGAGCACCATCTCGGTGGTCGTCAGCCCGGCCGTCCCCAGCCCGATGTCGAGTTCCCTCATGTCGAGTTCCTGTGCAGCACGGAACCACGCTAGCCGAGGTCCGACGCTGGGCGGTGCGTCATCGCCCACCAGAAGCCACCGAGTCCTGCCGACGCGGTCATCGTCGCCAAGGCGTTGGCCCGCGCGAGCTGGTGGAGGTATGCCGGGGCGTCGGTTGCCGACACCTCGTGTGCGGGCATCTTCGGCGGGCCGACTAGGTCGTGGATCATCTCGCGCTGCGTGAAGACGTTCTCGGCGCCGAGCGAGTCCACCGCCACGTGCGCGGTCAGGTCGCAGGAACCGTCCGGCACGGGGGTTACCTGGGCGCCATGTCGGTAGCCGGTCAGCGTTCCATCGGTGGGTCGGGTGTCGCGGTTGTGGCCGTAGTCGATGGCGAGCACCACGCCGTCGTTCAGCCTCGAGACCAGATCGGCGTATGCCGTGTCGCGGGGTCGCCCGACCTCAGCCCGTCCGACGTGGTCCGGCACCCAGGTGGTCAACCAGTCGAGGTCGCCACCGTCCACCGGCGCGCCGGCTCGCTCCGTTCCGTCTCTCGCGACGAGGACGTAGCGCCAGGTGCCAACGCGGTCCCGTTCCGCGACGGGGCACGGCACGACGTCGAGCCACTCGTGAGCGACCAGCAGGGTCTCGTTCAGGTTGGTGAGGTCGAGGGGTAGTCCCGCACCCCCGGGAGACTGAGACCAGGAGATGCGCTGCGGGAGGGAGTCGGGACGGTTGACGACCTCGACTCCCACCAGCTCGAGATCCGCGGGCGCCTGCTCTGCGAGCGCTGTCAGCAGCTCGCCACGCCCGGCGGCGACCTCGACGATCCGGCGGAGCCGGTGTCGCTCAGCCAGCGCGACGAGTGCCTCGGCCAACAGCTGTCCCGTGCTTCCGAGGCCCTGCGCGGAGGTCGCGAAGTGGTCGCCGGGCGCCGACCGCCGGTAGAAGCCATCGGCCCCGTACAGGGCTTCCTGCCACGCCGCGTCCCACCGTCGCCACCGATGCCTGGTCACCGGCCCAGTGTGCCCGCGACGCATTCCACACGCGCCCTGTGTCAGTGCCAAGGTGCACCATGGGGTCATGGAGACCGTGGCCGGCGCGCCCTGGCGCAACCCGCGCGTCACCAACGCCCATCACGCGGTTGTGGACAGCCCCATCGATGCGATCACACTGGTGACCGACGGTGCGGCCCTGACCGGGGTCTACATGGCGGTGCATCGGCACACCGACCGCACCGGCTGGGGCGAGCGCACAGCGCTGGATGACGACTCGTCACCGCGGGTGTTGCGTAGCGCGGCCGCGCAGCTGACGGCCTACTTTGCCGGCGAGCTGACCCAGTTCGACCTGCCGCTGGCCCCACGGGGCACGGATTTCCAGCTCAAGGTGTGGCGCCAGCTGCTGCGGATCCCCTACGGCGAGACCGCCGGCTACGGCCAGATCGCGGAGCGACTCGGCAGTACCGGGGCTTCGCGGGCGGTCGGACTGGCCAACGGCCGCAACCCGCTGTCCATCGTGGTGCCATGCCACCGGGTGGTCGGTTCGACCGGCCACCTCACCGGCTATGGCGGTGGCCTCGAGCGCAAGCGGGCACTGCTGGCGTTGGAGGAGCGGGTGAGCGGTCGGTCGCTGTGGTGACCACGCGACCGGGGCAGGCACGTCAGCCAGGCGCTTTGCGCTAGGTACCCTGGAATGGTGACTCAGACCCCCACCACCGAGCCCGAGACTTCCCCGGCCAGCGACGTTCCCGAGCAGATTCGGGTGCGTAGCGCCAAGCGGGCCCAGATGCTGGAGGCTGGCATCGAGCCCTACCCGGTGGAGGTGCCTGTCACGCACACCATTCCCGAGGTGCGCGAGCGCTGGGGCCATCTGGAGACCGGTGATGAGACGACCGACGAGGTTGGCGTCGCGGGGCGCGTGGTCTTCGTGCGCAACACGGGCAAGCTGTGCTTCGCCTCGCTCCAGGCTGGCGACGGCACCCGACTGCAGGTGATGCTCAGCCTGGCGGAGGTCGGGGAGGACGCCCTGGCGGCCTGGAAGTCGTTGGTCGACCTTGGCGACCACGTCTTCGTGCACGGCAGGGTCATCTCGAGCCGGCGCGGCGAGCTGTCAGTGATGGCGTCGTCCTGGCAGATGGCCAGCAAGTCGCTCCGGCCCCTTCCAGTGCTTCACAAGGACCTCTCCGAGGAGCAGCGGGTCCGGCGGCGCTACGTCGATCTCATCGTGCGCGATGAAGCACGGCAGATGGTGCTGGCGCGGGCCGCGGTGATCCGCGCGATCCGCCGCGTCCTGGAGGAGGACGGCTACATCGAGATCGAGACCCCGGTGCTCCAGTCCGTGCACGGCGGCGCGACCGCTCGGCCCTTCCACACCCGCCTCAATGCCTTTGACCTGCCCATGACGATGCGAATTGCCTTGGAACTGCATCTCAAGCGCGCGGTCGTGGGTGGGATCGAGCGCGTCTATGAGATCGGTCGAGTCTTCCGCAACGAGGGAATCGACTCCACACACAGCCCAGAGTTCACGATGCTTGAGGCTTATCAGGCATATGGCGACCAGACGACCATGGCGCAACTCACGCAACGCATGATCCAAGCAGCAGCAGATGCGCTCGGAAGCCGTCAGATCGAGACAGCAGCCGGCGTCGTGGACCTGGACGGCGAGTGGGCATGGCTTCCTTTCTATGACGCACTCTCGGCTGAGCTCGGGGTCCCTATCGATGTTTCCACAGAGGTCAGCGAGTTGACCCGGCTGGCGGAGCAGCGCGACGTGCAGATCGACCCCGCATGGGGCGGCCAGAAGATCGCTATAGAGCTGTTTGGTGAATTGGTCGAGCCCAAGATCATGCAACCCACCTTCGTGTGCGACTATCCGGCCGCTGCCCAGCCGCTGGCGCGCCCGCACCGATCCAAGCCGGGGCTCATCGAGGCCTGGGACCTGATCATCGCGGGCACCGAGAGGGGCACCGCGTTCTCTGAGTTGATCGACCCGGTCATTCAGCGAGATCGGTTGACAGAGCAGTCAGCTCGCGCCGCACAGGGTGAGGCAGAGGCGATGCAGCTGGACGAGGACTTCCTACGCGCCCTAGAACATGCCGCGCCACCGATGGGCGGGATGGGCCTGGGCATCGACCGGGTGCTGATGTTGCTGATGGGTGTCGGCATCCGGGAGACGATCCTGTTCCCGTTCGTGAAGCCGGAGGTGTGAGATGCAGTGGTGGGACCAGGTCTGGCCGGTGATTGCGGCATTGCTGCCGTCAGCCGGATTGCTGTTCCTCTTCTATGTGATTATGCGTCGCATAGTGGAGGCTGACCGGCGCGAGCGGGCCGCGGAGCGACGCTGGCAGGTCGAGCGCGAGGCTATGGCTGCCAAGGAGGGCGGTGCCCCTTCAACGGGACGGTCCCAGGCAAAGGACTCTTGAGGCGGTCGGTCGGCCTCCACCGCGTTACACAACGTCTTGCATGACGAGTTGTGTGGAAAACATTGGTAGAAGTCAGCCTTTTGGGGGTATATTGCTTCTGTCGTCAAAGACGGCCTTGGCCCACGTACAAGGGAGACCACATGGCACAGCGAGTTCAGGTGATTTTGGTGGATGATCTCAACGGCGGGGAGGCGACCGAAACGGTCGAGTTCGCCCTCGATGGGGTGACCTACGAGGTAGATCTGTCCGACACCAATGCTGCGAAGTTGCGGGACGACCTCGCGCAGTGGATCGGCGTGGCACGTCGTTCTGGAGGTCGTCGCCAGACGCGACGCGCCAGTCGTGGCGGGGGCTCGGGGGCCTCTCGTGACGAGCTGGCTGCAATGCGCGAGTGGGGCCGCAACAACGGCTTCAAGGTGAGCGACCGTGGTCGTGTCTCCAAGGAGCTGCAGGAGGCCTACGCCGCGTCGCGCTGAGCGCTCCCTGACGTGTACAGCTGAGGCCGGGTCGGACCTTTGGTCCGACTCGGCCTTGCGCGTCTTACTGGACCTCGTCGAACGGCACCTGGCGAAGCGTCGCGCTCCCGTCGGCCGCGGCCTCGACCTCGTCCCAGGTGCGTGGGGCGGCGACGTTGGGATGCTCCCGGCCCCGCATCGAATAGGGACAGATCGTCGTCTTGGCGGCACTGTTCTGCGACCAGTCGAGGAAGACCTTGCCGGCTCGCTTCGCCTTGGTCATCTGCCAGAGCACGAGGTCGGGGTGCTTCTCGGTCAGCTGCTGCGCCAGGGCCTTGGTGACCGCGCTGACCTCGTCGGAGGATCGGTCGCCGTCCAGCTCGGCATACAGCTGCATCCCCTTGCTGCCACTGGTGACCGGCTCGCAGTCCAGTCCCACGTCCGCCAGCCGCTCGCTCACCAGAAGCGCCACCCGCGCGCACTCGGTCAGACCGGTGCCGGGCCCGGGATCGAGGTCGATGACCAGACGGTCGGGCGGTTGGGGTGCGCCGTCCCCGTCGACCCGCCACTGGGGCACGTGCAGCTCCAGGGACCCGAGGTTGACGAGGTAGACCAAGCCAGCGAGATCCTCGATGAGCGGATAGGTGACGGTCGCGTTTCCGGAGCGGGACCCGCGCCCGGTGATCGTGACCCGAGGCAACCAGTCGGGGACTCCGCTCGGCACGTTCTTCTCGAAGAAGCTCTCGCCGCCGACACCGTTGGGCCAGCGGATCCGGGTCACCGGTCGGCCCGCCAGCCGCGGCAGGAGCCGGTCCGCGACCTGCACGTAGTAGCTGAGCACCTCACCCTTCGTGGTGCCCGTGGACGGGTACAGCACCTTGTCGAGGCTGCTGACCTTGAGCGTCCGCCCGGCTACGTGGACGCTCTGACTCTCACCGGACGCCATCGGATTCTCCCGCCGCATCGTCACCGGCCGTGATGTCCGGCGCCGCGTCGTCGCTCGCCGTGACATCCAGCGGCGCGCCGTCGGCGGCCGCAGCGTTCTCCCTCATCAGGTCCTCGGGCGTGAGATCGGCGCGCCATCCCTTGTACGCGGGCTGCCGGAGTCGTCCTGCCGACGTGGTGCCGAGGGAGGCGATGTCCACGACCAGCTGGGGAGCGAGCCAGGTGGCGCCGGCCCGGTCCGGTCCGGGAACCTCGTCGACGAACGGGAACGGGCCGCCCGGAACCTCCGCGATGACCTCGGCCAGCCGCGCGCCGGCCTTACCGGCCAGTCCACTGCCCACCCGTCCACGGTAGGCGAGACCCTGTGGCGTGGGGAGCCCGACCAGAAGGGAGCCGAGCCGGGACCGGCCGGTCTCCGGCCGCCAACCGCCGACGACCAGGCTCTCGGTGGCCCGGTGGGGGAACTTGAGCCAGTCGCGACTGCGCACCCCGGGCTGGTAGGTGCTGGAGAGCCGTTTGCTCACGATGCCCTCCAGACCCTGCTCAACGGTGGCCTTCCAGAGACCCGGCCCGTCGGCATACTGCGGGGACACCTGCCACCGGGGCTGGTCGGGGAGGAGGTCGACCAGAGCGGCGCGCCGCGCCGACAGCGGCAGAGGTGTCAGGTCCAGGTCGTCCAGGCCGACGAGGTCGAAGACGAGGTATGACGTGGGGCGGCTCGTGGCGAGCAGGTTCGCCTTGGCCGCCGAGGTGGTGTGCACCCTCTCCACCAGCTGGCTGAACGACGGGGCGCCGTTGATGAAGGTGACTGCCTCACCGTCGAGCACGAGATCGTGGCCGAGGTCAGCGAGCCCGGCGAGCTCGGGGAACGCCACGGTCACGTCCCGCTCGCTGCGCGTCGTCAGCCGCAGGACCCCACCCTTCACCTGCGCGACCAGCCGGATGCCGTCCCACTTGATCTCGTGGGCCCACCCCGCACCCGCCGGCACGTCGGGGCGCTCGGCGGTGCCGGTCCCCGGGGTAGCGAGCATGGGTCTCATGGGTCCATCCTGTAACAGTGAGAGCGATCTGGAAGGGCGCGGTGTCGTTCGGGCTGGTCAATGTGCCGGTCCGGCTCTACTCCGCGACCGAGAACCATGACCTGAGCTTCCACCAGGTGCGCAAGTCCGACGGCAGCCGCATCCGCTACAAGCGAGTGGCCCAGACAGACGGTGAGGAGGTGCCCTACAAGGAGATCGCCAAGGCGTACCAGACGGAGGACGGCAAGTCCGTGATCCTGACGGACGAGGACTTCGAGTCGCTGCCGAACCGCTCCAGCAAGGAGATCTCCGTCGAGAAGTTCGTGCCGATCGAGCAGATCGACCCGATCCTCTACGACAAGGCCTACTACATCGAGCCGGACGGCATGGGGGCCAAGGCGTATGGCCTGCTGCGCGAGGCGCTGCGGGAGAGTGAGCGCGTGGCCGTCGTCACCGTCTCCGTGCGGACCCGCATGACGATGGCGGTCCTGCGCGTGATCGATGAGGTCATCGTGCTGCAGACTCTCCTGTGGCCCGACGAGGTCCGCGACTCCGGTCAGCTGAACAACCTCGACGAGGTCTCAGAGCCGAAGGACTCCGAGGTCGCGATGGCCAGGATGCTGATCGACTCGATGGCCGGCGACTTCGAGCTCGAGGAGCACGAGGACGACTACCAGATTGCCGTCGAGGCGCTGGTGAAGGCGAAGATCGAGGGCGGGGACGTCACCGAGTCGCCGGACCAGGGCGAGGAGGAGGAGTCCGGCGAGGTGGTCGACCTGCTGGCGGCCCTGCAGCGCAGCGTCGACCGTGCCAAGGCCTCCCGGGGCGAGGCCGACGACTCCGAGGACGACTCGGGAGCGGCCGACGACGCGGACGAGAAGCCGGCCAAGAAGACCGCCGCCAGGAAGTCACCGCCGCGCAAGACCGCAGCCAAGAAGACGACCGCCAAGAAGAGCACCGCGAAGAAGACGACATCGCGCAGCAAGAAGGCGGGCTAGAGAAGGGCCGGCCCGCAGCACTCCGAAGTGGAGCGGTCGTCAGGGCGCCGTCGTCGCGCTGGCGTCGTCCGGCTCATGAATCTTGCTGGGGCTGCAGCCGACCGACATGTCCATCTCGCGGGCCAGCCGCGTCAGGGACTGGTCGAGCAGGTCCGTGGCCGCACCGCCGGTGTCCAGCTGGGCGCGGATGGTGAAGACGAACGGCACCTCCGGCGAGCCCTCCGGCGCGTCCGGAACGCTCTTGCACGGCATCACCGACACGGCCAGGGTGTCGGCGATGTAGGAGACTCCGAGGTGGTCGGGGCCGGGCACGGCTCCCTCGATCGCCTTGACCTCGGCGAGACGAGCGTCGGCTTCGTCCGCCGCGTCGCGATGCATCGACAGGCTCATCGCCACCTCGGTCTCGTCACCGGTCGTGGGCAGGAGGACGTCGCACTGGTAGACGTCCTCCTCGTCGATGGAGACGTGCTCCCGCGCCTCGGCAGAGCGCCCGTTGGTGGCGGCGTCGACGGCGTCCTTGCGGATCAGTCGGCACCACCAGTCGGGGTCCGCCGGCGCAGCGCCCTCAGTGGTGGGTGTGGCGGTCGTCGACGTCTCGTCCGTCGACTCGTCCTCGTCGGACGCCGAGGTGCAGCCCGACAGCGCGGTGGCTGTCAGCACGACGAGAGACAGGACAGTAGTGATGGCGCGACGCTGCATGCGATGACTCCTAGTCGACCCGGAGGCCGTTGTGGCTGGTGCGGCCGTGATTATGTTCCACGTTCCTGAGCATCCGCCGAGAGCGACCGCTACGCCGAGGGCGAACAGCACGCCTGAACCGTGGTCGCTGTGGAACAGTGCCGCGCACCATCGCGTTGGGCTCAGCAGACGCAAGTAGCATCAGGGTATGGCGTATGTCGCGGCAGCTGCCCGCAGACCTCGTGCCCGGATCGATTGTCAGGAGTGACGATGTTCGAACGGTTTACCGACCGCGCCCGCCGAGTGGTGGTGCTCGCGCAGGAAGAGGCGCGGATGCTCAACCACAACTACATCGGCACTGAGCACATCCTGCTCGGGCTCATCCACGAGGGAGAAGGGGTCGCCGCCAAGGCGCTGGAGACCCTGGACATCTCGCTGGACGCTGTCCGCGAGCAGGTCCAGGAGATCATCGGTCAGGGGCAGCAGTCTCCGACGGGTCACATCCCCTTCACGCCCCGTGCCAAGAAGGTGCTCGAGCTGAGCCTGCGTGAAGGCCTTCAGCTGGGCCACAACTACATCGGGACCGAGCACATCCTGCTCGGCCTGATCCGTGAGGGCGAGGGCGTCGCTGCCCAGGTCCTGATCAAGCTGGGCGCCGACCTCAACCGCGTCCGCCAGCAGGTCATCCAGCTGCTGTCCGGCTACCAGGGCAAGGAGGCCGCGACCGCCGGCGTCGGCCCCGGCGCGCAGGAGGGCACTCCCGCCGG
>DATGRS010000040.1:0-3538 GCA_035303365.1 Ornithinicoccus sp.
TCGCCGCGCAGGATCGGGAGCGCGAAGTAGCCCCACCGGCGCTTCGCGGCCGGCTTGTACATCTCCAGCTGGTAGTCGAACTCGAACAGCTCGGCCATCCGCTTCCGGTCGAAGACCAGCCGGTCGAGCGGCGAGATCAGGACGGTGCGGCCGCGGAAGGGCTGACCCAGCTGGGCAGGATCGACGCGCCACGTGCCCTTGACCCCCTCGACCACCGCCTCCTCCCCGACCAGCCCGACGTCGTTCGGTTCGCCCGGGACTCCGGTGGTGCGCTCGCGGGCGATGCCGAGCGCGGCCAGACGCCGCTCCGCCCGGATCCGCCTCGCGTCCTCGACCGGGATCGTCGGCCCGTCCGGATAGATCCGCTCGGCCAGGTCCCACAGCCGGTCACGTCCCTCCCGGCCGGCGACGGCGACCTCCCCGCGGGCCTCCATCAGCTCGATCATCATCCGGACGTTGCGGTTGTTGTTCCACCCGCTCGAGCGCCAGGGCAGGATGCAGGTGTCCGGCAGGTCTCGGACCGGCAGCGGCCCGTCGGCGCGCAGGGTCTCCAGGATGTCGACGCGGCAGACTTCGTTGGCGTCCAGCCACTCGGCGTTGTTCTCCTGCCACCCTGCGAGCTCGCCGACCCCCGGCCAGGCCTCCATCTCGCCGCGGAAGAGAGCGAGGTCTGCGCTGGGGCGCAACATGCCCTGGAGCTCGATGAGCCTCTGGCTCGCAATCGCCCGGTCAAGGTCGTCGGCTGAGTACTCCGCGCCGAGCCGGCTCCAGAACACCAGGTCGGCGCTGGGAGCTACGGCAGCGGTCAGGTCTACCTGGATAAAGGCCAGCTGCCGGGCTACCTCCAGCAGATCGGTCGGGCGCGGCGCCGCGAGCACCTGCGCCCGCACCGCGATGCGGCGGGCGTCGCGGCGCGACAGCTCGTGGGGCATGGGCACGACGCTACGCGGGCCGTGCCGCGGGTTCCACCCGCTTTTCGGTCACCCGAGGCGGCTGCGCATCACCTCGTAAGCCGCCATGACCGCGGTCGTGAGGGTGGGCTCGAGCGCGGGCGCGAACAACGGCGAGTGGTTGGCCGGCGTGGGCTCCTCGGACTCGATCACCTCCTGGGGGGTGCCGCCGAAGAACCAGTAGACGCTCGGTACGTCGATCGCAGCCGGCAGTGCTCCGAAGTCCTCGCTGCCCATCTGCGGTGGTCGCCCACTGACCCGGTCCACGCCGAGCACGCCGGTCAGCACGTCCATGACCCGGACCGTCTCGTCAGGGTCGTTGTGCACCGGGGGAAACTCGTAGAGCTCCCGGATCTCCGGTTCGGGCGCTCCGGAGGCCATGGCCTCGGCCGAGAGGACGCGACGGATCCCGGCGAGCACATAGTCACGCACGCCCTGGTCCAGCGAGCGCACGTTGATCGTGAAGACCGCCTCGGAAGGGATGATGTTCTCCTTCAGCCCGGCATGGAACGAGCCGATGGTCACGACGGCGGCGTCCTGAGCCGCGATCTCCCGCGAGACCAGGCTCTGCAGGCGCACCACCATGTGCGCAGCCAGCACGATCGGGTCGATGGCATCCTCCGGTCGTGAGCCGTGCCCGCCGCGGCCCCGCACCAGCACCTCCCAGGCGTCCGCCATGGCCATCGCCGACCCGGTCGACAGGTGGATCGTGCCAGCCAGGTCGTTCGAGAGGTGCTGGGCAAACATCACCTCTGGACGCGGCGCCTTGTCCCACAGTCCGTCGGCCAGCATCGCGGCCGCGCCAGCGGCGGTCTCCTCGCCCGGCTGGAAGACGAAGAGTGCGGTGCCGGACCAGTCGGCGCGGGTCTCCGCGAGCAGCGTGGCGGCGCCGATCGACGCGGTGATGTGCGTGTCGTGACCGCAGGCATGCATCACCGGCACCTGCGTCCCGTCGGGCAGCGTGCCCTGCGCCTGCGACGCGTAGGGAAGAGCGGTGGCCTCGGCGACCGGTAGCCCGTCGGTGTCCGCGCGGAACCCGACGACCGGACCGGTGCCGTTCTCCAGCACGGCCACGACGCCGGTACCACCGCAACGCACGGTCCGGAACCCGAGAGTGGTCATCCGCTGGTCGATAAGGTCCGCGGTCTCGTGCTCCTGCATTGAGAGCTCCGGGTGGGCGTGCAGGTGCCGGTAGAGGTCGTGCAGGTCGTCCATCAGACGGGGAGAGAGGGTGCTCATCAGGCGATTGTGCCAAGGGTGCGGTTTCAGGATGCTGTGTGCGTCCGCCATTTCTATGGTTAGGTTTGGACGGTGGAACCCTCAAGGGGCCACCGTCCACCAGCATGTCCGACCCGGGAGGTGAGCAGCGTGTCAGTCCCCGGCACGCAGGCAGCGAACCCCGCGGAGCAGCCGCAGGGTGGAGTGACGACTGAGGCTGGGCGTCAGACCGACCTCGCAGCCCAACTGGCCCGGATCAGCCACGAGCTCCTCGGGCAGAAGGACGAACCGCTCACCCTGCAGCGCATCGTCGAGCTCGCGGTCGAGACGGTGCCCGGCTGCGAGTGGGCCGGCGTCTCACTCCGAACCTCCCGCTCGCCGGCGGAGGCAGTGGCGGCAACCCACCAGATGGTGTACGAGGCGGACAAGCTGCAGGAAGAGCTCCAAGAGGGCCCGTGCTTCGACACCTCCCAGGACGACGAGCTGCACATCTCGGCTGACCTGGCTACGGACCAGCGGTGGCCGACCTGGGGTCCCCGCGCCGCGCAGCAGGGCATACGCTCCGTGCTGAGCGTCCAGCTACGAGGCGCTGATGACGACCTTCTCGGCGCGCTGAACCTCTACTCCGGTGGAGCCGGGGCGTTCTCCCGCGCCGATCTGGATGACGCGCTGCTCTTCGCCTCACACGCTGGTGGCGCACTGGCCCAGTCCCGAGAGCTCACCGGCCTGCGCGAGGCGTTGCGATCGCGCCACCTAATCGGTGTCGCCCAGGGCATGCTGATGCAGCGCTACCACGTCACCCTGGACCAGGCCTTCGCGATCCTATCGAGGCACTCGCAACAGAGAAACGTCAAGCTGCGCGACGTGGCTGCCGAGATCGTGGAGAGCGGCTCGCTCGGTGAGGGAACCGGAGAGTCCGTCTCGGCGTAGGGACAGTTCTCCCGAAAGTGTTGCGCCGCGGGAGATTTCCGTCATACTGGTTCAGCCTCTAGAAGTGGGGCTTCGGTGAATCCGGGCAAGACAGTCTGCAGCCTTCGAGCCAGACAGCCCAGGACTGGAGCTGGGGACCATGCAAGAGATCACTTCCATCCAACCAGTAGGCGACGACTGGGAATGGCAACACGAGGGGCTGTGCCGCACGCGTGGCCCTGAGCTGTTCTTTCATCCGGACGGTGAACGCGGATCAGTCAAGCGGGCGCGCGAGGCACGAGCGAAGGCGCTGTGCCAGGAGTGCCCCGTCATCACACACTGTCGCGCACACGCGCTCGGTGTCCCAGAACCCTACGGTGTCTGGGGCGGTCTGACCGAGGAGGAACGCCAGGACATCCTGGGCGTCGCGGACGAGCGGGGTGCCGGATGAGAACAGCACT
>DATGRS010000041.1:0-21512 GCA_035303365.1 Ornithinicoccus sp.
CTGCGGATGGGCGCGTCCGGGCGCCCTGCGACACGCTGACATGCACCACCCGTTCCTCCCACGACCGCAGACCCGCCGCCAGCAGGGATGTCACGCCATCGAGGACGGCACCGGCTCCGGACTCCCACACGGCCACCCGCCAGAGGGCCTCGCGTGTCGGGTGTGGTCCTACGAGACCGATGCTCTTCCTGCCCAGCTGCTGCCAGCGGCCGGCCCTGAGCTCCGCGAGCACCTGGTCGTAGGTCAGACCGAGCGCGTACAGATCATCTCGATGCACGACCCCGTCGTGTCGTTCCCCGAGCTCTCGGGACACGAGCGCCCGGCGCGCAGCCGGCGTCAGCGCCCTGACGCGTGCCCGGGAGTCCTCCATCGCCTCATCGTGGTGCAGCATGGCTACCTGTGGCGCCGGGCCTGTGGATGGCGGATCTACGTCATGCGTTCTCAGGCCTCGTGCCCTGAATGTGCATGACGCTGTAGGCCGACCGGCGCAGATGCGCTACAGTTCTCGGCAATGGCACGCCTGCTCCTCCTCAGACGCCGCAGCGAGACCTTCTAGGTCCGGCCCTCGCTGCGGAGTCTCTGCTGTCCCGGACACACCGACAGCCCCCAGCGAGGAAGCCGAGCATGACCATCACCCAGATCCCCACGCCCGCCGTGGCGACCCGCAACCCGCAGCAGCCCAGCGGTATGCCGTTCGAGCGCTACACCCCCTACCCCGCCGTCGACCTGCCCGACCGCACCTGGCCGAGCCGCACGATCACCCAGGCGCCACGCTGGTGCGCGGTGGACCTGCGGGACGGCAACCAGGCGCTGATCGACCCGATGACCCCTGACCGCAAGAGGCGGATGTTCGAGCTCCTCGTGCGGATGGGCTACAAGGAGATCGAGGTCGGCTTCCCCGCGGCCAGCCAGACCGACTACGACTTCGTGCGGATGCTGATCGAGGAGGACCTGATCCCGGACGACGTCGTGATCCAGGTGCTGACACAGGCCCGAGAGCACCTCATCGAGCGCACCTACGAGTCGATCGCGGGGGCCAAGCAGGCCATCGTGCACCTCTACAACTCGACCTCGACGTTGCAGCGGCGTGTCGTCTTCCGGGCCTCCGAGGACGAGATCGTCGACATCGCGGTCCAGGGCGCGCGCCTGTGCAAGAAGTACGAGGAGCAGCTGCCGTCGGACACCGAGATCTTCTACGAGTACTCCCCCGAGTCCTACACCGGCACCGAGCTGGAGTTCGCGGTGCGCATCTGCAACGCCGTGATGGAGGAGTTCGTCCCGACCGCGGAGAAGCCGGTCATCATCAACCTGCCGGCGACGGTGGAGATGGCCACCCCCAACGTGTATGCCGACTCCATCGAGTGGATGAACCGTCACCTCAACCACCGCGAGAACGTGGTCCTGAGCCTGCACCCGCACAACGACCGCGGCACCGGCGTGGCGGCCGCGGAGCTGGGCTACCTGGCCGGCGCGGACCGCATCGAGGGCTGCCTATTCGGCAACGGCGAGCGCACCGGCAACGCATGTCTGGTGACGCTGGGCATGAACCTGTTCGCGCAGGGCATCGACCCGCAGATCGACTTCTCGGACATCGACGAGGTGCGGCGCACGGTCGAGCACTGCAACCAGCTGCCGGTGCCCGAGCGGCACCCCTACGGCGGAGACCTCGTGTTCACCGCCTTCTCCGGGTCCCACCAGGACGCCATCAAGAAGGGCCTGGAGGCCCTGGAGGCCGAGGCCGACACGGCGGGGGTCCCCGTGGACGACTTCCGCTGGGAGGTGCCGTACCTGCCGGTCGACCCGAAGGACCTGGGCCGCACCTACGAGGCGGTGATCCGGGTGAACAGCCAGTCCGGCAAGGGCGGGGTGGCCTATGTGATGAAGGCGGAGCACAAGCTCGACCTGCCGCGCCGGATGCAGATCGAGTTCAGCCAGGTCGTGCAGCGGCACACCGACACCGAGGGCGGAGAGATGAGCCCGGCCGAGATCTGGTCAGAGTTCCGGCACGCCTACCTCGCGCAGACCGGCCCGGTCGTCATCCAGGACTTCACGATCACGCACGAGTCGGCCGGGACGGAGCGGGACGTGATGACCGCGACCATCTTCGTAGACGGCGTCCACCACCAGGTCGAGGGCCACGGCAACGGCCCGGTCTCCGCGTTCGTCAATGCACTGCAGTCAGTCGGCGTGGACGTGCGCGTCCTCGACTACTCCGAACACGCGATGTCAGCCGGTGACGACGCGACCGCAGCCGCCTACGTGGAGTGCGCCGTCAACGGGCAGGTCCGCTGGGGTGTCGGCGTGCACCCGAGCATCGTGACCGCCTCCCTCAACGCGGTCTGCAGCGCGCTCAACCGCCCCAGCTCCCCCGCCGCCTGACGGGGGACCGCTGTCCCGCGTGTGCGGCGGGATCAGCCGCGGCCGTCGCCGAGGATGGTCTGACCATCCTCGGTGACGGTCCAGAACGGGTTGTGCGCGACCTCCCACGGATGGCCCTCGGGATCGATGAAGACGCCGGAGTATCCGCCCCAGAACGTACCCCCACCTGCTCGGCCGATCGTCGCGCCCGCGGCCTCCGCCTCGGAGATCACCTCGTCGACCTCCTCGCGGCTTGACACGTTGTAGGCGAGGGTGACCCCACCCCAGCCCCCCGAGTCCTCCGTGCACGAGTCGACCTCGAGGGCGGCACGGTCCCACAGCGCGACAACCATCCCGCCGGTCTGGAAGAACACCACACCCTCCGGGGACGGCGCCGGCGTCCACCCCATCGCGGTGTAGAACGCCACGGAACGGTCCAGGTCACGCACGCCGAGGGTCACCAGGCTCACTCGCTGATCCATGACCCGACCCTATCGAGTCAGCTCCTGGCATGCTCGTGGCCAGCTGCGCGACCCGGGGCCACGTGGGCGACTTCATGAGCACGTATGCCGTCCGGCCGGATCACGGCGGCGTGCGACCGTTTCGGCTGGTCGGTCAGTGCCGAAGCAGGCCGGCAACCGTCGGCCCGATGGAGCCGGCCACCGCCAGCGCCCGCAACGGACCACCGGGGTTGGCGTTCTCGGCCGCCATCCCGTGCACCAGCGCGGCCAGGGCCGCGGCGTCGAGCGCCTCCAGCCCGCTCGCCACGAGCATTCCGACGAGCCCGGCGAGGACGTCGCCGGCCCCAGCCGTCGCGAGCCAGGCCGGAGCATCGCTCTGGGACCGCACCGGCTGCTCGGGGTCCGGCGAGACCACGAGCGTGCTGGAGCCCTTGAGCAGGATCGTGGCTCCGGTCAGCTCGGCCAGTCGCCGCGAGTGGACCAGCGGTGCCGCCGTGACCTGGTTGCGGTGGAAGACCCGCCCGGGCTCCAGGCGGCTGAGCATCCGGGCAAGCTCCCCGGCGTGCGGCGTCAGCAGCGTCGGTGCCTCCCGCGGCCCGGCGACGAGATCGAGCGCGCCGGCGTCCACCACGCAGGGCAGCTCGGAGGCGAGCGCCTGGCGGCAGGCCTCCAGCTGGCGGCGGACGTCAGGGGTGTTCTCGTCGGTGGGCACGCCCGGACCGATCACCCAGGCCTGGACCTGCCCCTGGCCCGGAACCGCCTCCGGGCACCGGGCGAGCACCTGCTGGGTGGCCACCTCCGGCCCCACGTAGCGGACCATCCCCACGCCGGACTCGAGTGCCGCGCTGACGGCCAGGACCGCCGCCCCGGGGTAGCGGGCGCTCCCGGCGACGACGCCGAGAACGCCCCTGGAGTACTTGTCGTCGGTGGCCCCTGGCACCGGCCACTGGTCCGGGACGTCCGACGGGGTGAGCTGCTCGGTCGCGGCCCGTGCCGGCTCCGCCACGCCGATGTCGACGACGGTGAGCCGCCCAGTCGCAGACCTCGTCGCGGGAAGGATGTGCACGGGCTTCGCCATGCTGAAGGTGACGGTCTCGTCCGCTCGCACGCACAGGCCCAGCGGCGCGATGCCCTCGGGGTCCGCCCCACTGGGCAGGTCCACCGCGATGACGAGGGCGGACTCAGGGATCGAGTCGGCCAGGCCGGCCATGGCCCCGGTGAGTCCCGGACGGCCACCTATGCCCAGCAACCCGTCGACGACCACCTCGGCCTCGTCCAGCGCCTGCCGCACCGGCTGGGTCAGTGCCCGGCGGGTCCGCGCCACCCGCAACCGTGGGACGCCCGCCTCGGCGACGGCAGCCAGCCCCTTCTCGTGCACCTCGCTGCCCACCTGCACCACGACGACAGAGAGGTGCTCAGCCAGCTGCACCGCGGCATACAGCGCATCTCCGCCGTTGTCGCCCGGGCCCACGAGCACGACGACCGACCTGGCACCGCGTTCGCGGGCACGGGCGAGCACGACCACCGCCAGAGCGTCGGCCGCCCGGCGCATCAGCGTGCCCGGCTCCAACCCTGCCATCGCCTCCGCTTCGGCGGCGCGGACCGAGGGGATGTCGAAGGCGCGGATCACAGCTGCCCCTCGGCGATCACGACGGCCGACGCGATGCCCGCGTCGTGGGACAGGGACAGGTGGAAGGCGGCGACGCCGAGGTCCTCGGCACGCGCGAGGACGCTGCCCCATACCTCCAGGAAGGGTCGGCCCAGCTCATCGCTGCGGACCGTAGCGTCGGTCCAGCTGAGCCCGACCGGAGCGCCGAGCGCCTTCGCGAGCGCCTCCTTGGCGGCGAAGCGGGCGGCGAGTGACGGCAGCCGCAGCTCCCGCTCGTCCTCGGTGAAGAGCCGGTCCCGCAGCCGGGGG
This sequence comes from Ornithinicoccus sp., assembly GCA_035303365.1. GTDB lineage: Bacteria > Actinomycetota > Actinomycetes > Actinomycetales > Dermatophilaceae > Ornithinicoccus. Next base: position 4,738 of record DATGRS010000041.1, read on the forward strand.
GTGCGCTCCAGGGAGTCGCCGAAGCGGGCGATGTCGACGACGTCGATGCCCACACCAATGATCAACGGACCCGACTCAGATCACTCGACGGTGACCGACTTGGCCAGGTTGCGCGGCTGGTCGACGTCCAGCCCCTTGGCCGTGGACAGCTCCAGGGCGAAGACCTGCAGCGGCACGACGGTCAGCAGCGGCGCCAGCAGCGCCGGTGTCCTGGGCACCCTGATGACCTCGTCGGCAAACGGGACCACCTCCTCGTCCCCCTCCTCGGCGATGACCAGGGTGCGGGCTCCCCGCGCCCTGATCTCCTGGATGTTGGAGACGACCTTGCCGTGCAGCCCGTGCTCGGAGTCCGGTGAGGGCACCACGATGAAGACCGGCTGTCCTGGTTCGATGAGCGCGATGGGACCGTGCTTGAGCTCGCCGGCGGCGAACCCCTCGGCGTGGATGTAGGCCAGCTCCTTGAGCTTGAGCGCACCCTCCATCGCGACGGGGTAGCCGACGTGGCGCCCCAGGAAGAGCACTGCCCGGGTGTCGGCCATGAACCGGGCGATCTCCTTGACGCGGTCCATCCCGTCCAGCACCGTCTGGATCTTCTCGGGCACCTGGTGCAGCTGCTGCATGACCTGCACGACACGGTCGTCGTGGCCACCGCCGCGGACCTGGACGAGATAGAGCCCCAGGACGTAGCTGGCGGTGATCTGGGCCAGGAAGGCCTTGGTGGAGGCGACGGCGATCTCCGGCCCGGCGTGCGTGTAGAGCACACCGTCGGACTCGCGCGGGATGGTCGAGCCGTGGGTGTTGCAGATCGAGATCGTCCGCGCGCCCAGCTCCTTGGCGTGCCGGACCGCCATCAGGGTGTCCATCGTCTCGCCGGACTGGCTGATCGAGACCACCAGGGTCTTCTCGTCGATGACGGGGTCCCGGTAGCGGAACTCGTGGGCCAGCTCGACCTCGACCGGGATCCGCGCCCAACGCTCGATGGCGTACTTGGCGACCATCCCGGCATACGCCGCCGTCCCGCAGGCCACGATGACGATCTTGTCGATCGCGCGGAGCTCCTCCTCCGACATCCCCATCTCGTCCAGGACGAGGTTGCCGGTCTCGTCGGTCCGACCCAGCAGCGTGTCCGCGACGGCGTGCGGCTGCTCGTTGATCTCCTTCTCCATGAAGGTGTCGTAGCCACCCTTCTCGGCGGCCGCGGCGTCCCACGTCACCTCGTAGGCCTTGCCGTCGCTCGGCGTGCCGTCGAAGTTGATCACGCTGTAGCCGTCGGGGGTGATCGTGACGATCTGGTCCTGGCCCAGCTCGAGTGCGTGCCGCGTGTAGCCGATGAAGGCGGCGACGTCCGAGCCGAGGAAGTTCTCCCCGTCGCCGAGCCCGACCACGAGGGGCGAGTTGCGTCGGGCGCCGACGACGACGTCGGGCTGGTCGGCGTGCACCGCGAGCAGGGTGAAGGCGCCCTCCAGGGTGTTCACCACCTCACGCATCGCCTGGGTGAGGTCCCCGGTGCGCTCGCAGGCGCGGGCGACCAGGTGAGCCACGACCTCGGTGTCGGTCTCCGAGGTGAAGTGGACACCCTCGGCGAGCAGCTGCTTCCGCAGCGCGTGGAAGTTCTCGATGATGCCGTTGTGCACCAGGGCCAGCTTGCGGTCGGCGCCGCCGCGGTGCGGGTGCGCGTTGGCGTCGGTCGGCCCGCCATGGGTTGCCCAGCGGGTATGGCCGATCGCGGTGGGCGTCTCGGGCAGCGGCCTGGCGGCGAGCGCCTCCACCAGGTTGGTCAGCTTGCCGGCGCGCTTCTCCCCGACGATCTCACCGTCGCCGATCAGGGCGACTCCGGCGGAGTCGTAGCCGCGGTACTCCAGCCGGGTCAGACCATCCATCACGACGTCGAGCGCCTTGCTGCTGCTGACCGGGCCGACGTATCCCACGATTCCACACATGGCCGCCAGCCTAATCCGTGGCGGCAGGAAGGGCCGCATGCGGCGGCCCTGGTGCCTCCCGTGCACAATGTCACCCATGGCTTCCAACGGCGACGGCCTGACCTCGCCCTACGTCGAGCTGAACCGGGCCGACTGGGCGGCGCTGCGCAAGCAGCACCCGATGCTGCTGTCGGAGGAGGAGGTCGTCGAGCTGCGGGGCCTGGGCGAGCGCCTCGACATCCGGGAGATCGAGGAGGTCTATCTGCCGCTGTCACGACTGCTGTACTTCTATGAGCAGGAGATCGACCGGCTGCACCAGGTCACCAGCGACTTCCTCGGTGAGCGACGCGAGCGCACCCCGTTCGTGATCGGTGTCGCCGGGTCCGTGGCCGTCGGCAAGTCCACGACGGCGCGCATCCTCGAGGCGCTGATCGCCCGGTGGGAGTCCAAGCCATCCGTCGAGCTGGTCACCACCGACGGGTTCCTCTACCCCAACCGGATCCTGAACGAGCGCAACCTGATGGCCCGCAAGGGCTATCCGGAGAGCTACGACCGGCGCGCGCTCCTGCGGTTCGTCATGGAGGTCAAGTCCGGCAAGGCCGAGGTGAGCGCGCCGGTGTACTCCCACCTCACCTACGACATCGTGCCGGACGAGAAGATCGTGGTGCGTCGCCCGGACGTGCTCATCGTCGAGGGCCTGAACGTCCTGCAGGCACCGCGCCAGCACCACGACGGACGGACCGGTCTGTCCGTGTCGGACTTCTTCGACTTCTCGGTCTTCGTCGACGCCAAGAAGGACCTGATCAAGAAGTGGTACGTCGAGCGCTTCCAGCGACTGCGGCACACGGCGTTCAACCAGCCCGAGTCGTTCTTCCGGCGCTATGCCACCCTCGACGACGCGGCGGCCGTCGACCTTGCCGAGAGCATCTGGGACGCGATCAACGGGCCCAACCTCGTGCAGAACATCCTGCCCACCCGCGGCCGCGCGACCCTCGTGCTCACCAAGGGCGAGGACCACGCAGTCCAGCGGGTGCGACTCCGTCGCTTGTGAGTATGCCGCGCCGCTGGGCGAGCGGGATCCTCCCAACCCCACGCGCTCGGTCAAGGCAGATCCCGCCACGCCACGCGCTCGGTCAAGGCAGATCCCGCCACGCCACGCGCTCGGTCAAGGCAGATCCCGCCACGCCACGCGCTCGGTCAAGGCAGATCCCGCCCCGCCACGCGCTCGGTCAGGTGTGGTGCGGGCGGGTCATCTGCAGCACGTCGAGGGCCGCGTCCAGCTGCTCCTCGGTCAGGTCCCCTCGCTCCACGTGCCCCCGCTCGATGACGACCTCGCGGATCGTCTGACGGTTGGCGAGTGACTGCTTGGCCACTGCGGCGGCTGCCTCGTAGCCGATGTACTTGTTGAGCGGCGTCACGATGGCGCTCGAGCTCTCGGCGAGCTCGCGGTTGTGCTCCACGTTGGCGGTGATCCCGCTGATGCACCGGTCGGCCAGCACACGGGAGGAGCTGGCCAGCAGCGTGATCGACTCGACCATCGCCTGCCCCATCACCGGCAGCATGACGTTGAGCTCGAACGTGCCGCTTGCTCCTGCGACGGTCATCGTGGCGTCGTTGCCGATGACGCGCGCGCACACCATGAGCGTCGCCTCGGGAAGGACCGGGTTGACCTTGCCCGGCATGATCGAGGAACCGGGCTGCAGGTCGGGCAGCTGCACCTCGCCCAGGCCTGCCCGGGGACCGGAGCCCATCCAGCGCAGGTCGTTGCAGATCTTCGTCAGCGACACCGCGACCACGCGCAGCGCTCCGCTGAGCGCCACCAGGGCGTCCTGGGTGGACTGCGCCTCGAAGTGGTCAGCGGCCTCGGTGAACTCCACGCCGGCGCGCCGGGACACCTCAGCGATGACCTGGGGCGCGAACCGCGGGTGGGCGTTGATGCCCGTGCCGGCTGCGGTGCCACCGAGGGGAAGCTCTGCGGCCAGGACCGCCGCCTCGGCCACGCGCTGCCGACCGAGCGCGATCTGTCGCGCGTAGCCCGCGAACTCCTGACCGAGCGTCACCGGCACCGCGTCCATCAGGTGCGTGCGACCGGCCTTGACGACGTCCGCGAACTCCTGCGCCTTGGCCGCGAGCGACTGCTCCAGGTGCTCCAGGGCGGGCTGCAGCTCGTCGTGCACGAGGCGCACCGACGCGACCCGGATCGCGGAGGGGAACGTGTCGTTGCTGGACTGCCCGGCGTTGACGTGGTCGTTGGGGTGGACCACCGGCTCGCCGCCTAGCGCCTGCGTGGCGAGCCGGGCGACCACCTCGTTGACATTCATGTTGGTCGAGGTGCCCGAGCCGGTCTGGTAGACGTCGATCGGGAAGTGGCCGTCATGCTGCGCATCCGCGACCTGGTCCGCGGCGCCGCTGATGGCCCTGGCCCGCTCCTGGTCGAGCACGCCCAGCTCGGCGTTCACGCCAGCGGCGGCCGACTTGATGAGCGCCAGGGCGTGCACGATCGGCGCGGGCACCGGCTGCCCCGAGATGGGGAAGTTCTCCACGGCCCGAGCTGTCTGCGCGGCATACAGCGCATCGGCGGGCACCTGCACCTCCCCCATGGAGTCGTGCTCGGTGCGGGTCCGCGGGGGCTGGTCGGCGTGTGCGTCGATGCTCATGCCCCCATTCTCGCCCGTGTGGCGCGACAGGAGCAGGCGGGGCCCTCCGGATCGCTCCCTGAGGCGTCAGTGACGTTCGCGGAGGATCAGTACCAGCCGACCGACTGCGAGTGGGCCCACGCGCCGCACGGGGTGCCGTAGCGACCCGAGATGTAGCTCAGGCCCCAGCTGATCTGGGTGGCCGGGTTGGTCCGCCAGTCCGCGCCTGCCGTGGCCATCTTGGTGCCCGGCAGCGCCTGCGGGATGCCGTAGGCCCCGGACGAGGGGTTCTGCGCGGTGTGGTTCCACCCGCTCTCACGCATCCACAGCGAGTCGAGGCAACCGAACTGGTCGCTGCCCCAGCCGTAGCTGCCGAGCATGCTGCGGGCGATCGAGCGCGCGTCACCGGAGGAGACCGGCGCGGGAGCCGGAGCCTGCTCACGCTCCTGGGAGCGGGAGGCGGCTTCCTCGCGCTGCTCCTCGGCAGCGGCGGCCTCGCGCTCGGCAGCAGCCTCACGCTCCGCGGCAGCCTTCTCGGCGGCAGCCTCCTCAGCGGCCGCACGCTCGGCAGCGGCCTTCTCAGCAGCAGCCTTCTCCGCTGCCGCACGCTCGGCGGCGATCTCCTGCGCGCGCTCGGCGGCAACGTCACCGGCCTTGAGGGAGCTCCACGCGGAGAAGTTGAGGGCGGCGTCGGAGCGCTCAGCCTGCATGGACGAGATCGCCTCGTCCAGCGGGGCAGCGACACTGTCGGTGACGTTGCGCAGTGCGTCGCCGGCGAACGGGCTGGCGTCGGCAACCTTGTTGTCGGCGCCTTCAGCGTCGAGCACCGGGGCGCTCGGGGTGCCGGCGTAGGTGGCCATCGCGACGGCGCCGGCAGCAACCACGGCGGTCAGGACGGTGGCGCCACGGTGCAGGCGGCGGCCGGAACGGTGCCGGCCGTTGGCGGACTCGTCGGCGCTGGGCAGCAGAGTAATCTCAGGGGCGTTAGACACAGGGGTAACCTCCACGCCCTTGGGACCGCCACGCAGCCGGGGAGCAGCGTCAGGAAACGGTCACGAGCGTTATCGATTCGTGATCTCAGCGATCCACCGTGACAGCCAAGGTCAAGATATTGCAAACTCAACATAGGCCTTCGTGGCGAACGTCACATCCGCCTAAGTGCCCTCTGAAGCGACACCTGGGGCTGGTGGTGCTAGTGAGATCACCCGCAGGCGGCCGCCTAGACCAGGGCCTCGCCGCCCTCGAGCAGGTCGGTCACCAGAGCGGCGATCGGGCTCCGCTCGCTGCGGTGCAGCGTGACGTGCGCGAACAGCGCGTGGCCCTTCAGTGTCTCGATGACCGCCGCCACCCCGTCGTGCCGACCCACCCGCAGGTTGTCCCGCTGGGCCACGTCGTGAGTCAGCACCACCCGGGAGCTCTGCCCGATCCGGGAGAGCACCGTCAGCAGGACGTTGCGCTCGAGCGACTGGGCCTCATCGACGATGACGAACGCATCGTGCAGGGAGCGGCCACGAATGTGCGTCAGGGGCAGCACCTCGAGCATGTCCCGGTCGAGGATCTCCTCCACGACCTCCTTGGAGACCACCGCGCCCAGGGTGTCGAAGACAGCCTGGGCCCACGGGCCCATCTTGTCGTTCTCGCTGCCGGGCAGGTAGCCGAGCTCCTGGCCGCCCACGGCATACAGCGGTCGGAAGACAATCACCTTCCGGTGCTGGCGGCGCTCCATCACGGCCTCCAGACCGGCGCACAGGGCAAGGGCCGACTTGCCGGTGCCGGCCCGGCCACCGAGGCTGACGATGCCCACGTCCGGGTCGAGCAGGAGATCCAGGGCGATCCGCTGCTCGGCGGACCGGCCGTGCAGTCCGAAGGCGTCGCGGTCGCCGCGCACGAGCTTGATCGCATGGTCGGGGGCGACCCTGGCCAGGGCGCTTCCCGAGGGGCCGAGCACCGTCAGGCCGGTGTGCACCATCAGGTCCTTTCCGTCCTGGTGCTCGAGCCGACCGGTCTCGTAGAGCGTGGCCATCTGCGCGTCGTCCACCTCGAGCTCAGCCATCCCCGTCCAGCCGGACTCGACGGCAAGCTCGGCGCGGTACTCCTGTGCGTCGAGGCCGCAGGCCGACGCCTTGACCCGCATGGGGAGGTCCTTGCTGACCACGGTGACGTCGTGGCCCTCCGCGGCGAAGTTGCACGCCACGGCCAGGATCCGCGAGTCGTTGTCCCCCAGCCGGAAACCCGCTGGCAGGGAGGCGGGATCCGTGTGGTTCAGCTCCACCCGCAGGGTGCCTCCCTCATGACCGACCGGGACCGGCTCGTTCAGGCCACCGTGCGCGACCCGCAGGTCGTCCAGCAGGCGCAGCGCCTCGCGGGCGAAGTAGCCGAGCTCGGGGTGGTGCCGCTTGCCCTCCAGCTCGGTGATCACCACGATCGGCAGGACGACGTGGTGCTCGGCGAACCGGACCAGGGCACGCGGATCGGACAAGAGCACTGAGGTGTCCACGACATACGTCTTGGTCGCGGTGGACGGCGCGGCAGCGGGACGCGTGGAACGGGCGGCGGATCGGCTGGTGGATGCCATGTCGACTCTCCCTGCACACGCGTGCGGACGCTACGCGTGCTTGCGGTGGGCTGACCGGGACCGGGCCCAGACCAGGCGGTCGAGGTGCCGGTGCCGGCCCCCCGCCCAGAGCTGTCGCTCCATCTGGTGGGCCTCCCGAACGAGGACGGGTGTCCTGCGTCACACCCGACGTTAGGCCAGGATCCGTCGGGGAGTGGCCCATTTGCGACGGCGTGGCGCCAAGCTCCCCGGAGTCCTCATCGGCGGTTCACCGCCCGTTCATCGGACGAGAGCTGGCAGCCACGGCGGGGCGGCCATCGCCCCTGGGCCGCCGGAGGCCTCAGAGCACCTTGGAGAGGAAGGACTGCGTCCGGCTGTGCTGCGGGTCCGAGAGGACCTCCTCGGGGACGCCCTCCTCAACGATGACGCCACCGTCCATGAAGACCAGCTTGTCGCCCACCTCGCGTGCGAAGCCCATCTCGTGGGTGACGACCATCATCGTCATGCCGTCCGACGCGAGCCCCTTCATGACGTCCAGCACGTCACCCACGAGCTCGGGGTCCAGCGCGGAGGTCGGCTCGTCGAAGAGCATCATGTCGGGGTTCATCGACAGGGCACGGGCGATCGCCACGCGCTGCTGCTGACCGCCGGACAGGTGGGCCGGGTAGGCGCTCTCCTTGTCCGCCAGGCCCACCCTCGCCAGGTTCTCCCGGGCGATCTTCTCCGCCTCGGCGCGACCGCGCTTCTTCACGCGCTGCTGGGCGATGGTGAGGTTGCGCAGCGCGGTCATGTGCGGGAAGAGGTTGAACTGCTGGAAGACCATCCCGATCCGCGACCGGACGAGGTCAAGCTCGGTGTCCGGGTCGGTGATGTCGATCCCCTCGATGAGGATCTGGCCCGAGGTCGGCTCCTCCAGCCGGTTGACGCAACGCAGCAGGGTCGACTTGCCGGAGCCCGAGGGACCGATGACACAGACGACCTCGCCGTGGTCGACGTGGAAGTTGATCCCCTGGAGCACCTCGTTGTCGCCGAAGTACTTGTGCAGCTCGCTCACCTCGATGGCGGGGGCACGCTCATCCAGCTGCTGCGTCGGATGCAGTTGCTCCATCACCGGCTCCTCTTCTGCTTGCTCTCCATCCACGCCACCAACCGCGTCAACGGCAGGGTGATGGCCAGATAGAGAAGAGCCGCGAACATCAGGCTGGTCGCCGTGCCGGCGGACGGGCCGCTGCTCATGAAGTCTCGCGACATCGTCGTGAGCTCCTTCTGGTTGGCCGCCAGGCCGACGACGAAGAGCAGCGAGGTGTCCTTGAGCAGGATGACCAGCTCGTTGGTCAGGGGTGGGATCACGATGCGCAGCGCCTGCGGCATCACGATCGAGGCCATCGTCCAGGAGCCGTTCATGCCCAGGGAACGGGCGGCCTCCGACTGCCCCTTCGGGACGGCTTCGATGCCGGCCCGGAGGGTCTCGGCCATGTAGGCGCCCGCCACCATCATGAGCGCCACCAGTCCGGCGCCGACGGTGCCGCCCGGTGGCCGCCAGCCGAAGGCGATCGGGACACCGAGGGCCATAAAGAGGATGACCACCAGCGCCGGCAGGCCACGGAACAGCTCGATGTAGCCGTTCGCGAGCCAGCGGAACGGTGCGATCGGGGCCAGCTTCATCAACACCAGGAAGACCGCCAGCACGAAGCCACCGACGAACGCGACGATCGTGTAGAGGATGGTGTTCTTGGCGCCCACGAACACCATGTCCTGCCAGTTGCCGGTGAAGCCCTCCGTCAGGAAGAAGTTGCGCGAGATCGCTTCCCAGTCGGCCAGAAGGACGAAGGTGGCAACCACCGCGAGGAACAACACATACAGCGAGAGCGTCAGGACGCGCTGCCGGGCGCTCCGGGTCATGGGCTGACTACCTTCGTCTCGTCAGCAGGCCTAGCTGGTGGCCTCGGCGTCGTCGCCGCCCTCCTCGGAGAAGTACGTGTCGTAGAGCTCGTCGTACTCGCCGCTCTCGCGCAGCTCGGCCAGCTGCTCGTTGACCGCCTCGACCAGGGTGTCGTTGCCCTTCTTCATCGCCAGACCGTAGGTCTCGTCGGTGTCGTACTCCTCGACGATGGTGAAGGCGCCCTTCTTGGCGTTGTCGACGTTGACCGGCAGGTCCTGCAGCAGCGCGTCGACCTGGCCGGCCTGGATCGCCTGGAACATCTCGGCGTTGCTGGGGAAGGCGATGAGCTCGGCGTCCTCCGGGGCGTTCTCCTTGGTGTAGGCCTCACCGGTGGTGCCCTGCTGGACGCCGACCCGCTTGCCGGCGAGGTCGTCGATCGAGGCGATGTCCGAGTCCTCGGGCACGAGGAGCGACTGCAGAGAGTCGTAGTAGCCGTCGCTGAACGCGATGTTCTCGGCGCGCTCCTCGGTGATGGTCATCGCCGAGGCGGCCATGTCACACTCGCCGGCGTTGAGCGACAGGCCCGACTGCAGGCCGTCGAACGAGGAGTCCTTCACCGCGAGCTCGAGGTCGAGACCGTCGGCAATGGCCTGCACGATGTCGATGTCGAATCCGGAGAAGCCGGAGGGGGCGGAGTCGTCGAAGTCCTCGAACGGCGGGTACGGGACGTCCGAGCAGACGGTCAGCGTGCCGTCGGTGACGAGGTCGAGGGAGGCAGCGTCGACGTCACCGTCGCCGTCGTCCGACCCGCACGCGGCGAGGGAGAGGACGAGACCGGCGGCGGCCGTGGCGGCAAACAGGGGGCGCATGTTCATGGCGGCACTGTAGCCGCCCGCCCGCCGCCCGCCCTAGGGATCGGACTCATCGTGCCTGAATCGTGATGAAGGCGGGTCAGTGCCCGAAGCGTCGCTCCCGCTCGGCATAGGAGCGCAGCGCCCGCAGGAAGTCGACCTTGCGGAAGTCCGGCCAGTAGGCCTCGCAGAAGTAGAACTCGCTGTGCGCGCTCTGCCACAGCAGGAAGCCGCCCAGCCGCTGCTCGCCGCTGGTGCGGATCACCAGGTCGGGGTCGGGCTGGCCCTTGGTGTAGAGGTGCTCGGCGATGTCCTCGACCTCTACGGTCTGGGACAGCTCCTCCAATGACGCGCCCCGCTGTGCCGCCTCCGTAAGCATCGAACGGACGGCGTCCGCGATCTCCTGCCGTCCGCCATACCCGATGGCCACGTTGACCACCATGCCCTCGACGTCGGCGGTTCGGTCCACGGCGGCGCGGAGCGCCTCCACCGTCGGTTCCGGCAGCAGGTGACCGGCTCCCACGAGGTTGATCCGCCACTGCTGGTCCCCGGCGAGCTCGGTGACGACGTCCTCGATGATCTTCAGCAGCGGCTCCACCTCCCCGGCGTCCCGCAGCAGGTTGTCCGTGGAGAGCAGCCACAGGGTGACCACCTCGACGCCGGCCTCCTCGCACCACTCGAGCAGCGGCCGGATGTTGTCCGCCCCCGCCCGGTGCCCCTGCGCGGTGTCGGCGCCGCGCAGCCTGGCCCACCGCCGGTTGCCGTCCAGCATCACGCCCACGTGTCGCGGCAGCCGGTCTGCCGGCAGGTGCTTGGTCAGCGACCGGTTGTACACCCGGTAGAGCAGGTCGCGTGGAGAACGCATGTCGGCAAACCTACTCGCCGAGTGCGCCCGGGTATCATCCGGCGACGCTGCGCGGTGGTGACAAGTGATCGAGCGCGCCCCGGCGACGGCTGAGGTTACCAAGTCGTAACCTACGGCAACGTAGGTTACCCTTGAGATATGGCAGACACCCCGCCCCGTCGCGCAGACCAGAGCCGGATGCAGCACGCCACCGAGTCCGCCGTCGACGAGGTGCGCGAGACGGCCCACGAGTTCGGGGACGCGGCACGCGACGTCGTCGCCGCCATCAAGCCCAAGCTCCGCGGGTGGCTCCACCTGGGCACCACTCCCCTGGCGCTGGTGGCCGGGATCGTGCTCGTGGCGCTGGCGCCGAGCACCACGGCGCGCGTGGCGGCGGCGATCTTCGCGACCACCGCGGTCCTGCTCTTCGGCACCTCGGCGGTCTACCACCGGGGCACGGGTTACTTCAGCGAACGGACCAGCAGGCTGCTGAAGCGCCTGGACCACGCCAACATCTTCCTGATCATCGCGGGCACCTACACCCCGTTCGCCGTCCTGCTGCTCCCGGACGGGCAGGGTCGGACGCTGCTGTGGCTGGTGTGGGCCGGCGCCGTCGCTGGCGTGCTGTTCCGGGTGTTCTGGGTGGGGGCACCCCGCTGGCTCTACACGCCGGTGTATGTCGCGCTCGGCTGGGTCGCGGTCTTCTACCTGCCCGGCTTCTGGCGCAACGGGGGCGTCCTCGTCGTGACGCTGATCGCCGCCGGTGGGCTGCTCTACACCCTCGGCGCGCTGGTCTACGGCATCAAGCGGCCCAACCCCTCACCACGGTGGTTCGGGTTCCACGAGATCTTCCACGCCTTCACGATCCTGGCGTTCGCCGCCCACTACGTCGCCGTGTCGTACTCGGTCTACGGCGCCATCCCGGCCGCAGCCGGCTGACCGCCGGTCCGCGAGGCCGCTCAGCGGACCTCCGGCCCGTCACACGCCCAGGCCGCCGTCAGCCGGTCGGAGGCTCGTCCGGCGTGGCCTCGTCCGAGGATCTCCCAGGACCGTCCGCACCCTGGTCCTGTCGCTCCTGGTCCTGTCGCTCCTCCTCCAGTCGCAGCTCCTCCTGGTGCCGCAGCCGACGCAGTCGCCGGTTGAGGTCCATCCCCAGCAGGATCACCGCGATGGCCAGGAAGAAGAGCACGAGGAAGCCGCCGAGCCCGGCAGTGATCTCGACACCGGTGTTGTTCATGAGGCGCGCTCCCCGTCCGAGTCGTGGTGACCCTCCATCTCGGTGATCTCGTCCTCGAGATCGTCGGTCTGGCGCGAGTCGTCCACGCCGTCCTGGTCCTCATCCACCGGCGGAGGTGGCGTCGAACGGTGCACAGCGACCACCTGCCCGGCGGTGTCGCGCTCCGGCTCCTGTCGGCATACGGTCTCGAGGTCCAGCTCGCGCAGGCCCGCGAAGAGGTCATCCTCCGGGAACTGGGGCTCGACGAGTGAGAGGGCGAGCTCCCAGTCCTCGGTCGGGTGCACCCGCTGCTGCAGCTCCAGCGGCACCTGGAACCAGAAGCCGTCTGGGTCGACCTGCGTCGCGTGCGCCTTGAGCGCCTCGTCGCGGGTCGTGAAGTACTCCGCGCACGGGACCGCGGTGAACATCTCGCGCTCGGGCCGCTTGCGCATCCCGGCGATCCACTCCTGGTAGGGCGACTCGAGCCCCTCGTCCTCCATGGCCTGGTGGATCGCGCGGATCCGCTTCATCGACCAGCCGGAGTAGTAGACCTTCAGCGGCTGCCACGGCTCACCGGCATGCGGGTATGCCGTGGGGTCGCCGGCGGCGTGGAAGGCCGCCATCGACACGGTGTGGGTCATGATGTGATCGGGGTGCGGGTAGCCCCCGTTCTCGTCGTAGGTGGTGATCACGTGCGGCTTGAAGTCGCGGATGACGCGGACCAGCGCCTCGGCGGCCACGCTGACCGGCTCGAGCGCAAAGCACCCGGGCGGGAGCGGGGGTAGCGGGTCGCCCTCGGGCAGCCCCGAGTCGACGAAGCCCAGCCAGGTGTGCTGGACCCCGAGTATCTCGACGGCCCGGGCCATCTCCTCACGACGGACCTGGGCGAGGTCGCGCGCGATGTGCGGGTCGCCCTTGAGCTTCTCGTTGAGGATGTCGCCGCGCTCGCCCCCGGTGCAGGAGACGACCATCACCTGCACGCCATCCGCGACATACTTCGCCATCGTCGCCGCACCCTTGCTGGACTCATCGTCCGGGTGGGCGTGGACGGCCATGAGTCGAAGCTCCTGGGACACCCTTGCGCTCCTCGTGATCTGGCGTGACGGACAATGGGTGCCGCACCACAGCGCGACACAGTCCCCTATCCTCTCACTCCCTCAGTTGCGGACGGAGCACACCCGTGAGCACGACGTCTTCCCAGCGGACGAGCAACCGCAGGTGGTGGGTCATCGGAAGCGTCGGGGTGGCGGTGATGGCAGCTCTAGCGGTCTGGTTCGGCGTCTCCGCGACAGCCGGCAAGGTGCACTGGTACAACGGCGGCTTCGCGGTCGTCTCGGACGAGCAGGTGGAGATCCGCTTCGACCTGCGCCGGGACCCTTCGCGGGCCGTCGAGTGCCAGCTGCACGCCCTGGACGCCAAGCACGCCCGGGTCGGCACCGGGAGCGTCGTGGTGCCGCCCACGGAGAAGTCCCCCAGTCGTCACATCGAGTCGCTGCGCACCGTGAGCCGGGCGACGACGGGTTACGTCGACAGCTGTTCCTACGTCGACTGAGCGGCTGACCGCGATCGCGGCGATAACCGGCGGGAGCGGGGCCGGCACCGGAGGTGGCTCGCGCTGAGGTCGTGACCTGATCGTGACCTGGACATATGGCCACCAGGCGTTTCCTTGTTAGAATGGGTGCTTCGCGTAGGTCCGGGCCGGACGTCGCTGGTGAAGAAGCACGCCAGACATTCCCATCGCCCGGACCTCACTGTTTGATCGTGACAGGGACCCCGCTCGAAGGTGCGGGCCCTGGTGCGTGACCCGAGGAGTGACTGAAGTGACCGAGACGACCACCAAGCAGACGGCTACCTACCTGACGCCTGATGCCCACGCGCGCCTGCAGGCGGAGCTGGCTCACCTCAAGGGCGAGGGCCGCACCGAGATCTCCCGTCGCATCGAGGAAGCCCGCGAGGAGGGCGACCTGAAGGAGAACGGCGGCTACCACGCGGCCAAGGAGGAGCAGGGCAAGATGGAGGCCCGCATCCGCCAGCTCGAGCACCTGCTCCAGAACGTCACCATCGGTGAGGCCCCGGCGGACGACGGCGTCGTCGAGCCCGGCATGGTCGTGACCGTGGAGATGTTCGGCGAGACCGAGAAGTTCCTGCTCGGCAGCCGCGAGATCATCAATGACGACGAGACCCTGACGGTCTACAGCGAGAAGTCGCCGATGGGCGCCGCGATCCTGGGCCACGAGCCCGGTGACGACGTGACCTTCCAGGCCCCGAACGGCAAGACCATCGAGGTCAAGGTCATCTCCGCCACGCCCTACAAGTCCTGACGGAGCGCACCCGAGACACGCCCCGCGCAGGTCGGCTCAGCCGATCTGGGCGGGGCGGTTCCGTGTCCCGGCACGAAACGGGTCGCGACTGCGTGTCCTGGCGCGCTCAGCCGCCCAGCACTGGGCGGTAGTGGTGCTCGGTGAGGGCATGGACGACTCGGTCGGAGTGCTCGGAGCCGTCGGTCTCGACCGTGACGCCGATCTGCACCTCGTGCACGGCCAGGGACGCCGTCGTCCGGCCGTGCTGGACCTCCAGCACGTTGGCCCGCTCCTCCGCCAGCAGCGCGAGCAGCGCGGCCAGCGAACCCGGACGGTCCGGGACGGTCACCCGGAACTGCAGGTAGCGGCCGGCCACCCCCAGGCCGGTGCGGATGATGCGCAGCATCAGCAGGGTGTCGATGTTGCCGCCGGACAGGACGGCCACCACCGGCTTGTACGGGTCGAGGAACGGCGGGGCGTCCGATCCGGCCACCCGGTCCATCAGGTGCGCCACCGCCGCAGCACCGGCCGGCTCCACGACGAGCTTGGCGCGCTCCAGGAGGAACAGCATCGCCCGGGCAATGCTCTCCTCGCTGACCGTCTCGACGCCGTCGACGTGCTGCTGCACCAGCTCAAAGGGGACGTCGCCCGGACGCCCCACGGCGATGCCGTCGGCCATCGTCGTCATCGACGGCACGGGCACCGGGTGGCCAGCGACCAGTGAGCCGGGCCAGGCAGCGGCCTCCGCAGCCTGCACGCCGATGACCGTCACGTCGGGCCGCTGCGCCTTGACCGCCGTGGCGATCCCCGCGAGCAGACCCCCGCCCCCGAGGCACACCAGAATGGTGCCGACGTCAGGCACCTGCTCGAGGATCTCCAGGCCGACCGTCCCCTGACCGGCCACGATGGCCGGGTGGTCGAACGGCGGGATGAAGACCGCCCCGGTCTCCTGCTCGAACTCGCGGGCCCGCTCGATGCAGTCGTCGATGGTCGACCCGACCTGCTCGACGGTCGCGCCGTAGCCGCGGGTGGCCCGCAGCTTGGGCATCGATGCCCCATGGGGCATGTAGACGGTGGCCTCGATGCCGAGCAGTTGGGCGGCCAGCGCCACGCCCTGGGCATGGTTGCCGGCACTGGCGGCGACCACGCCACGCGCGCGCTCCTCGGCGGTGAGGCCGGCCATCCGGTTGTAGGCGCCGCGGATCTTGAAGGACCCCGCGCGGCCCAGGTTCTCGCACTTGAGGTGGACCGGGATACCGGCCAGGGCGCTCAGCGCCTGGTTGTGCTCCATCGGCGTGGGGGCGATGACGTCCGCGAGCAGATCGCGCGCGGCGGAGATGTCGGCAGGGGTGACCAGTGGCGGCGTTGACACAGCAGTCACTGTAGGCCCCGGCGGTGCCGTCAGCCCCTGCGGCGCCGTGGCGGACGGTGCCGGCCGCCCGGCATACGCGGCCTGCGACGTGTTGCGCCCGGTGAGACGTGGGAACGTCTCACCGGGCGCCTCAGGTCACCTCACGGACGGGTCAGGCGGCATCCTCCTTGTGACCCGCACCAGGCACCTTCTCGGACATCCGCAGGTCCTCCTTGTCCAGGGGCCCGGTCATCGGCTTGTCGATCAGGTAGCGGACGTAGGCGTAGTTGGTGAAGAACCCGGGCAGGTACTCACCCAGCGCGACGTACTCCAGCACCTCGCGCGCGTGGGCCAGCGGCTCCGCGGCCTCCGGGCCGAGCTCGCCCGCGAGGCGCCCGGCCTCCTCCTCGATCAGGTCACTGACCAGCTGAGGAGTGACAACCCGCAGATCCTCCAGGGGCGTGCGGTTGCGGATCCACTGCCACAGCTGGGCCCGCGAGATCTCGACGGTGGCCGCGTCCTCCATCAGGTTGTCGATGGCGACGGCGCCGGTGCCCGTCACCCAGGCCGCCAGGTAGCGCAGCGCGACGCTGATGTTGGTGCGCACCCCGGCCTCGGTGACGACCGGGTCGGGCTCGGCCGTCAGGAGGTCGCTCGCGCTGACCCGGACGTCGTCCCGCCGCCGGTCGCGCTGGTCGGGGCGCTCACCCAGGGTCTCGTCGAAGACCTGGGTGCAGGTGGGGACGAGCGCCGGGTGGGCGACCCAGGAACCGTCGAAGCCGTCGCCGGCCTCGCGCTCCTTGTCCTCCCGGATCTTCTGCAGCGCGGCCGCCGTGGCCTCCTCGCTGGACCGGTCGGGGACAAAGGCGGCCATGCCGCCGATCGCGTGGGCCCCACGCCGGTGGCAGGTGCGCACGAGCAGCTCGGTGTAGGCCCGCATGAACGGCGTGGTCATGGTGACCCGCGCACGCTCGGGGAGGACGTACTCCGGGCCGCGGTGGGCGAAGGTGCGGATGTAGCTGAAGATGTAGTCCCAGCGACCCGCGTTGAGGCCCGAGGAGTGGTCGCGCAGCTCGTAGAGGATCTCCTCCATCTCGAACGCCGCGGTGACCGTCTCGATCAGGACGGTTGCCCGGATCGTCCCCTGCGGGATGCCGAGCAGCTCCTGAGCCAGCACGAAGACGTCGTTCCAGAGGCGCGCCTCCTCGTGCGACTCCAGCTT
>DATGRS010000042.1:0-8440 GCA_035303365.1 Ornithinicoccus sp.
TGGTCAGGCGGGCGTCTGCGCCGATCCGTTCCAGCGCGTAGCGGACCGAGCCGATGTTCGTGCCGCCCGAGTCGACCAGGGCCACCGTCGGTCGGGTGCCGAGCACCGCCGGAGCGGCTCCCGCGCTGACCGACGGGCTCACCGATGGGTTCACAGCACGCCCTTGGTCGACGGTAGCTCGGTGCCCTCCACCCGCAGAGCCTGACGCAGTGCCCGAGCGACGGCCTTGAACCCGACCTCGATCTTGTGGTGGGTGTTCTCTCCGGTGACCGACAGGTGCAACGTGGCGCGCAGCGACTCGGCGAACGAGCGCCAGAAGTGCTCGACCATCTCGGTGGGCAGGTCACCGACCATCTCGCGGTCGAAGTCGCACTCGAACTTCAGGAACGGTCGTCCCGAGAGGTCCAGCGCCGCGCTGGCCTGCGCCTCGTCCATGGGCGCGGTGAAGCCGTAGCGGCCGATGCCGCGACGGTCGCCGAGTGCCTCGTCGATGGCCTGGCCGATCGCCAGAGCGGTGTCCTCGACGGTGTGGTGCTCGTCGATGTGGAGGTCGCCGTCGCAGCGGACGCTCAACGAGAACCCGCCGTGCTTGGCGAGCTGGTCAAGCATGTGGTCCAGGAAGCCGACGCCGGTCGAGACCTCGATCTGGCCGGTCCGGTCGAGGTCGACCTCGACGTGGATCTGGGTCTCGGAGGTGTTCCGGTCGACGACCGCCTGCCGCGGGCGGTTCGCCAGCTCATGGGCGATCCGCTCCCAGCTCACGGCGTCCGGTCCGGCCTGTCCCATCGAGCTCTGCAGCAGGTAGGTCCTGATCCCCAGGTTGTCACCGAACTCCCGGTCGGTGAGGCGGTCCCCCACCATCATCGAGCGGTCCCAGTCGATCGTGCGGTCCTTGAGCAGGTGGCGCACCATGCCGATGCCCGGCTTGCGGGTGTCCGGCTGGTTCGGCCCCGGCGGGTGCGGGTCGACGAAGACGTCCTTGAAGGTGATCCCCTGGCTCTCCAGGATGTGGAGCAGCAGGTCGTGCGGCCCCTGGAAGGACTCGACCGGGAAGTTGGGCCCGCCGAGGTCGTTCTGGTTGGAGACCATGATGAAGTCCCACCCGGCGTCCCGCAGCCGGCTGAGGGCAGGGATGATCCCGGGCACCAGCCGCAGCTTCTCGTAGGAGTCGATCTGGCAGTCCGCCGGTTCCTCGATCAGGGTGCCGTCCCGGTCGATGAAGAGGACGGGTCGCTGGCTGGTCATGAGTGGCTTCCTCGGGCTGGTGCGGTGGCGGACAGGGGCGGTGCGGCTGGTCCTGGTCCAGCCTCTGCGGCGGTGTGCGACCGGAGTGCGTCGCGCACTGCGTCGATCTCGTGGGGGGCGCCGACGGTCACCCGGAGTCCGTCGCTGAGCAGATGGCGCATGTCGCGGACCACGATGCCACGCGCCCGGAGGTCGCGGAGCAGCGAGTCCACCTCGGGACTGCGGACCAGCACGAAGTTGGCCTCGCTGGAGTAGACGGTTTGCACGCGGGGATCGGCGGCCAGCACCTCGGCGAGGCGCTCCCGACCGGAGCGGGTCTCGGCGACGCGCAGCTCCACGGAGCGCCGGACCGAGCCGGCCAGGGCGCTGACGGCGAGCTCGGTGACCGGCACGGGCAGGGGGTATGGCGCCTGGACCCGGCGGAGCACACCGGCCAGGTCGGGGTGGCACAGGGCGGCTCCGACGCGCACGCCGGCGAGCCCGTGGGCCTTGGAGAGGGTGCGCAGCACCACCAGGTTGGGGTGCTGGTCCAGCAGGGTCGCGGCGCTGGCAG
Source organism: Ornithinicoccus sp. (assembly GCA_035303365.1). Taxonomy (GTDB): domain Bacteria; phylum Actinomycetota; class Actinomycetes; order Actinomycetales; family Dermatophilaceae; genus Ornithinicoccus. Next base: position 1,799 of record DATGRS010000042.1, read on the forward strand.
GCGCAGCGAACTCCTGGTAGGCCTCGTCCACGACGACGACGGCCTGGTCGGCCAGCGCGGATGCGAGCTCGGCGACGTCGTCCAGCGGCACGACGGCGCCGGTCGGGTTGCCGGGGCTTGCGAGGAACACCAGCCGCGCGCGGTGCTCCGTGGTGGCTCGACGGACCGCGCTCGTGTCGATCTCCCAGGCGAGCCCGAGGTCACGCTGCGGGACGTCCACCACCGGGACACCGTGCAGGCGGGCGCTCACGGCATACATCCCGAAGGTGGGCGGGGCCTGGACCACCGCGTCCTCGCTCCCGGGGCGGCACAGGGTTCGGACCAGCAGCTCGATGCACTCGTCACTCCCCCGACCCACGACCACCTGTGCCGGGGACACGGCATACAGGTCGGCCAGGGCCGCGACGAGCTCTGCGGGCTGGGGGTCGGGGTAGCGGCGATTGGCGCCGTCGGGATCGACGGAGCTCTCGCTGGCGGCCTCGTTGGCGTTGAGCCAGATCGAGGCGGGCGGACCGGTGTCACTGGTGCGGGCCGAGGAGTAACCGGCGAAGTCGCGGAGGTCCTCGCGCACGAGGTGGGTCGGGAAGCCGGTCACGACGCCGCCTCCCCTGGGACAGGAGCAGGATCCTGCCGCGCCAGCCTTCGGGTGACTGCGGCCTGGTGACCGATCAGGCCCTCGGCACCGGACAGCTCTACCGCGGTGGGGCCGATCGCGGCCAGACCGGCGGGCGTGACGCGTTGGACCGTCATGGCGATCTGGAAGCTGGCGACGTTGACGCCACCGGTCCACCGTGCGGCACCCGCAGTCGGCAGGACGTGGTTGGTGCCGCTGCAGTAGTCGCCGAGCGTCTCGGGCGCCCAGTCACCCAGGAAGACCGATCCGGCCCGCTCGACCCGGTCCACCCACGCGTCCGGCTCGCGCAGCGCCAGGATCAGGTGCTCCGGCGCGTAGTCGTTGCTGAGGTCGAACGCCTCGGGCAGGTCGGCGGTGACCACGATCGCGCTCGCGCCCAGCGACTTGTCCGCGATGTCCGCGCGCGGCAGCTCGGCCAGTTGGGTCTCGACCTCGGTCGCCACAGCCTCGGCGAGCCGCGGGTCGTCGGTGACCAGGAGCACCTGGGAGTCCGGGCCGTGCTCGGCCTGGGAGAGCAGGTCGGCCGCGACGAACTCCGGGTCGGCGCCGGAGTCCGCGATCACCAGCACCTCGGACGGGCCGGCGGGTAGGTCGATGCCGGGGCCGCCCTCGGCCGTGGAGACCTGGCGCTTGGCCTCGGTCACCCACGCGTTGCCGGGTCCGAAGATCTTGTCGCACCGCGGGACGGACTCGGTCCCGTAGGCCATGGCGCCGATCGCCTGGGCGCCGCCGGTGACGAAGACCTGGCTGATCCCGCACTCGACGGCTGCGGCCAGCACGGCTGCGTCGGGTTCGCCGTCCGGCCCGGGCGGCGTGCACAGCACCACCTCCGGGCACCCTGCGAGCTGGGCCGGGACACCGAGCATGAGCGCGGTCGACGGCAGCGGCGCGGAGCCGGCCGGCACATAGAGGCCCACCCGCCGGATCGGCCGCACCACCCTGGCGCAGGTCACCCCGGGAGCGGTCTCGACCTCGTAGTCGGCGCTCATGCCGGCCTGGTGGAACGCCCGGATGTTGGTCGCGGCGTCAGCGATCGCGGCCCGCAGGGGCCCGGGCAGCCCGTCGGCCGCCTCCCGGAGACGGTCCGGCGACACGAGGAGAGACCTGGCGGGCGCGCTGTCGAAGCGCACGCCATACTCCTGGAGTGCGGCGTCGCCGCGGTCCCGCACTCCCTCGAGGATCTCGGCCACCCCGGCCGTGACCTGCGGCCCGGCCAGGGCGGTCCCGCGGGAGAGCACCTCGGCCCGTTCTGCGGCGTCCAGCGCCGCCCAGGTGACTGTCCTCACGCCAGCATCCCCTCCACCGGCAGCACCATGATGGTGTGGGCGCCGGCCCGCTTGAGCTCCTCGAGACGCGGCCAGGGGACGGCGTTGTGGCAGAGCAGCTGCACGGAGACCTCGTTGCGACCATCGACGGCCAGGACCGTGGGCTCACCGCCGTCGGGGAGCCGCTGCAGCACCTCACCCAGGATGTCCCGGCTGGCGCGCAGCATCAGCAGGCGGGTCTCCTTCAGGCGGAGAGCGCCGTCCATCCGGCGCAGCAGCAGGTCGGCGATCTCCTCGCGGCCGTCCTCCAGTGCCGCCTGGGGGCCGGCGATGACGGCCTCGGAGTGCAGCAGGGTCTCGACCGGCTTGAGCGCGTTGGCGGCGAGGGTGCCGCCGGTGGACACCAGGTCGCAGACCACGTCTGCCTGACCCAGTCGCGGAGCGATCTCGACCGAGCCGGACAGTGTGACGACCTCCGCAGACACACCCTTCTCGGCGAGCCAGCGGCCGAGGGTGCGTGGATAACTGGTCGCGATCCGTTGACCGCTCAGCTGTTCGGGACCGGTCCACTGCTCGTCGTCCTTGATGGCGATGTCGAGCCGGCAGACGCCCCATCCCAGCTGGCGCCACTCCTTGAGAGCACTCGGCTCCCCCGCGCCCTGACGGGCCAGGTCGTTCTCGACGAGCACGTTGCGCCCGACGATCCCCAGGTCGCAGACACCGTCGGCGATGAGACCGGGGATGTCGTCGTCCCGGACGAGCAGCAGGTCGACGGGCAGCGACTCGCCGTAGCAGAAGAGCTTGTCGCGGCTCTCCCGCCAGGTCAGCCCGCACGAGGCGAGCAGGTCGCGGGCCGGCTCGGCGAGGCGGCCGGACTTCTGGATCGCGACGCGCAGGCGGTCGCGGGTGGTGGCAGGCGGGGTCATGCTGACCTTCCGGGTCTGGGCCGTCGGGGCCCGAGGGTCTGGGCAGGCGCGTCGTCGCGCCGGGTCTGGGCCGGTGCGTTCAGCCGTTGGCCGGCTGCGCACCGCGGCTATGGGCAAGGACCTCGCGGTATCCCCCGGTGCCGTGGTCCAGGCACCGCGCCACCCGCCCGACCGTTGTCACGCTCACCCCGGTCAGCTCGTGCACCTGGCGGTAGGACGCTCCGTCGGCCAGCAGTGGCACGACGCTCCACCGATCGGCCAGTGCCTCCAGCTCCGCGGGCGTGCAGAGGTCGGTCAGGAAGGCCCTCATGCGCTCCGGGTCATCCACGGCTGCCAGCGCGCGCGCCAGCTCGACCTGGGCCGCCTCGCGCTGCGACAACTCGTCGGCGGCGCTGGCCGGCTGGCCGGTGTCTCGGCGCTTCATCAGGACTCCAGGGCTGCCGGATGCACCGGCGGATCGGGGTAGGTGTACTAACGCGCTATTACGCTAACACGCCTCCGGTTCTTTCCGAAACCTGCCCTAGACACCCGGCACGACCACAACGCGGAGATGTCCCGCTCAGGGAACCCGCAGGATGCGGACGGGGTCCAACCGGGCACTTCGGCGACGTCGGGCGGGGACGGCCTGACCGCCCGGTCAGTCCTCCTTCGGCAGGTCCAGCGGCTGGGCCAGCTCGACGCGCAGGGCGCGCACGGCCTCGTCGCGCGCGACCGTGAACTGGTCCTGGCGCCGCAGGTCCTTGATGGTGACGGTGCCGGCGCTCACCTCCTGCTCCCCCAGGATGGCGACGAACCGGATGCCAGCACGATCGGCATACTTCAACTGCTTGCCGAGCTTGCCGCCGTCCAGTACCACCTCGGTGTTGATGCCGCCCTGGCGCAACTCGGTCGCCAGCGCCAGGCACTGCGGCAGGTGCGCCTCGTCCAGCTGCGGGACGAGCACCTGGACGGTGGACTCGGCCGTCCCGACCAGCCCGGCCTCGCGAAGCTGCCAGAACAGCCGGGTCAGCCCGATCGACATCCCGACCCCCGGGAGCCGGGACTTGGTGTACTGACCGGCGAGGTCGTCATACCGCCCCCCGGAGCAGACCGAGCCGATCTCTGGGTGGTCGTCCAGGGTGGTCTCGTAGACGGTGCCGGTGTAGTAGTCCAGCCCACGGGCGATGGACAGGTTCAGCGCGTAGTCGCTCTCCGGCACCCCGAGGTCGCGCAGGACGCTGAGCACCTCGCGCAGCTCCGCGACCCCCGTGGCCAGCATCTCCGAGCCCGCGGACCCCGCCAGGACCCGGTCCAGGTGTTCCATCGCGTCGGCGTGCGAGGTGGACCTCACGCGGACCAGCGCCAGGACCGCATCAGCAGCCTCCGCGGACAGGCCCAGGCCCTCCCCCACGAGGGTCGCCCGGACCGCGTCCGCGCCCCGCTTGTCCAGCTTGTCGACCTCACGCAGGACCGCGACCTGGTGGTCACCGTCGGCGATGCCCAGGTCCTCGAAGAAGCCGCGCATGAGCTTGCGGTTGTTGAGCTGGATCGTGAAGGCACCGATGTCCAGGTCGGTGAAGATCGTGTGGATCACCGCCGGGCACTCGGCGTCGTGCCGGGGGCTGAGCCCGTCCTTGCCGATGATGTCGATGTCGCACTGGTAGAACTCCCGATAGCGGCCCCGCTGCGGGCGCTCGCCGCGGTAGACGCGCTGCATCTGGTAGCGGCGGAAGGGGAAGGTCAGCTGGTGCTCGTGCTCGGCGACGTAGCGCGCCAGGGGCACGGTCAGGTCGAAGCGGAGCGCGAGCTCGGGCAGGCCGGCGTCGTCGCTGCCGGCCGCCTTCTCCAGTGAACCGGTGGACTGCACGAAGTAGACCTGCCGCTCCGTCTCGCCACCGGTCTTGGTGAGGAGCACGTCGGTGAGCTCGTAGGCGGGTGTCTCGACGGGCAGGAAGCCGAACCGCTCGTAGCCGGACCGGATGACATCGAGCATGCGTTGGAAGGCGATCTGCTCGGTGGGCAGGAGCTCGAGGGTGCCGGGGGCGGTGCGGGGCTTGATCACGCCCGGAGTCTAACGAGACGCGTCCCCCCAGCCCGGGGGCTAGCGGGGCAACGACGTGAGGAACGGGTTGGTGGACCGCTCCCGGCTCATCGTGGTCGCCGGTCCGTGACCAGGCAGGACCAGCGTGCTGTCGGACATCGGCAGGACGACCTCCCGCAGCGACCGCAGCATCGCCTGGTGGTCACCGCCGGGCAGGTCCGTGCGCCCGATCGATCCGGCGAAGAGGACGTCTCCGGTGAGCACCGTCCGGTCCAGCTCCTCTGGCAGGCCGGCCGGCACGGCCTCCAGTCCGAACAGCACCGACCCCTCGGTGTGTCCTGGGGCGTGCGTGACTCGGAGTGACATGCCGGCCAGGGTGAGCACCTCCCCTCCGCGAAGGTCGACCACGGTGTCCGGCTCGCTCCAGGAGGCCCGTCGGCCGAACTCCTGCTCCAGCATCTGCAACAGCGCCGGGCTGGTGGCGGACAGGGGATCCACGAGGCGGTAGCGGTCGTCGTGGTGGATGTAGGCAGCGGTGGTGCCGGCGCAGACCGGCGTGACCGAGTACGTGTGGTCGACGTGTCCGTGGGTGAGCAGCACCGCTGCCGGCCGTAGCCGGTCCTCGACCAGCAGCTCAGCCAGATGCGCCTCCACGCCCACGCCCGGGTCCACGATCACGCACTCTTCGCCGCGGCCGGGCGCCAGGACGTAGCAGTTTGTGCCGAACGCAGCTGCCTCGATGCTCTTCACCAACACCTGACCAAACCTACGTCCGATCGTGTCCAAACCGTCATCCCGTCGTGACCACTTCGCGTCTCACCGCTGCCTAAACTGGCCGCTCCGACCCGACCGAGCACCACAGGAGCACGACATGACGCTGGGTGGCCGCCGCTGGCTGGCTCGGGGGTTGCTGGCTGGCAGCGTGGTCCTACTCGCCGCCTGCGGCACTCCTGAGAGCCAGGTCTCCGACGACTCACCGGCCGCCGAGGACGCAGCCGCGTCCTCGACCCTCTCACCCGCCGGCGCCGACGCCGGGTGTGACGAGGCCCCGGTGGTGCCCAGCCGCACCCTCAGCCAGGTGGAGGCCCCGAAAACGGAGGTGTCCGGCGCCTGGTCCGCCGAGATCCTCACGAACTGCGGGGTGCTCGAGGTGGAGCTCTACGCAGACAAGGCACCGGTGACGGTCAGCTCGTTCCTTCACCTCGCGACCGAGGACTACTGGGTGGACAGCCCGTGCCACCGACTGACCACCCAGGGGATCTTCGTCCTCCAGTGCGGAGACCCCACCGGCACCGGTCGCGGAGCGCCCGGCTACACGTTCGGCATCGAGAATGCTCCTCCAGACGGCCAGTACCCGCCCGGAACCCTGGCGATGGCCCGGAGTCAGGACCCCAACAGCAACGGCGGACAGTTCTTCATCGTCTACCAGGACACGGAGTTGCCCACGGACGGTGGCGGCTACAGCATTTTCGGTAAGGTCACTCGTGGAATGGACATCGTTGACCGCGTCGCCACGCAAGGCGTCGATGGCGGCGGTGCCGACGGACCCCCGGCGGCACCGATCAGCATCCTCTCGGTCGAGGTCACACAGGAGAAGGCGTCAGAGTGAGCGAGCACCCGCAGGACACCGAAACCAGCCAGGACGAGAGCACAACGACAGCGGATCGCGCGACCGAGCCTGCCCCGGACGTCGTGGACGAGGAGACGCTGCCGCAGCCGGAACCCGCTCCCGTGCCCAGTCCAGATCCGTCCGGGGTTCCGATGCCCGGTGCACCCGAGCCCATGCCCGAGCCGGGA
>DATGRS010000043.1:0-2015 GCA_035303365.1 Ornithinicoccus sp.
GGCTCTTCCTACCTGAGGTGGGGGTGGGTGAGTCCGCCGCCGATGAGCAGCATGCGTAGCCGGTAGTGCTCGCGGTTGCGGAAGCCGCGGGCGACCCTGCGGTGGAGCTCGATCAGGCCGTTGATCGCCTCCGTGCCGCCGTTGCTGGCGCGGCCGGTGTCGAAGTAGGCCAGGAACGCCTGCCGCCATTGCTTCAGGGTCTTGCCGAGCCGTCGGATCTCCGGGATCGGGCAGGTCGGCAGGGACGAGAGGATCTTCTGGGCGATCCGCCGGCCCTCGACCGTGCTGTTGGCCTTGTAGGCCGAGCGGAGTTGCTGGGAGCACAGCCACGCCACGTAGACCTCGTCGTGACGGTCGTCGGCAGCGATGGCGCGGTCCAGGCGGGCTCGTTGTCGGTCGGTGAGCTTCTCTTCGCCGCAGCGCAGGATCGTGCGGATCCCGTAGAGCGGGTCGTTCTTGCGGCCCCGGTGGCCGTGGATCTCCTGCTGCACCCGACGGCGGACCTCGTCGACGGCCTGGGTGCCGAGCTTGACCACGTGGAACGCGTCCAGCACGGCGACCGCGTCCTCGAGCCGGTCGTCGATGGCGTTCTTGTAGCCGTGGAACGGATCCAGGGTGGCGACCTCGACACCATCCTTGAACTGCTCGCCGCGTTCGGCGAGCCAGTCGCTGTACGCCTTCCCGGACCGGCCGGGCACCAGGTCCAGCAGCCGCGCCCGCGGCTTGCCATCCTCGTCGGGGGTCAGGTCGACCATCCCGGTCAGCTGCTTCGGGCCACGGCCACCGTCGGCGATCGGGAACTGCGAGACGTGGTGCCACACGTGCTCATCGACACCGAGGCGCTGCACGCCGGCGAACCGTGTCTCGTCGTCAGCCATCTCCTGAAGCAGCGGCCGGATCGAGGTCCACACGGTGTTCCAGGTCGTCCCGAGCTGGCGGGCGATCCCCCTGATCGAGGCGTGCTCACGGCGGATCTGGTTGATCGCCCACCAGCCCGCCCGCGTGGTCAACAACGCCCGCGGCCGCGCCACCTGCTCGTCCTGCTCGGTGAACACCTTCGTCGCACAGACCGTCTCCTCACAGCGCCACGTCCGTTTGCGCCACACCAGCCGGACCGGCCGGTCGAAGCACGGCGCGTCGACCAGCGTGACGGCGCTGCGGCCATGACTGTGCGCGATCACGCCACAACTCGGGCAACCCATCGGCGCCCGTGGCGACTCCACACCGACAGTGAGCAGACCGACGTCGTGGTCGAACTCGACGCCGGTCACATGCAGGTCCCCGAGCCCGACCAGCAGGTCGCAACGCGAGCAGTACGTGGTGTCGTGATGGCAGCGCGCAGCAGTACACGCCGTAGGCTCAGACAACGTCGAGGCCTTCCGGTCCGGTGTGCTTGGTCGCCACCGATCTTGGAGGCCTCGACCCCACTCACCCGCACATCACGCCACCGGCGCGCCGCTCACCCCCACCTCAACTCGGAAGAGCCCTTTTGGCCCGCACGGCCACCGCGTCGATGAGGTAACGCTCGAAGTCGATCTGCCCGCCTCGGCCGAGCTCGTCCAGCACGCGCTGGTGCAGCGCCTCCCAGACTCCGGCCTCCTGCCAGGTGCGTAGGCGGCGCCAGCACGTCACCCCCGAGCCGTAGCCCAGCTCGATGGGCAGATCACGCCAGCGGCAGCCGGTGTGCAGCACGAACAAAATGCCCTCCAGCACCGCCCGGTCATCGACGCGTGGCCGCCCTCCCGGACCCCGCGGCGCAGGCGCCGGCGGGATCAACGGGGCAACAAGCTCCCACAACTCATCGCTGACCAGTCGCTGCGGTGGGGAAGAAATCCGCATCGACATGCCACCGATCCTGACCCGACCAGACCGGTCAGCGTGTCACCGACACGCAGTTCTGAAACCACCTAACCTTGTCCGGTGATCGAGCTGAAGACCCGCACCGAGATCGAAGCCATGCGCCCGGCGGGCGCGTTCGTCGCCGAGGTGCTCACCGCGCTGCAGGACTACGCCGC
>DATGRS010000044.1:0-15649 GCA_035303365.1 Ornithinicoccus sp.
CGCTTCGCCGCGAGATACGTGATCACGATGATGTCCCGGATGCCGAGGTCGAGATCGGCCCAGCGCTGCGCCCACCCGGCGGCGAGCTGATCGTCGATCAGGATGAGCTCGTCACCCATCAGCTTCTCGGGCGACGCGTCGAGCTCGTACTGGGTCCCGCTGACCTCGAACTTCATGTGCTCCCTGCTCCCTTAGCCTGCGATCTTGCGCATGACGTTGTGCATCGCGCGGATGGCGGCGCGACGAAACGCCGGACCCTGCGCGCGCAGGGTCGGGTAGAACCACGGCGAACCGGTTTGGGACACCCACGGCTTGTGCCCGAACGTGGGGTGCCGCCAGGTCTTGCCCTCGGAGCCGGCGGTGAGGGTGGGCCCGTACTGGGGGTCGACCTGCCGGTCCCGGACGATGAACCGGATCCCGGACGCCAGCACCTGCAGTTTCGTGGCGGCGGCGATGCGCTTCCGCAGCCCGGTCGATCCGGCCGGGCCGCCGCTCATCTCGATGGCGTGCGCGGCGGCCTTCGTCGCGGTGAGGGCGGGGTCGCCGGCCTTGCGGATCTCCTGCCGCAGCTCCTTGCGGAGGTCGGTACGGGCGGCGTCGCGGAGCGCCTTCGTCAGGCGCCGGTATTCGTGCCAGTCCGCGGAGGACTGGATGCGGACCCTAGGCACGTACGCCTCCCACCAGCCGTTCCGCGGCCTGCTTCAGGATGACCCGCACCCCGCGGATCCGTTCGTTCTTCGGGCGGGACTCCACCGCCTCCTGCAGCTGCTCGATGGCGGCGCAGCCGGGGCAGCGGGACTCGACGGCCGCGTAGGCGTGCCGGTCGCCGCCCTTCTCCGGGTCCCACTCGTCGGGGTGGGTGCCGCACCCAGAGCAGGTTTCGGACTTGTACTTGGCGTGCCAGATCGCTTTGTCGCGGTCCTGCTGCGTCCACACCAGGTTCCCGCCGAGGAAATGGCTGTGCGGGATGCGGTAGCGCTCGCAGATGTCGAGCTCGAGGGCGAGTTGCGCGTCGCCCTTCAGCCTTTTCCCACGTGGATCGACACCGTGCGGGAGTTGACCTCGAGGGCGGTGTTGACCAGCAGCACGTACTCGGCGTGCCCGGACGCCCCGCTCGCCGCCCAGTCGATCCAGTCCTTCTCCGACATGCGCTCGTCAGGGGGAAGGTCCTGCCCGATGCAGGCGGCGAGCAGCGCGGGCCCGAACGTGTCGGGGTTCCACTGGTAGTTCCGGGCCCGCTGCTCGTCGGTGGGCGGGTGTTCGCCGACGAGCTCGTCGTACTGCGACGGCGGGATCGGGGCGACGTGCAGCACCTCTTGGTGGGGGGCCAGCGCGGCGGCTGCCTGCTCGACCCGGGCCTTGGCAGCAGCAAGGTCGGCGCCGCGGGACTCGGCGGTTTCCAGGTCCCGCAGCGCCGACTCGTGCTCCGCGTATGCCGCGTCGGCTTCCGGGGAGAAGTCGACGCGGATCGCGACCGGTGTCGGCGGGATCCGCCGGCCGAGCAGACGATCCCGCTGCGACATCACGCCGCCGGGATGATCTTGTTCTCGCCCGGCTCCCGGGTGATCGAGAAGTCGACCCGGATCAGGGTGGCCGAGTCCATCGACCGGACCTTCGGCGCCGACGCGACGAGGACGGGGTAGACGTCGCAGGTGTTGCCCGGGTCGTCGCCGCCGTCCATCCACACGATGTAGCCGGTGGTGTCACGGGGGAAGATGTCACGAGCGTCGTTGCCGTCCGAGGAGGCGTAGAAGCTGATCGACGACTCCTCCGCGGTGATCGCACCCGCGATGCTGGAGACGAACCGGCTGACCATGTCCGGGGTCTCGATCATCTCCGAGGTGGTGGACCAGCCCTCGAACTCCGCGATCTCCGGGGTGAGGTCGGTGCCGGCGTTGATCTCCCCACGGGTCGGGGTGAGGTCGGTCGCCGCGATCGAGGGCAGGAAAAGGCACTTCGTCGTACCGACGGTGTAGAACCGCGTCGACTGGGTGATCGGGGTGGCGGCCATCAGACGTTGTCCTCCGACTTGTGCTCACGGCCGGAAGTCGACCGCTTCGTGTGGGTGGGCTTCGGTGCCGGGGCGGGCGCCTCGGCGGGGACCTCGACGGGGGCGGGCGCAGCCGCGGCCTCGGCCGGAGGCTGGGCAGCGGGCTGGGCAGCGGGCTGGGTGGTGGGCTTTGTGCGAGCCGGGCGGGCCGGCGGGTCGCACGGCTCCCACCCGCGGGGCAGCCACGTCGACAGCGCCGACTCCGGCTGCTTGATGACGCGCTCCTCGCCGTCCAGCACCTTCTTCAGGTAGATGAAGGCGGGCATCAGGCACGCACCACCGCGAACGTCACGTCCTCGTGCGCGGACCACTGGATGTCGGCGAGCCCGTCGGTCGGGTTGCGATACACCTTCGACAGGCCGATGAACCGGTCCTCGCCCGCGGGGACGGCGACCTCGCGGTCGGCGATGGCGAGACCCTCGACGGAGCCCGGGGTAACGAGGGTGACCGTCACCTCCGCTTCGGAGCCGTTCTTGACGTGCAGGACCGTTCCGTCGACGGCGGCGACCTTGTCGCCGGTCTCGCTGGCGGCGTGGTAGGTGGCCTCCGTGCCGGTGGCCGCGATCGTCTCGGTGGCGCGTGTGGCCATCGGGGTTCCTTCCTGGACGAGTCCGGGCATGCCGGATGGCTGCGCGGCAGGAGGCCGGGCAGTACAGCGAGGGTCAGAGGCGGGTGATGTCGACCTGGAACGTCGCGGTCACCAGCACCCCGCGGCCGGTCTGGCGCTGCTGGAACGCGCCACCGGTGAGCCAGGCCCGCGACACGGCGCCGCCGAGGGTGGGGTCGTCGAGCAGGGTCTGCTCGAGCGCGTCGAGGATCGCGGCGACCCGGTCGCGGCGCGGTTTGGTGGCGGTGTCCCCGGAGCCGCACCAGATCAGGCAGGTGACGGGGTACTGCTCGCGGGGGCCGCCGCGGAGGTCGGAGATGGCGCGGGTGAACGCGACCACGTCGTCGTCATCGATGGACGCACCGACGGCGAGGCCTTCGGTGCCGACGTAGCCGCCGGCGGGTGGGCCGTCGAACACCTGGTCGGGGCGGAGCCCGGCGGGTGGGGTGGCCGTCCAGCGCGCGACGAGGGTGTCGAGCACGGCAGGGATGGTCGACATGTCAGGCCACCAGCGGGGGTCTGCGGCCGAGGAGCTCGACGGCGCGGTTGGGGATGGCGAACCCCCGCCCGGTCGGGGACAGGAACTCGGCGTCGTTCGCGAACGGGTTGGGGCCCAGCCCGGGTTGCTGCTGGGTTTCCCACAAATGCGCGACGATGATCTTCGCGGCGAGTGTGTAGTTCGCGGGCACCACCTGGTAGCCGGCCACGTAGGTGAAGCGGACCAGCCCGTACAAGGCGGCGCCGGCCTGCACCGACACCACGCCGTGCGGGGTGACGTGCAGGTCGTCGACGTTCCAGGTGACGGTGCCGTCGGCGGGGGCGACGCTGAGCAGCTCCTGCACGGGGGAGGTGCGCAGCTGTACCACCATGGCCCGCGACGACACCTGCATGTTCTCGACGATGGTGCGGCGGGTGACGGTCTCGGCGCGGTGTTCCTCGATGACCGCGGTGGCGGCCTCGATGAACCCGCGCAGCTCCTCGTCGTCGCTGGTGTCGGCGGGGCTCTTGCCGAGGTGACGCTTCATGTCCGCGAGCGACACGATCAGCGGTTGGTCGGCGGGGCGGACGTCGAAGACGTCGGTGTAGGCGGCGCCCGGGTTGGTGGCGACCCAGCGGGCGACGTGCCGGCCCGGCACGGTCGTGGGGTAGCCGACCCGGTAGACGCCGGGCTCGGTGGGCGGGTTGGTCACCGCTGGGGTGACGGTGGTGCCGTCCGGGAGCGTGACGGTGAGGGTCACCTGGTCGGCGTTGCCCTCGAGAGGGAACACGAGCTCGACGACGTCACCGAGGTCGATCGACATCCTGGGCTCCCCTTCAGCGTGGTCCGAGTCGCAGGATGTGCACCTCGACGTCGGCGGTGGATCCGCGCACGGCCCACAGGTCGTCCCCCGGTGGGAGGGGCAGGTCGAGCTGCTCCCCGGGGGCGAGGACGTACCCGGTCCCGGCGGTGACGTCGGGCCCGCCGAGACACAGGGGGGCGGCGGAGGTGTTGCGGACGACCACTCGGCGGCCGGGGAAGCCGACCGCCGAGGGCGTCAGCGACAGCGGTGTCGACCCGACGGTCACTCGCTGCTCGGTTCCGGTCAGCGGGACGCTCTCCGGGTAGAACGGCGGGTAGACCGGCGGGTAGGCGGCCATGGTGGGACCTTCCGGTCAGCTCCGGCGGGTACGGGGCGGGAACGACAGGCCGCCCTTGTCCTCGCCGGGGGAAGCGGACTTGTCCTCGTCGAGCTTCGCCTGCTTGGTGCTGCCCGGCGGCCGGCCGCGGCGACGCTTCGGGGTTTCCTCCTCGGCGGGCGCCGGTTCCACGGCGGGCGACTCGGGGGCCTGGAGGGCGCCGAGTCGCTCCGCGAGGGCCCGGTCGACGATCTGGCCGGGGATGGCCCACAGCCAGCGGGCGGCCGGGTCGGTCTCGTCGACCACGTGGGACTTGTCCTCGGTGAGGCACAACCGCCGGTCGATGATCACCTTGTCGGCCATTAGCCGCCGCCCTCCTCCGGAGGACCGACCAGCGTCCAGTCGTTGGTGGCCTTGGTGCCCTTGTTGATGTACAGGTCAGCGTTCGTGACGTCGATGCACAACGCGCCCTTGGGCGCGATCCCGTTGAACGCCGTCGAGGGCACCCCAGCGCTGCGGTACAGGCACTGCAGGGCGATCTCGTCGTCGTTCGCGGGCGGAGGCACAACGAGGGGCATGTCCCCACGTCCTTCCCGTTCAGGAACGGTGGTGGCGCCGACCTCACGTGGAGGCCGGCGCCACCACCCCTCGATTGTTGATCAGAGCCCGGTGACGACGCCGAACGCCTTCGGCCGGTAGAACACCGCCGTGGCGCGCAGGTCGGCGCGAATCGCCAGCTTGCCCTCGACGAACAGCGAGCCGTGGCTGTTGGTCACCTGGACGTCCAGGCCACGCTTCATCGCGAGCTCGGAGAAGTTCGCGAAGTCACCGAGAACGGCCTTGGTGCTGGTCACCGCGGTGGTCTCCACCACCGGGATGCCCCACATGGTGAACGGGCCGGGCATGCTCGGGTGGCCCCAGATGTACACGCCATCGGCGGTCTTGAGCAGGCGGACGTTCTCCCACTTAGACGGCGCGATGAAGATGACGTTGGGCTCGGCGAACCCGTTGTCGCGGATCTTGCGGGCCGCCTTGTAGATGGCGTCCGGGACGGAATCAGATCCGAGGGCCTGCGTCTGGATGCCGACCACGTTCTCGGCGCCGAGCATCTGCGGCGCGGAGCCGGTGCCCTGCAGCAGCTGCGAGTCCAGCTTGGCCCGCACCATGTACGGGAGGCGGTTGTTGACGTAGTCGCGGGCGCGGGGCTCGTCCTCAAACTGCTCGTCGGTGACGGGCAGCCACACCGCGATCTTCCGGACCGGCTGCTGCCGCTCGGTCAGGGCGAGCTGGGCCTCACCGTAGGTACCACCCTCGGCGGTCATCAGGGCCAGACCGTCCGCCGTCGGGTCGTCGTTGTCGTTCGGGTCCGTTGTGCCGAACGTGGTCTCCTCCATGTACACGACCGAAGACATCGTGGTCGTGGTCTGGGGGAAGTAGTTCGCCACGTGCACGTCCGGGCGCTGCGGGGTCAGCTCCAGCCGCCCGGTACGCAGGTCCTCCGGCTCCCACCCAGCGGTGGTCTGGAACAGCGTCTTGAGGTCGATGTCCAGGTGCGCCTGCGGGCCGATCCCGGAACCCGGGGTGTAGCCCTTCAGCGCCGCCGACTTGACGAACTCCTCGCCCATGTCGAACCAGCGGCGGCGGGCACCCTTGCGCTCCACCTCGTGCTCGGCGCCGTCACCGGACTCGGCGGCCTCCTCGCCCTTCTTCGCCGCGGCGGCAGCGCGGGCGACCACGAGGTACTCGTCGACCTTCGACTTGCACTCGTCGATCTCAGCGTTCAGCTTGCCGATCTCGGCGACCTTGGCGTGGGTGTCACCCTGCAGGGACTTCACCCGGCTCATGTCGTACTCGGGGCCGGCCTCGGAGAGGATGTCGGCGAGGCTCTTGCGCTTGGCGTCGAGCTTCTCCTGCGCCTCCTTCAGCGCAGGGAACTCGACCACGCGGTCAGAGTCGTTGTACACGGTTGCTCCGCTCAGATGTTGTTGACCCGTGCCAGCGCGGCCAGGACGACCGAGGCGACCTCGTCGTCCGACGGCTTCGCGGGCTGGTCCGCTTCCACAGGGGTTTCGAGCAGGGACTTCAGCCGCACCAGATCCGACTCCAGCCACGACAGGAGGTCGGCGGTGACGGGGGAGATGCCCCGACCCTTCTGCGCGCGGAGAGCCACGACTTCCGCCGCACGATCAACAAAGCTCGCCACCGCGGCCATCACATCGACGGCCTCGTCGGCGAACCGCTTCCTGCCCTTCTCACCCGGGTCTTCACGAAGATCCGGGACGTCCCGGTCGGCGTCGGACAGGTGCGCCGCCAGGTGCTTGTAGACCGCCTCCCGGTCCTCGGCGGGGATGCCGGGGTCGCCGGTGGCGCCGTTGAGGACGGCGATGCCCTGCAGGCACGCACGCAGGTTCGCCGGCCCGTCCACGCCATGGTGGTGCGGGAACGCGTAGGAGCTCTTCATCTCGGGGTCGGCGTCGGGGTCGACCCACGCGTACACGGTGCGCAGCTCGGAGGGGCGCGCCTCCTCGGCGAGCCCCTTCACGGTGGCCGCCGCGTTCCACGACCGGCTCACCGTGTCCGTCTCGTGCGGGGGGATCGCACCCTTGATCGCGGGGATGACCGCCGCCTTGCCATCGGAGTCCATCAGGCTTCCGTCCTTGGCCCAGTTGTCGGGGATCAGGTTGGTGGCGTTGAGGCGGCGGGCCTGCCGCATGATGTGCCGCCGGATCTCGTCGTGGTTCTTCCCGCCGCGCCCCACGGCGCGGATGGCGTTGCGCAGGTCCTGGACGTTCTCGATCGGGTACGAGCCGTCGTCCATGGCGTGGCCGGCCTCGGCGGCGGCGTCGCGGTCGGCCTGCGTGAACGTGCGCTTCTGCCCCTTCACCGCGAGGGTGCGGGTGCCGATGCCAGCGCCGAGCAGCACCGGGGACACCTCGTGCACGTCGACGCCCTTGATGATGCGCACCGACTTGCCCTCGACCTCGCCGGGCTCGGCGTCGGTGACGTGGAAGCCGTAGGAGAACTCCTGCAGCTCCCCCATCGCCTTCACGGTCTCGAACGCGTCCCGGCCGTGGCTGGTGTTCATGAAGAACTGGCCCTCGAGGATCGCCTCGTTGGGGCCGACGCGGATGACGCCCTTCCCGACCGGCAGCGCGCCCTCCCAGGAGGCGTGGTTGTAGGCGCTAATCCGGACGGGGGCGCCGTCCTTGAACGCGGACTTGCGGGTCACGTCGCCGTCGCGGTCGATGACGTCGAAGGTGGCGAAGACAGCCTGAATCTTGCCCTGGCTGGCGTCCTTGATCTCGACGCCACGAAGCGCCTTGGTCTGCGTCTGCACGAGCGCCTCCTGGCTCGTCGATGGATCACGCCTCGTCGACGTGAGGGGACTGGTCACGTCTCCGGGTAGATGCCGTCACCGTCGCCGTCTCGGGGGTTGCCGGCCGAGCTGGGCGGGTCGGGTTCCGGGAGACGTGGGGTGCGCCGGCCGCCGGTGTCGGCGTCGTCCGGGTCGGGGGGGACGGTCGGGTAACCACCCGGGGGCTGCAGCTGCACCGAGAACAGACCCGAGTGCTGGCCGATCAGCTGCCCCAGGTCGTCGGTGCGCAGGTACTCGGTGGCCGCGTCTGGTTCGTAGCCGGCGTCCAGCAGCTGCCGCAGCGCGATCGCGTTCTTCTGCCGGATGTCCGCCAGGTCGGACGCGTCGTCGTACAGGAAGCTGATCGCCGAGTCGTCGTACCAAAGCTCGGCGCCCTCGCTGGGGGTCTTGAGCAGCACCTGCAGCGACGCGCACGCGTTGCGCCACCACGGCCGCAGCGTGGTGTTCGCCGTCAACCTCGCCGCGGAGTTGAAGTTTCCGGCGTTCAGGCTCGAGCCCTGCAGGCCCTCCGACATGCCGAGGACGGTCGGGTGCACCCCGGCGGCCATCGCCACCCGGGTCTCCGACAGCTGCTTGAGGGACCGGAAGTCCATCTCCCGGAAGTTCGACGACAACGGACGCACATCCGCGCCGCCGGCGAGGAACAGGGTCTTGCCGGCCTTGTCGACGCCCTCGTGGGCGGCCTTGAACGCGGTCACGTACCGCTGGAAATCCTCCGGGGACACCGCCTCCGACAGGGTGATCGCCAGATGCGGGGAGGCGCCGTTGGTGAAGAACTTCCCCTGGTGCATCGTGGCGGCCTTGTCGGCGCGGACCTCCTCCACCGCCGGGGTCAGCCACGACATTCCCCGGAACCGGGCGGCCGGGTCCGGGATCGGGGCGAAGTGCACCACCTCGTCGGGCATCAGCAGCACCGCGGGTGGCTTCGTCCCCGACAGCGGCAGGTTCGCGTTCGAGGTGATCGGCTCGTACAGGTAACCGACGACCCGCGCGTCGAGCGCGTTCGGGTCCCCCGACTTCGAGTCGATCACCATCGACACCCAGTCGGGTCGCATGTGGACGATCCGTCTCGTCCCCCGCGCGGCGTTCCCGAGCCGGCCCTGCTCGTCGGCGACCGTGGCGAAGTAGTTCCCCGCCAGGCTGGACACGACCTCCATGCGGGTCAGCAGGTCACCGGTGGTGCCACCCGGCCAAGGCTGCTCCAGCAGCCGCAGCTCCGGGGACCCGAACAGCTCACCGGGTCGGCCCTTGCGGAACACCCGCCACTGGAACCGCGCCTCCGACAGCACCGCCATGCGGAACCGGATCGCCGCGAACACCGACGGGCTGGCCTTGAACGCGTTCTCGATGTACGCCGGGAAATTCGGTTCGATCCGCTCCCGATCCGAGGTGAGCCCGGTCGTGAACATCGAGTCGTGGAGCCCGTCCACGGCCCATAGCGGCGGCTGCGACCACGCCTTACGTTCCCCGCCACGGCGGGACGACATGCGGTCCAGGAGGCCCATCAGCGCGTCCTCACCGGGTCACGGCGGCCCAACGCGCGGGCGTCGTCCCACCCGACCGCAAGCGCGGACCAGCACCACACCACAGCGACCGCGACCAAGCCGGCCGCCCAACCGAGGGCGTAGAGCAGCGCGGCGAGGCAGACGAGGAGGAACCTCACGTTCGCTCCCCTCTACTGGATGTCGTCATGCTGCTTTTCGGGTCCGGGTCGCCCGCTCACGCGGCGTCGCCGCGGCCGTGCCGGCGGGCGCCCCGCTCGAGCTCGGAGAACGTCCGGCCGGCCATCCGCTTCTTGAAGTGGGGGATGTTGTTGGCCGGGATGCCGATCTTGTTGGAGGGGGCAAGGACACACAGCAGGTCGTTCTCGTCCTGGCTGTAGTAGCCCGCGGCCATGAGCGTGGCCTCGTCCGGGAACACGTCGGCGTGGTAGTCGCGGTCCTTGTCGACCAGATGGTCCTGCTTGCCGCCCATCGAATAGCACCACAGGAAGTTCTCGGGGGCAGCGCCCTCCACGACCCGTTTGAACAGGCCGACTTCCTTCGTGTAGCAGTAGAACAGCACGTCGGGGGTGTGGCTGGCGATCGCAAGCCAGGCCAGCAGGTACTCCTCCGAGAGAAAGTCCCCCGCGTCGTGGATGCGGATGCACGCGGCGCCGCGGTCGAGCAGCGCCGCGACCGTGGGCGACAGGTGGTCGCGTGGCCGGTCGGGGAGCCGCGGCTCACCGGTGGGGCGGAACTTGCGCCGAGCGAGCTCGTTGAGCATGTCGGCCGTCCAGCCGTTCAGGTCGTCGAGGACTCGTTCGAGGTTCCGGACATGTGCGGCCTTGACGCTCGGGAAGTTGTAGGTGCCGTTCCGGGCGTAGCAGACCTTGATGCACGCGCCGGCCTGTGGGCAGACGTTCACTGCCCGCCCATCGCTGCGGCGCGCAACCCAGGCCGGGAGGGTCCAATTCCAGATCCGGTCCTTGCGTAGCTCGCTGTTCTGCGTCAGCACAGCCGGCTACTCACCGAGCCGCAGAACGTGGGCGACGACGTCGGTTTCGCCGGAGCTCACCCCGTAGACGCGCTCACCGAACGAGTAGGGGATCTCCAACATCTCCCCCGGCGACAGCGCGAACCCCGAGCTCGCGGTCACATCCGCCGGACCGAGGACCAGGTCATCACCCTCGGTGTCGGCGCCGTTCTTCACGTACAGCCGGCCACCCGCCACCCCCGACTCGGCGGGATGCAGCGCGACCGGGGTGTCACCAACCGTGACCTGCGCGGCAGAGACCGCCATCGGGCACTCCTCACCATGGGGCGCCTAGGCCCTCTTCACCAGTCGACTAGCGCAAACGTCGGAACGCTGTTCTTCTTCGGGGTGGCCTCCTGCAACGCCACCCCGTGCCACGCCAGCGTCACCGCCACCAGCGGCGAGATGTCCACGCTGGAGTCGCGGCGATGCCACCCCCACGCGTCCCCGACCGGGCGCCTCCGCGCCCCCGACAAGGCCGCGTTCAGCTGCGGCTGATCCAGATGGCGGAACGCGCCGTTCTCGACGACGTCCTCGTAGAGCGCGCCGCACGCCTGCGCCATCTCCCGGCCCGTCACCAGCACCGGCTCAATCCCGGCCTCCTGCAGCGCCGGCAGCCACGCCCCCGCCGCCGACGCCGGGTCCAGCACCCACCCCGCCGGCTTGTGCCGCTCGTCCAACTCAACCACCCGGTCCAGCACCCAGCCGGTGCCGGGGCGGGCATCCACGACCTCCACGTGGCCGACACCGTCCGCCCGGCGACCCGCCACCGCCACCGCGGCACCCGACCGGTCCGGGGTGGCGTCGAGCGCGAACACCAGCTGCCCAACAAGCTGGGACGCCGGATCCGCAAGGCCCTCCCACACGCTGTGCAGGATGACCGGCTCGTGGACGTCCTTCGAGACCCACTGGTTCAGGTAGGCGCGTTGGAACTCCGGGAGGTCCATTGACTTGAAGTCCGCCTCGACGGCGTCCTCCTCGATGAGGCCGCCGTTGCAGCGCAGGGCCGGCATACACGAGCGCCACACGTCCCGATCGGCGGGATCGGCGTCCTCGGGGGCCGACCACTCGAAGTAGGCGACACCCCTCGTGACGCCATCCTCGACGAGCTGCCGGCCCTTGTCGCGCTTCCCCAGCAGATAGGTGCTCTGCTCAGTCCCCGCGGTGGAGACGACCCACAGCTGTGGTGATTTACGGGTGATCATCGCAGGCTTGAAGGCCTGCTCCAACCGAGCATCCACCTGCGAGAACGCCTCGTCCAAGAACGCGAGATCGAGGGTGCCACCGTGGCCGGACTTCTCCGTGTTCGCGGTGATCCCCCACCGGGACCCGTTGCGAAAAAGGATCGCCTCGTTGCCGTTCGTCTTGCGGACGCGGAACAGCTTCTTCAGCGGAGACGCCTCGAGGGCGACGACTAGGTCGTCCTCCCACTTCATCCGCGCGTCGTTGCGGGTCTGCGCGCCGTAGCGGATGACCTGCCGCTGCCCGAACCCCAAGGCACGGTGGGTGCCAACGCCCATGATGAGCGTGGTGTTGTGAGTGGCGACAAGGTCACGCCCAGCCAGGAACAGCCCGTCTGGGGAGTCGACCTTGATGCAACGCACCGGCACCGACGGGACCGGCTCTATTGAGCGGATGCTGACCGTTGATCGCCCATCCCGACGCCCATCGCTGTAGCCGCCGCCTGGGTGAACACGCGCCAGCTTCCGCGCGAGCCGGAACGGCGCGTACGGATCGTCCTGCTTGGGCGTGAAGAACACCCTGTACTCGGCGCCACAATCCTGGCCGAGGTAGGTCGACCGGTCCTCGCGCATTGTCGCCCGCCACCCCAGCGAGCGGGCGAGGAGCAAAACCGCATCAGCTAGGCGTCGGTTTGTTGCCGAGAACTCCACGCGGCCCTGCGGCGCTGAGATCGTGCCGTCGGTGTCGAGCAGCCCCTGCAGGAGTGCCTCACGCTGCTGCGGGCCGGCCCTGAGGTAGTCGTCCGGGACATGCTTGTCCGAAATCAGCCCAAGCTCACGGAGACCCGCTTGGAAGGACCGTGCCTTCCAGCCGGATCTGCTGTTGTCTGCGCGGATCGCAACCGCGCATGCCGACGGTCTCTCGTAGACGGCGGGCACATAGCCTGCGGCGCGGATCGCGTCGACCCAGTGCGGAACGTCGTCCTTGTGGCTAGCCAAGAGGGCCTGTCGCGACCAGCCGTCGCCGAGCCAGGCCCCCAGGAGGTACGGGTCGAGGGGCAGGTCCACTTCAGGAGATTTCAGAACTCCCTGCGCGGGCAGCTGGAACCGATATCCCGTCGCCCCCGATGGCTTCCGGCTGACATAGCCAGCCGCGATCAGCTCCCGCGTCGTGAGTGTGCGGAACTCTGACCTACGACTGTTCCGGTCTGCGACCGTCCACAGGTGGTCAGCATCGGCGACGACGGACCTACCGTCCGTCGTCGTGACCCGGTAGCAGGCGTGCCCGACCATCACGTCGCTCACGAAAGTGACGACGACGTCGTGACCAGCCGGGTGGAAGACACGGTCGCCGACCTGGATGCCGGCCATCGTCGTCCAGCCCCGGTTCGCGGTCAGGATCTCCGTCTCGCAATCGAGCGCTTTTCCGGATTGCCGGGGCACGGTCAAGACTACCTCGCGGTATGCGAGTTGCCCCGTTTCTGGATCGAGCTCGAGCGCGACGTCGACCACGTACTGCTGCCATGGCATCAGCGGTGTGCCGAGCTGTGCGGCCACCTCCGCCACCCGAGGCCCGAGGGTGGGCCGGTCCGGGCTGCGCGGGGTCGCCCACCGCGGCGGGCAGATCAGGCTCTCAGCCGAACGGGGAGACACCCGAGGTCGGGAGGCCGAGCCCGTTGACGAAGCTGTCGAGGCCGTCGTCATCGTCGTCGGCCTCCTTCAGGATCGCGTCGAGCGTGGCGCGCAGCTCCTTCGCGACGGCCGCGGTGGCCATGCCGGCGCCGTCGTCGAGCTTGCGGGCGAGGGTGAGCGCGGTGGCGACGAGCGCGCGGTGCGCGATGCTGATTTCGGGGGCGTCGGCCAGGGTCGCCCGAACCTCGTCCTCTACGGAGAGTGACGGCCGCTCGTCGTCGCTGTCCGCGACCAATTTTCGGGGGTTACGCTTCGTCACGGCGACCCCCTCACGCTGCGTTGCGGGCATGATCGACACGCGCTGCGCGGAGTACTCGGAGGCGCCGCGCTGGGCACGTTTCCGCAGGTCAGGCGCGGTTCGACACGCTCTGCGACGCTCTGACCTGCGAGTTTGCGGTCCCCCCGTTCGGCTCCGGGGAGAAATTTCTTGACGAAAGGCGAGGGGTCCCGGGGGTCCATGATCCACGTCGACCCCCCGCCCCCCCGGGCCGGCGGTCACCCTGCGTAGCTGTTACTCAGCGTGACGATCACCAGTCTGGTGACGTTGCGTGACGATCACGAAATCGATCAATCAACATCAACGATGATCGATCAACACGAACAGCGACGATCGTCGAGCGAGCACACGACACGAGCACGACGCATGGGCACCAGGCAGGGGCAGGGACGGCAGGGGCACCAGGCCACCAGCCACACCTACCTACCTAGGGCAGGAGGGGGGTGGGGCCGGCTCTGCCCACCCGTCTGCGCCTCGCCGGGGTCACCACACACGCGAGGTGGATAGCGGCTGTGCTGGTGGGGTGTCGACCCACGGGCAGGGCTGGTCCACCGGGCTGGGGGTGTACCGCGCGTACCACCGGCGGATAGCCCGAGCAGTGCCACGTGGCCTGGTGTGGGCACGGCGTAGGCACTCCTGCATGCCGGGGTCCACCACCCACACCCGGGTAGCCCGGAGTAGCCCGGCCAGTGCTGCGCGCTGGTGTGCTGCAGGGGCGGTGCGGATGACGTAGCCGCCGGCGGCGGCGAGGCGGAGGTGGCGCATGCGGGCGCGCATGAGGTGCTCGGCCTGGGCCCGGATGTGTGGGGGGTGCGCCCACTGGTGTGTGCTCCCCAGCTCGACGCAGATGTCGTCGAAGTCGAGCAGCGCCTCGCCGGGCTGGGCGAGGTTGCGGGCGAGGGTGGTCTTGCCGGCGCAGGGTGGGCCGCAGAGCAGGGTCACCATCGGCGGGAGCCCCGGACGACGACGGGTACCCGGGGTTCTGGTTTGCCCCGGCGGGTTGCGCCGCCTCGCCGGCTGTTGCAGCCGTAGTGGGCGGCTGTGGCGTTGGCTGGGTCGAGCAGGGCGCCGCCGTGGGCGAGGGACTGGACGTGTTCGAGGCTGAACGACCAGCGGGTGCGGGGTGGGGCGTTGTAGTCGATGGGGTGCCCGCAGATCGAGCAGGGCAGGCGCCGGCGGCGTACGTCGGCGCAGAGCTTGAGGTAGGCGGCTCCTCGACGGCCCTGGTCGCCCATCCTGCGGCCGTCCCTCCTGGACGTGGATGAACCCCAGCCGCGGAGGGGCCGACGACTGGGGTTCAAGCGCGGAGCCGCCCTCAGTTCGCTCTGCGTGGCTGGGCTGTTACTGGCAAGCAGAGAGGCGCCCACCCGGGTTCTGGGTGGACGCCTCTGCGAACTGTAGGAATCTTGCTGTTCACCCTGGGGTCTTGTCAACCCGGGTGATCAGTGCTACGTGCCGGCGGTCACTTCCCTATCGCCTTCCGCACGGTCATCCGGGCGACGCCGGACCGCTCTGCCAGTTCACGTTCGGAGCCGGGTGTCGCGATGAGGGCTCCAGTGAGCGAGGCCATGCGCTCACGCTCGATCCTGCGGGCCTTGCGCCATTCCTCGGCGATCCCTTCGAGGGTGTCGTCGCCGAGGATGACCTGGCAGGCGGCGGACAGGGCCGCCTCGCGGAGCATACGGTCGTCGGGGTCCGGCCAACGCTCGTCGATGGTGTTCGCGGCGTCGACGAGCCGGTCGAGCTGTTCGTCGGTGACGTCGCTGGCGAAGTCGCCCAGCCAGTTCTGCAAGTCGTAGCGGGTATTCATCGGTACCCCTCTCAGGCGCAGTGGTCGCAGCCGCAGTACTCGATGACGACGGCGTCGTCCTCGTTGATTTCGTCGCCGCCGACGGCGCTGGCGAAGGCGTCGCCCTCGGGGCTGCGGTGGGCCGGGATGGTGTGGTAGATCGACCGTTCGGCGGCGGCGTGCTCGAAGAGGGTGCGGGCGTAGCCGTTGCCCCGGTGGTTGGTGCGGGTTTCGACGTTGCAGATCTCGCCGTTGACCGTCCAGACGGAGAGCTCTGAGACGTCGATGCCGTCGACGTAGAGCGTCCACGTGGTGGTGTCGTCGGTGGCGGTGCGGCTGATCTGCATGACACCTATGGTATAGGGCTAGACCACGTCTTGTCTACTAGTAGACCGGCACCGCTCGAGTTCGCGCTCGAGGGCGCGAGTGACGAGCGCGAGCACGGTCTCGCCATTGCCGGCTGCAGCCTCGCGGACGCGAGCGAGGAGGTCTCGATGCAGCCGCCACGTGACGGCCTGCTTGTCGGGGTGAGGTTGGTTGGCCATG
>DATGRS010000045.1:0-28649 GCA_035303365.1 Ornithinicoccus sp.
GCCATCAAGGCCAAGGAGCTGTTCAAGCGCGACAAGGACTACGTCAACGCCGACGGTCAGATCCTGATCGTCGACGAGCACACCGGCCGCATGCTGCCTGGGCGTCGCTACAACGAGGGGATGCACCAGGCGATAGAGGCCAAGGAGGGGGTGGAGATCAAGAACGAGAACCAGACCCTCGCCACGGTCACCCTGCAGAACTACTTCCGCATGTACGAGAAGCTGGCTGGGATGACCGGCACCGCCCAGACCGAGGCGGCCGAGCTCAGCCAGATCTACAAGGTCGGCGTCGTCTCGATCCCCACCAACATGCCGATGATCCGCAAGGACCAGTCCGACCTCATCTACCGGACCGAGAAGGCGAAGTTCGACGCGGTGGTGGAGGACATCGCCCAGCGGCACGAGAAGGGCCAGCCGGTGCTGGTGGGCACCACGTCGGTGGAGAAGTCCGAGCTGCTCTCGGAGCAGCTGCGGCGTCGGGGGATCCCGCACGAGGTGCTGAACGCCAAGCAGCACGCGCGTGAGGCGTCGATCGTCGCCGAGGCAGGTCGCAAGGGCGCCGTCACGGTGGCCACCAACATGGCGGGCCGAGGCACCGACATCATGCTGGGTGGCAACCCGGAGTTCCGGGCCGTGGCCGAGCTCAGGGCGCGCGGGCTGGACCCCGCCGAGACCCCGGAAGAGTACGAGGCCGCATGGGACGAGGCGTTCGCCAATGCCGAGGCGGCGGTCCAGGCGGAGTACGAGGAGGTGCGCGAGCTCGGCGGTCTGTATGTGCTGGGCACCGAGCGCCACGAGTCCCGGCGCATCGACAACCAGCTGCGCGGTCGCGCGGGCCGTCAGGGTGACCCCGGCGAGAGCCGGTTCTACCTGTCCCTCGAGGACGACCTGATGCGGATGTTCAACGCCGCCATCGTCGACCGGGTGATGCAGACCACCGGAATGGACGACAGTGTGCCGATCGAGTCCAAGGTCGTGAGCCGGTCCATCCAGAGCGCCCAGGGTCAGGTCGAGGCGCAGCACTTCGAGACCCGCAAGAACGTCCTGAAGTACGACGACGTCATGAACCGCCAGCGCGTGGTCATCTACGACGAGCGTCGGCGGGTGCTCGAGGGTGAGGACCTGGAGGACCAGATCCGGGACTTCATCAACGACGTGGTCGGCGACTACGCGCAGACGATTCGGGGCGACGAGGTGGACAACGAGGCGCAGGACATGGAGCAGGTCCTGGCCGACCTGCGCACCGTCTACCCGGTCAGCCTCACCGCCAGTGAGCTGGAGCAGGCCGTCGGCGGAAGCGCCGTGACGCCCGAGCTCCTCGCCGAGCAGCTGACCTCGGACGCACAGCATGCGTATGACGAGAAGGAAGCGCTCGTGGGGGAGGAGCAGATGCGGGACATCGAGCGGCGCGTCGTGATGCAGGTCCTGGACCGCAAGTGGCGCGAGCACCTCTACGAGATGGACTACCTCAAGGAGGGCATCGGCCTGCGGTCGATGGCTCAGCGGGAGCCGATCGTCGAGTACCAGCGGGAGGGGTACCAGCTCTTCCAGGCGATGATGGAGTCGGTCAAGGAGGACGCCGTCCGCACCCTGTTCCGCCTCGAGGTGAAGCAGGCTCAGCCGGACGCTGCCCAGGCCGGTGGACTGGCCGTGCCGGCCGCACTTGCCGGGCTGGTCGACGCCAAGCCGACTCCGTCCGGCGCGCTGACCTACAGTGCGCCGTCGGAGGACGGATCGGTCGAACAGCGCCGGGTCGCCGCCGACGGTGCCACCATGACGCGCACCGAGGCGAAGAAGGCCCAGGCCGGCAACAGGGCCGAGCGACGCAAGGCGTCCCGCAAGGGCAAGTGAGCGGCCGGCGCGCCCTAGCCGACGGTGACGAGCGCAGCCCGGCCGAGCTGCCGACCCGGCACCGGTCCTGAAGCCCCTGGGTGGTCGGGCGGTCAGCCGAGCTCGACGGCGGTAACGAGCCAGCGGCCATCCACGCCGCTCATCCGGAGCGCAATCGCGCGGATGCGCGACCGGTATCGGATGACCGCCGCCACCTCCGCCACGCCGTCGGCAGGTTCGCAGACCCGGATGGCGCGGATCTGGAGGGGTCCACCCGGACGCTGCTGCCGCTGCCGGGCAACGAGCCCGCGCCGGCCGATCCGCTCCCGCAGGCCCGGAGTGACCCAGCGCCCGAGCTGGTCGCTGGGCCGCAGACCGTCCATCGCCTCCAACATCGCCGTGATCAGCCGGCGCGCCCAGGCCTCCGGATCGGGCAGGTCCAGCCGGCTGGTCGACTGCGGACCGAAGAACTCGTCATGCCCCTCGCGCCGGAAGTCCACCGCGAGCGAGCCCTGCTCGAACCGGGGATCGGGAGGCGTCGGCCGCTGGCCGTGCGGAAGCGGGCGGGGCTCGCAGTCCGGGATCGGCAGCACTGTCAGCTGACCGGGACGAAGGGCGGCTGCGGGCGCCCTGTGGTGGGTGTCCAGCATGGCCTGCGCGGTCACGGCGCGACCTGCTCACGTGCACCCTGGGCCGCGGTCCCACCGGATAGCTGGCTCGGAGGCAGGAGCCGGGTCCCGGGCAGGATGAGGTCCGGGTCGGCTCCAATCGTCTCGCGGTTCGTGTCGTACCAGAGGGGCCAGGTCGCCGCGATGGTCGCGGGGTCGGCGTCGGGACCGAGATGTGCGGCAGCGATGTCCCACAACGTGTCTCCTGCCCGCACCACGACCGAGTCAGGTGCTGCGCTGCCCCGCGCGACCAGGTCGATCGACGCGCGGTCCGGCGTCTGACCTGATCTCGTGGGCCACCAGCCGGGGTCCGGTGTGCCTTCTCCGGTGCCGCTCACCGCGACTGTCTCCGACCCGGGTGATGTGGAGGCCCACGGCTGCACGGTCCCGGCGCCTCTGCTGCGATCGCTGACCGACTCACCCGCTCCCTGCACGGGCGCGGCGACGGAGGCCACTCGCGCTGGCAACGTGCCGGCCTGATGAGCGTGGGCCGAACCCACGGGGGCGATCACGGCCGCCACCGCGACCAGGCCGGCGGCGATCCGGGGGGTCGCGCGAGGGGCAAGCACTGCTGCCACCTTGCGCGCGCCGGCCACGCTGCTGCCCGGGACTGTGGCGACCGTCCCGAACAGCACGAGCACGGCGAGCCAGGTCGCCACGAGGCCGGCAGCGGCGACGGTGAGCACTTCGAGGCCGTCGGACACCTCGACGGTGCCCGACACCGCGCCACCGCCCGCAGCCACCACGTGCATCGCGCAGGCTGCGGCCACGCACAGCAGGGCCGCGGTCAACCCGGCGCCGAGCGCCGCGGCACCGAGGGTGGCTTGAGGACCGGACTGCTGCCTCTGTTGCTGCTGGATAGTCACGACGTTCCCCTCCAAGGCGTATGCGTTCAGTTGCGTTCAGTTGCGATCAGTAGATGTCATTAGAACGCACTTGTCCTCAGCCGGCAAGAGGAGCGCCGCGGGTTGTGGACGGGACTGCAGAGCGCCCGCTCGGCACGCGCGTATCCGCGCTCCCACCGGGAAGATGGGGCGGTCCCTCCGCGGCTACGGCAGAATGCCTCGCCATGCGATGGTCTGAACTGTTCGACGACCTCGAGGCACAGCTGGCCGCTCAGGAGGTTGCCGAGCGGCGGGGTGAGGTGGCTGAGCACACCAGGGCGAGCCTGGGAAGAGTGTCGTTGGCCGAACGCCTCCTGGCCGACCGGGAAGCCCACGTGCGCGTCAGCCTGCGGGGAGCACTGGTGCTCCAGGGGGTGCTTGTCGAGGTGGCCTCCGAGTGGCTGCTGCTGCAGGATGAGCGGCCTCGGGCCGGCGAGGTGCTTGTGGTCACGACCAGCCTCCTGTCGGTTCAAGGACTGACCGGACGATCGGACCGGGGCCGTGCGCACCGAGTGGAACGGTCGCTCGACCTGCGCCAGGCTCTCCGCGCCCTCAGCCGCGATCGCGCCGTGGTCCGGATCCGCGACCTGGAGGGTGGGGTGACGCTGGGCACGATCGACCGCGTGGGTGCCGACCATCTAGACGTCAGCACCCACCCTGACGACCTGCCCAGACGCAGCCGCGACGTGCACGCGGTCGTGACGGTGCCCTATCCGGCTCTCGTCTGCGTCATGCGGGTCTGACGCCAGGAGCGTCCAGAGGGCCTGCAACAACACGTTCGGGACGGCGGGCACGCCTCATCGCTGGTCGTCGTCGCTCTCCGCCTCCACAGCGTCCATCTCGTCGCTCAACCGGGCGATGCTCTCGCGCGTCTGTGCATACATCCGCTCGATGTAGTCCTCGAGCATGCTGACCTCGACCCGCCACACCCCACGGCCGCCGATCTTGACCGCCGGAAGGGCCCCGCTGCGGACCAGAGCCTTCGCCTGAGCCATCGTGATGTTCAGGGTCTCGGCGACGTCGGCCAGCGTGAGGAACCGTTTGTTCAACGGGCTGCTCCATCCGGTGCACAGGGACGCCGGGGTGGCGAACCTTGACGGGGATTTTACTTCCCACGGGTAGTCACCACGCGGGGCCTGTGGACAAGATGTTCGCGCCCCGGCGCGGTCGCTTAGCCTGACCGTCGCCATCCGGTGGCAGACGAGCACAGAACCCAGGGGGAGCACCGTGAGCACGACAGCGGGACCGGCGGAGGGACCGGCCGCCCGGCGGCTGCGCCGGCCAGGGTGGAGAGACACCCGGCTCCTCGTCGGCCTTCTGCTGGTCCTGCTCTCCGTCGCGGGCGGGGTGCGCCTCGTCAGCGAGCTGGACGAGACCACCGCCGTGTATGCCGCCACGCGCGCCCTCCTGCCCGGTCAGGAGGTCACGGTGCAGGACGTGGCTCGGGTGGACGTCCGGATGGAGGCTCCGATGACCCACTATCTCGACGCCACCCAACCCCTCGCAGCCGGGACGGTCGTCCTGAGGCAGGTCGCCGAGGGCGAGCTGGTGCCGGCCGGCGCGCTCGGCACAGCCAGCCAGGCACGCGACAAGACCGTCACCGTCCCCGTGGACCCTGCCACGGCCGAGACGTTCACGGTCGGGGCCGTCGTGGACGTCTGGGTGAGCCGACGGGACACGGACCAGGTCGGGACGGCATACCTGGACCCAGAGCTCCTCCTGAGCAAGGCAGTCGTCGCCCGGACGCCGACGACAGGGACCGGCTTGGGGATGGGAGTGGGGCGTACCGCCGTGCAGGTCGTGGTTCCCGCCGACCAGGTGGGTGCGGTGATCTTGAGCGTGGACCAGGAGGCGAAGGTGACCCTGGTGCCCTCACCTGGATCTGGCTCGTGAGCCTCCCGCTCCTGACCGCGGTCACCCCGCAGTACGAGGCGCAGCTCACCACCAGGCTGGGTCAGAGCAGGACCGTCCACGTCGTGCGGCGGTGCGCGGACCTGGCGGAGCTGCTGGGCGCGGCAGCTGCCGGAGTCGCGCGTGTGGCAGTGGTCTCCGCCGAGCTGCGGGGGTTGGACCGCGCCGCCACCCAGGACCTCACGGACCGAGGGCTCCTCGTCCTGGGCGTGCACCGCCCCGGTGACGAGGCCGGTCAACGGTCGCTCCGGCGCTGGGGTGTGCAGGTGGTGCTTTCGGCGGATGTCGAGCTCCCGGGGCTCGATGCCGCGCTGACCGAGCTGATCGACCGGGGCTGGCCTCAGCATGCGGACCACCCCAGTCGCGCAGCGCAGCGCTCCGCAGCGGGCATGGGACCGGCTCCAGGTCCGGCCGATGGAGACGACGCTTCGACGACCACGGCGTCCGGCGGCCGCCGGACGTCGGTGGACGGTTCAGTCGAGAACACCGACCCTTCGGATCACGGCCGGGGCAACGGCACGGAGACCGCTGCGGGGAGGACGCCCGACGGTGCTGGCGTCGACCATGCGTGCGACGGGCAGGTCGTGGTCGTCTGGGGGCCGGTCGGCTCGCCCGGTCGCACCACGGTTGCGGTCAACGTGGCTGCGGAGCTGGCTGAGCGCAACGAGCCGGTGATTCTCGTCGATCTTGACACCTACGGGGCCTCCGTGGCCCAGGTCCTGGCGGTGCTGGACGAGGCACCTGGCGTGGCCGCGGCCACACGCGCCGCCGACCAGGGCAGCCTGGACGATGAGGCCCTCGGGCGGATGGCCCTGCAGGTCGCGCCGGGCATGCGGGTGCTGACCGGGATGCCCAGGCCCGACCGGTGGACCGAGCTGCGGGACCACGCGGTGCAGGATGTGCTGGCCGCCTGCGCCCGCCTGGTGCCAACCACTGTCGTGGACGTCGGCTTCTGCCTCGAGAGCGACGAGGAGCTCAGCTTTGACACGTTGGCCCCCCGCCGCAACGGCGCAGCGCTCTCGGCGCTGGAGGTGGCCGACCACGTTGTCGTGGTGGGCTCCGGTGACCCGGTGGGACTGCAACGCCTGGTGCGCGGTCTCGACCAGCTCGCCCACGTGACATCGGCGCCCTCGACCGTGGTGGTCAACCGGGTGCGCCCCGCAGCGGTCGGCAAGGATCCTGCTCGCCGTGTGCGAGAGGCGCTGCACCGCTTTGCCGGGCTGACGGACATCGTGGTGGTCACCGATGACCAGCCAGGCGTGGACGCAGCGGTGCTCGCCGGACGGACGCTGCGTGAGAGCCGGCCCGGCAGCCCTGCCCGACCCGGGCTGCGCGAGGTGGCGGCCCGGGTGACCGGTCGAGCGCTCCCGGCACCCCGGCGCAGCCGTCGGGTACGCCGGACCACAGCGGTCTGACACGATGGGCCTGTGCTAGACCGCCTGACCCCCGTCGACTCGTCCTTCCTCTACCTCGAGGGACCCACGACCGCCATGCACGTCGGTTCGGTGCTGGTGTTCGAGACCCCGGAGGCCGGCTTCGACTACGAGAACCTCCTCGATCTGGTATCCAACCGGATTGCCTATGTGCACCGCTACCGCCAGCGCATCCGCCACGTGCCGGCCGGTCTCGGGGGACCGGTGTGGGTCGACGACGCGGACTTCGACCTCAGCTACCACGTCCGGCGCTCGGGCCTTCCTCGGCCCGGCACCAACGAGCAGCTCGCCGAGTTCGTGGCCAGGATCCAGTCCCGGATGCTCGACCGCACGCGCCCCCTCTGGGAGCTCTACCTGGTCGAGGGACTGGAGAACAACCGGTTCGCACTCGTCACCAAGACCCACCAGGCCATGGTGGACGGTATCCACGGCCTGGACATCGGCCAGGTGATCCTCGACGAGAACCCGACCGATGTGGTGCCCATCGTCCAGACCTGGACTCCGTCACCGGGACCCAGCGACATCGAGCTGATGACGCGCTCCGCGCTGAGCACGGTGACCTCGCCCCGGCGCTTGTGGGACGGGGTACGCGGGGGGCTGACCGACCTTCGCCATACCGGGAGCAAGGTGGTCGAGGTGGCTCAACAGGCCGGGACCGCGCTGGTGCGCACCGCGGCCAGTCCGGCCCCGAACACCCCGCTCAACGCCGCGATCGGCTCCGCCCGTCGCGTGCACCTCATCGACCTCGACCTCGAGGACTTCCGACAGGTCCGGCGTCGCCGGTTCGGGGCCCGCGACCTCGAGCACGTCAGCGTCAACGACGTCGTCCTCGCGACGCTCGCCGGCGGGCTGCGCGAGTGGCTGATGACCCGCGGCGAGCCGATCACCACCTCCAGCACGCTGCGGGCGATGGTGCCGATCTCGGTCGAGGACGGGGAGGATGGGGACTCCCACGTGGGTGGGCCCGTCGTCGCGGCTTTCGTCGACCTGCCGATCGGCGAGCCGAGTGCCGCCATGCGGCTCCAGCAGGTCAGCTATCGGATGGCCAAGCAGCTGCAGGCCGGCCAGGCGATCGGCGCCGCAGGCATCGCCGGGCTGGCCGGCTTCGCCGCACCCACCCTGCACTCACTGGCTGCCCGCGCCGCGAGCGCGATGTCCCGCCGGATGTTCAACCTCGTGATCAGCAACGTGCCGGGGCCCCAACAGGCGCGGTATGCCGGGCCGGCTCGGCTGCTGGCGAGCTATCCGGTGATCCCCCTCGCCCAGGGACAGGCCCTGGCGGTGGGGCTAACCTCCTACGACGGCCGTGTCTACCTCGGCCTCAACGCCGATCGTGATGCCATGGCGGACCTAGCCGTGCTGGCGGAGTGCATCCACTCCGCCCTGGCCGAGCTCGTGACTGATGACCTCTGAGGAGGAGACCCCCATGGCCGACATCGCCCCGCAGGTCCGGTGCTACGTCCCGCTGACCCCTGAGCGGGCGCGGGCGCTGCTGGACGACGGAAGTCTGCTGGGCGACCTCGTGGCGTTCGTCGTGACGGACTCGGTGCGGAGGTCCGATCCGGGAGGTGACGATGAGGGGTGGGAGTATGCTGCGCTGCAGGACGCCGCGGCATACTGCCTGGAGCAGAGCGAACCGGTTCTGGTCGCGGCGGCCGATGTGGCTCGGGACACCATCGACGACAGCGGGCCCACTGGCTCCCGGGTGGTGGTCCACGGGCCGATCAGCATGCCGAGGATCGCCTCCCTGCACGTCGGTGACGACCTGGTGGGCACGGCCGGGGAGGTCTCGCAGGCCGATGACGTGATCGAGCTGTCCTGGTACGACGCCACCGAGCTGGCAGATGTGTGTGCCCTGCTGTGAACCTGTGATCATGAGATGACGCCTCGACGCGGAGGCTGGCAACCGACTGGAGGAACAGACCGATGGATGGTGTGACGAGGATTCCCGAGCCGCTCAACGAGCCGGTCCTGGACTACGCGCCCGGGAGCCCGGAGCGTGCTGAGCTGGAGCTGGCCATGGCCGAGATGGCCGCCAACCCCGTCGAGCTGCCGCACGTGATCGGTGGCGAACGGGTGACCGGTTCGGGTCCCGAGATCAACGTCGTGCAGCCGCATGCCCACGCCGAGGTGCTCGGGACCCTCCACAACGCGCAGGCGGCAGAGGCGACGGCGGCGATCGAGGCGGCGCGGGAGGCTGCTCCGGGGTGGGGTGCGTTGGCCTACGACGACCGCGCCGCCATCCTGCTGCGGGCCGCGGAGCTGCTCGCCGGTCCCTGGCGCGCCAAGCTCAACGCCGCCACCATGCTGGGTCAGTCGAAGACGTCGCACCAGGCAGAGATCGACTCCGCCTGCGAACTCGTCGACTTCTGGCGCTTCAACGCCTACTTCGGCCGCCAGATCCTCGAGGACCAGCCGATCCGCAACGCCCCTGGCGTGTGGAACCGGACCGACCACCGTCCGCTCGAGGGATTCGTCTACGCGGTCACGCCCTTCAACTTCACCGCCATCTCCGGCAACCTGCCGACGGCTCCCGCGCTCATGGGCAACACCGTCATCTGGAAGCCCGCCACCACCCAGCAGCGCGCGGCGTCAGTGGTGATGGAGATCCTGCAGGAGGCCGGGCTGCCTGACGGTGTCATCAACATGGTCACCGGTCACGGCGTCGAGGTCTCCAAGGTGACGATGGAGCACCCCGACTTCGCCGGTCTGCACTTCACCGGCTCCACGCGGGTCTTCCACATGCTGTGGGGACAGATGGGCAGCAACATCGCCAACTACCGCTCGTACCCGCGGATCGTCGGCGAGACGGGCGGCAAGGACTTCGTGGTCGCCCACAAGTCGGCCGACCTCGATGTGCTGCGCACCGCGCTCGTGCGCGGGGCCTTCGAGTACCAGGGTCAGAAGTGCTCCGCGGCGTCGCGTGCCTACATCCCGGTCTCGATCTGGGCACAGCTGAAGGACGAGCTCGTCTCGGTCACCGAGTCCCTTCCGGTCGGTGACGTGCGCGACTTCGGCAACTTCATGGGCGCCGTGATCGACGACCGGGCCTT
Source organism: Ornithinicoccus sp. (assembly GCA_035303365.1). Lineage (GTDB taxonomy): Bacteria > Actinomycetota > Actinomycetes > Actinomycetales > Dermatophilaceae > Ornithinicoccus. The sequence goes on from DATGRS010000045.1 coordinate 9,780, forward strand.
CGCCAAGCACAAGGACGTGTTGGACCGCGCCCAGGCGGACGACTCCATCACCGTCCTTGCAGGAGGCACCTACGACGACTCGGTGGGGTACTTCGTGCGGCCGACGATCCTCGAGGTCACCGACCCGGCCCACGACACGTTCACCACTGAGTACTTCGGCCCGATCCTCGCGGTGCACGTCTACCCGGACGACGAGTTCGAGCAGATGCTGACCCAGATGGAGCGGGTGGCCGGCTACGCCCTGACCGGGGCAATCATCGCTCGCGACCGCGCCGCCGTGGCCCTCGCCACCGACAAGCTGCGGTTCGCCGCGGGCAACTTCTACATCAACGACAAGCCGACCGGTGCCGTCGTGGGCCAGCAACCGTTCGGCGGTGCCCGCGCTTCGGGCACGAACGACAAGGCCGGTTCGATGCAGAACCTCATGCGCTGGAGCAGTGCCCGGTCCATCAAGGAGACCTTCGTGGCGCCGACCGACTGGCGCTACCCGTACATGGGCTGAGCCACACAGGGCGGTCGACGCACCGAGTGCCCCGGACGTCACCCGGACGCCGGGGCACTCGGCCGTCGTGAATGTCGCTGCGCCGTTCAGCGCCCCCGGGTCAGCCGGACTGGTCCGCGAACCACTCCGGGCTGAGCCGGGCCTCGAGGCGGAGCGCACTGGAGATGATCGGCGCGACCGCCTCCTCGATCTTTGACCCGATGAAGGGCACATTGGCCTTGAGCTCACCCTCGAGGGTGTGTGCGGTGCCGTCGCCCTCGGGCGCGAGGAACAGGCTGCCTGACATGGTCACCGGTGTGCGGGGGATCTCGACGTGCAGCGACGCCGTGTGACCGCCGTCCTCGTCGGGAGCAAGGCCCCATACCTGCGTCTCCACCACGTCTACCGCGTTGCCCACGAACTTGCGCGCGAAGTCGGGAAACCTGTCGGTGGGCAGCCGCCGACGGATCACGATCGTGCGGGCGTCGTCCTCCACCTCGATCGCGACCTCGTGCTCGATCGCCCCGCTGCGGGTGCACTTCAGCTCCTGGTAGTCGGGGGAGCAGATCATCTCGAACACCTGCTGTGGGGACGCCTGGTGCTCGATGGTCTCGTGGATCTTCATGGGCACACCCTAAGGCGCGGCTTCGTCGAGCACCGCTGCTGCCGCGCGCAGCGTCCGCAGCAGACGCTGACGAGCCACACCGGGCGGCTCGTCACTCCGGTCCTGGACCAGCCGCTGCAGCGCCGAGCCGGTGGTCTCGAGGCAGACGACGATGTGGCTGGCGAGCGTCTGGTCGTCGCACCTGCGCAGCAACGCGGCCGCACGATGGCACCGGGCCGCGAGGGCGGAACATTCGCCGCGGTCCGCGACACCGGTCATCCGGCTCGCCGACGCGCGCCCGACTGGCGGCTGCGTCGAGGGAGAGGCCGCGTCGGACGGTCGCGGCACGTCGGGGGAGGGCGCATCGGGCCGGGACAGCGTGTGACGTCCCTGGGTCACGTCGACGATGCCGTCGACAACCCGGTCGAGCAGGTGCCGAAGCAGTCCCTCGGCGACCTCGTCGCCCAGCGGGGCCTCGCTGGCGCTGAGCTCGTCGGCGAGGCCGAGGAGTGGCAGCGTGGAGGTCTCGGGCATGGCGCCACCCTACGACCGGCCGGGGACAGCCGGAGGGGCTCGTCCACCGATACCCGGCCAGCGGCTGCGTGGCTCTGACGCTAGGCTCAGTTGGACGCGCGACGACGTGCGGTCGCGGCACGCACCTACAGGAGAATGGCGGATCATGTCGCTCGACGACACGTTGCTGAACCGGTTGTACCGACACGTTTCTCACACGGACTTACAGCAACGTGACCCAGCAGTCCGGGAGGCAATCGCGGCGCAGGTCGCCACACTCTCGCGTGAGCGCCAGCCCGGCAGGGCCACCGTCCGGGTGTTCAACCCCTCTCGCGCGGAGGACGGCTGGACCACCCGGCATACCGTGATCCAGGTCGTCACGGAGAACATGCCCTTCCTGGTGGACTCGGTCCTCGGAGAGCTGAGCCGCAGCGGCCTCGCCGTCCACCTGCTGGTCCATCCCCAGGTGGTCGTGCGGCGCACCGGTGCTGACGTGCAGGTTCTCGACGTCGACCCCACAGACGCCGGGCCGGACGACGTGGTCGAGTCCTGGATCCACGTCGAGGTCGACCGACTGCACCGCGACGTCGCACGCGAGCAGCTTCAGGGCCGCCTGGAGACCGTGCTCCAGGACGTGCGGAAGGCCTGCCGTGACTGGAAGGCGATGCGACAGCGAGCGCGTGACGTCATCGCCGAGCTGCAGGCCGGCGTGCCGGAGTCCGTCGACCCGGAGACGGTGCAGCCCACCATTGAGTTCCTGACCTGGCTCGAGGACAACCACTTCACGTTCCTCGGCTACCGCGAGTACGAGCTGGTCGTGGAGGACGGGGTCGAGGCGCTGCGGTCCGTGCCGGAGACCGGGTTGGGAATCCTCCGCGGCGAGCCCGGCGAGGAGGGTCGGGTGAGCCGGCTGCGTCCCGAGGCGGTCGCCACTGCCCGGGAGCCCCGTCTGCTGACGATCACCAAGGCAAACTCCAGGGCCACGGTGCACCGACCGGTCTACCTCGACTACGTCGGGGTCAGGAAGTTCGACGAGAGGGGCGAGGTCGTCGCCGAACGGAGGTTCCTCGGCCTGTTCACCCAGAGTGCGTATGCCGACTCGGTCACCCGCCTGCCCGTGATCGGGCGCAAGGTGCGCGCCATCCTCGACAGCAGCGGCTTCCCGCCGGACAGCCACTCCGGCAAAGACCTTATGGGGGTGCTCGAGAACTACCCCCGCGACGAGCTGTTCCAGGCTGACACGGGCTGGCTGGCAGAGAGCGCCATGGAGGTGTTGCACCTCCAGGAGCGGCGCGGCTCTCGGATCCTGGTGCGCAAGGACGAGTTCGGGCGCTTCGTGTCGGTGCTGGTGTTTATGCCCCGCGATCGCCACAACACCGCAGTCCGGCTCCGCATCGAGGGCATCCTGAGAGATGCCTACGGTGCGTCGACCGTGGACTTCACGACCAAGGTCGGCGAGGCGGCGCTCGCGCAGGTGCACTACGTGCTGCGGATGCCCCAGGGCGGCAACATCCCGGAGGTCGACACCGACGAGCTGGAGGAGCGCGTCCAGGACGCGATGCGCACCTGGGAGGAGAAGCTGACCGACGTCGTCCAGGAGCACGAGGAGGACGAGACGGTCGGGGACACCGCGGCGAGCTTCTCAGCCGCCTTCCCCGAGGGCTACAAGGAGGACTTCGACCCGGCAACCGGTTATGCCGACCTGGCACACATTCGGACGGTCGTCGCCGACCCGAGACGCCGGATGAGGTTGCACCTGTATGCCGAGGAGGGGGCCCCGCCGGAGGAGCGCCGGCTCAAGCTCTACCGCCAGGACGCGATGACCCTGACCGAGGCGATGCCGATCTTCAGTCACCTCGGGGTGGAGGTGACCGACGAGCGGCCCTACGTCGTCGAGGAGGAGGACGACGACATCGCGATGCGCATCTACGACTTCGGGCTCCGGGCGAAGGACGCCCAGGTCTGGGAGTCCGACGACCTGCGCACGGCGGAGGAGGTCGCCGCCGAGTTCGAGGACGCCTTCTCGGTGGCGTGGAGCCGGCAGGGTGAGAGCGACAGTCTCAACGCGCTGGTCCTGGACGCCGACCTGTCGTGGCGCTCCGTGGTCATCCTGCGCACGCTGGTGCGCTACCTGCGGCAGGTGGGCTCCTTCAGCCTGGAGTACCTGGAGTCGGCGCTGGTCGCCAACCCGCACATCGCACGGATGGTGGTGGAGCTCTTCACCGTCCGGTTCGACCCGGCGACGGGGGCCGACGGACCGACCCGCGACCGGGATGCCGCCGAGGTGATTGGGCGCATCTACGAGGCGCTCAACGACGTCGCCAGCCTCGACCAGGACCGCATCGTCCGCTCCCTGATCTCCGTCGTTGAGGGCACGCTGCGGACCAACTTCTACCAGCTCGACGAGGACGGCCGGCCCAAGCCGCACGTCAGCCTCAAGCTCAGCCCCAAGGACATCGAGGGGTTGCCGGAGCCGCGGCCGGCGTTCGAGATCTGGGTGTACGCCCCACGCGTGGAGGGCGTGCACCTCCGGTTCGGTCCGGTCGCCCGCGGCGGCCTGCGCTGGAGCGACCGCCGCGAGGACTTCCGCACCGAGGTGCTCGGGCTCGTCAAGGCGCAGATGGTCAAGAACGCCGTCATCGTGCCCACCGGCTCCAAGGGCGGCTTCGTCGCCAAGCAGCTGCCCGACCCCAGTGACCGCGAGGCATGGCTCAACGAGGGCATCGGGTGCTACCGGATCTTCATCAAGGGCCTGCTGGACGTCACCGACAACCGGGTCGGCTCGGAGATCGTGCCTCCGGAGAACGTCGTGCGACGGGATGGCGACGACAGCTATCTTGTCGTGGCCGCAGACAAGGGCACGGCGAAGTTCAGCGACATCGCCAACGGGGTCTCGCGTGACTACGGGTTCTGGCTGGACGACGCCTTCGCCTCGGGTGGCTCCGCCGGCTACGACCACAAGGGCATGGGCATCACCGCCCGCGGTGCCTGGGAGTCGGTCAAGCGGCACTTCCGCGAGCTCGGCCATGACACCCAGTCGCAGGACTTCACCGCCGTCGGTATCGGCGACATGAGCGGAGACGTCTTCGGCAACGGCATGCTGCTCTCCGAGCACATCCGCCTGGTGGCCGCCTTCGACCACCGGCACGTCTTCCTGGACCCCAACCCGGACGCCGCCCGCTCGTATGCCGAGCGTCGCCGCCTGTTTGACCTAGCGGGTTCCAGCTGGGCCGACTACGACTCCTCGCTGATCAGCGAGGGCGGTGGGGTGCACGCCCGCTCCGCCAAGTCCGTAGAGATCACGCCGCAGGTGCGTGAGGTGCTGGGCCTGGACGAGGCCGTCACCTCGATGACCCCCAACGAGCTGCTCAGCGCGGTGCTGAAGGCTCCGGCCGACCTGCTCTGGAACGGTGGCATCGGGACCTACGTCAAGTCAGTTGAGGAGTCCCACGCCGATATCGGCGACCGCGCCAACGACGCGATCCGTGTCAACGGCGCGGACCTCCGCGTCAAGGTCGTCGGTGAGGGAGGCAACCTCGGCTTCAGCCAGCGCGGTCGCATCGAGGCGGCACGCGCCGGGATTCACATCAACACCGACGCGATTGACAACTCCGCCGGTGTGGACACCTCGGACCACGAGGTGAACATCAAGATCGCGCTGACGCCGGTCGTGGCCGAGGGGCAGATGACGCTCGAGGAGCGCGACGAGCTGCTGGAGGCCATGACCGACGACGTCGCCGAGCGGGTCCTGCGCACGAACTACGAGCAGAACGTGCTGATCGGAAACGCCCGGGACCAGGGTGGCATCATGACGCCGGTGCACCGCCGGCTGATGGATCACCTCAGCGAGCACGCCGGCCTGGATCGCGAGCTGGAGTTCCTGCCGGACGATCGGGGCATGGGTGAGCTCGAGGAGGCCGGGCAGGGCCTGACGTCTCCGGAGTTCGCGGTGCTGATCGCATACTCGAAGCTGAACCTCAAGGATCAGCTCACCGACTCCGAGCTGCCGGACTACCCGTTCTTCGAGGACACGCTCGCGGCATACTTCCCCGACCCGCTGCGCGAGCGTCTGGGCGACCGCATCGCCGAACACCCGCTGCGCCGCCAGATCATCGTCAACGACCTGGCGAACGCCATGGTGAACCGCGGAGGGGTGACGTTCGCGTTCCGGTGCATGGAGGAGACCGGCGCCACGATCCCGCAGATCGCGCGCGCCTTCGTGGTGTGTCGGGCGGTCTACGACATGGCGGGTTTCATGGCGCAGGTGGAGGCACTGGACAACAAGGTGGACACCGCTCTGCAGACCAAGCTGTACCTGGAGTTCCGTCGGCTCATGGACCGCAGCGTCCGCTGGTTCCTCAACAACCAGTCGCTGACCGGGCAGCTGGAGGCGGAGATCGAGCGGTTCTCCGGACCCGTCACTGTCCTGCGACCGCAGCTGGGTGACTTCCTGCTGGGCACGGAGCACGACCGCTTCGAGCTGCAGGCAGCCGACGCACGTGAGGGCGGGGTCCCCGAGCAGCTCGCGGTGACCTACGCCGGGTTGCTCGACTCCTTCTCCGTGCTGGACATCGTGGAACTGGCCGAGGAGACCGGCCGACCCCTGGAGGAGACGGCGGCGCTGTACTTCGCCGTCTCGGAGAAGTTCCGCATCGACAACCTGCTGACCCGGGTTGCCGAGCTGCACCGTCAGGACCGCTGGGACTCGTTGGCCCGAGGTGCGATGCGGGACGACCTCTACGGCGTGCTCAAGGCCCTGACCCGCACCGTCCTGAGCTCGACCGAGAGCTCTGGCGAGGTGGGGCGCGCGCAGCTTGAGTCGTGGACCAACGCCAACGCAGAGGCCCTCACGCGGGTCAGCCAGGTGCTCAGCAGCGTCGACCGGTTGTCGGCGCCTGGGATGGGTCCGTTGTCGGTCGCCCTGCGCGGCCTGCGCGGGTTGGTGCGACAGGGGGCCAGCTGACCCGGGATAGGGGCACGGACGGTCGCCCGCGTTAGTCTGCCGACGTGCCGACCCTCCGTGAAGTCCTCGGCCGCAGGGCCTCCCTGCCGCGTGCCGATGCCGACTGGCTGCACCGCCTCGTCGGCGACTGGCAGATGGTCGCTGACCTGTCCTTCTCCGACCTGACGCTGTGGGTCCCGGCCAGTGACCACCAGGAGTGGGTGCTGGCGTCGCACGCCCGCCCGACGACCGGTCCCAACTTCTACAACGACGACGTGGTCGGTCGCCGGCCGTCGCAGCGGCGGCAGGAGTGCCTGGAGCAGGTGCTCCGCACCAAGCGCGCGGTCGACCCGCCGCAGACCGAGTCCATCCGGGAGCAGTATGTCCCGGTCGTGCGAGCCGGACACGCCGTGGCGGTCCTGGTCCGGCACACCAATCTCGAAAGCATGCGCCAACAGGGCGGTCTGGAGGTCAACTACCTGCAGCTGGCGCAGGCGCTGCTGAGGATGATCGGGCAGGGCGCCTTCCCGAGCGAGCTCGCCCCGACCGGGGTGGGGCGCGGGACCCCGCGTGTGGGAGACGGGGTGTTGCGCCTGGACGCCGAGGGTCATATCGAGTACGCCAGCCCGAACGCCATCTCGGCGCTGCGCAGACTGGGCCACACCGAACAGGTGAGCGGCACGGATCTCTCGGAGATCGTCACCAGTCGGCTGCCGACCGGCGTGACGCTCGACGAGACGATGCCCCTGGTCCTGACCGGCCGGGCACCGTGGGGCATTGAGATCGAGACAGCACGTATCAACCTGACCATGCGTGCCGTTCCGCTCCTCGACCATGGCACCCGCTACGGCGCCATGCTGCTGCTGCGGGACGTCAGCGAGATCCGGCGTCGCGAGCGAGAGCTGCTGACCAAGGACGCCACCATCCGGGAGATCCATCACCGCGTCAAGAACAACCTGCAGACGGTGTCGGCCCTGTTGCGCCTGCAGTCACGCCGGTTGGACGATCCGGGCGCCCGAGCCGCGCTGCAGGAGGCCGGACGCCGGGTCTCCACCGTGGCCCTGGTGCACGACACCCTGAGCCACGGCTTCGACGAGACGCTCCTGTTCGACGAGGTGGCGGTCAGAATCGCGCGAGCCACCGTCGAAGTCGCCTCACGCGGGGCACGTGTCGTGGCGGAGCACAGGGGGTCGTTCGGGCGGGTGCGGGCCGAGGACGCCACCCCCTTGGCGATGATCCTGGCCGAGCTGGTCCACAACGCGGTCGAGCACGCCTTCGACACCGGCACACCGACCGCCAACGGTGACCCGGCAGGCGTCGTGGTGGTGGAGGCCTCACGCAGCCGTGCCGAGGACGGTGCGACCGCACCGGGCGGCGACGTGCTGACCGTCACCGTCAGTGACGACGGCGAAGGTATGCCGGACGACCATCAGCCGGGAGGAAGCTTGGGCACGCAGATCGTGCAGGCACTGATCGGTGACCTGCGCGGGCAGATTCACTGGGCGAGGCGCGAGCCGCACGGGACCGTGGTCCGGTTCGTCGTGCGGCTCAGAGCACTGTCACCCGAGGGGTGAGGGGGCGGCTGAGTCAGCCGGCGCGGCGCGCGCGGGCCTTGCGCCGCTTGAGCGCGCGGCGCTCGTCCTCGGACAAGCCTCCCCACACGCCGGCGTCCTGGCCGGTTTCGAGCGCCCACTTCAGGCAGGTGTCCATGACCGGGCAGCGCCGACAGACGGCCTTGGCCTCCTCGATCTGCTGCAGGGCGGGCCCGGTGTTCCCGATCGGGAAGAACAGCTCCGGGTCCTCGTCCAGGCAGGCAGCGCGACTGCGCCAGTCCATCTACGTGCTCCTCATGTCATCCGCCGGACTCTTCTTCTCGGTCCGGCTGTGTGCGACGACCCAAATATTTGTCGTCGAAGGTCTGGTGTAGCGTGATCTGCAGGGAATCCTGAGCTCGTCGATGAGCGATGACACGCAACAGGGCACGACCCTGTGCCCTGGTCTTTCGTGCTGTGCCAACGTCTGTTGCGTGGACAGTGTTCTTATCCTCACAGGTCGGCAGGGCGGTACACAAGGGTTGTCACGAGTTTTCTGCAGATAATCACTGAGTGATGAGTCACACCGGCTCGCGTCCTAGTGTGTGAATGCGCCGAAATCTCGTCGCCCCGCCAATCCTTCCGGAGGAACACCCATGACCCTGGCCATCACCAATGCCCACGTCGTCCCGGTTGAGGGCGAGCCGTTCGACGGGACCGTACTGGTCACGGACGGCCGGATCTCCGCCCTCGGTGCCGAGACCGCCATCCCGGACGGGGCACAGATCGTGGACGCCGCCGGGCGGTGGCTGCTGCCGGGGCTGATCGACGCCCACGTCCACCTCGGGGTGTGGGAGGAGGGCGAGGGCTGGGCCGGGCAGGACACCAACGAGATGACGGATCCGGTGATGGCTGCGGCCCGGGCGCTGGACGGCATCAACCCGCGAGAGCAGGGCTTCGACGACGCCCTGGCCGGCGGGATCACCTCGGTGAACGTCAACCCGGGCTCGGGCAACCCCATCGGTGGCCTGACCGTGGCGCTGAAGACCTACGGGCGGTATGTCGATGAGATGGTGCTGCGCAACCCGTCCGGTCTGAAGGCTGCACTGGGAGAGAACCCGAAGAGGGTCTACGGCGACCAGAAGAAGACCCCGTCGACGCGGCTCGGTGTCGCACTGGTCCTGCGCAAGGCGTTCACCGAGGCGCGCAACTACATCGAGAAGACCCACAAGAGCAGCAAGGACGGCGAGTACGCCGAGGGCCACCTGGTCAACCAGGCGCTGGTCCAGGTCCTCAACCGCGAGATCCCGTGGCGGCAGCACTGTCACCGGGCCGACGACATCGCCACCGCGATCCGGATCGCCGATGAGTTCGGCTACCAGCTGGTGCTGGACCACGGCACCGAGAGCTACCTGCTGGCCGACCTCGTGGCGGAGAAGGGCATTCCGGTGCTCTACGGGCCGCTCATCGTGAGCCGCTCCAAGGTCGAGGTGCGGGAGCGGACGCCCGCGGCGCCGGGCATCCTGGACCGCGCCGGGGTGCAGGTCTCCATCATCACCGACCACCCGGTCGTCCCGATCGAGCACCTGATTACCCAGGTGGCGCTGGCGGTCAAGGAGGGCATGGACCGTGACGCCGCGTTCCGGGCGGTGACCATGAACCCCGCACAGGTCATGGGCGTCGCAGACCGGGTCGGCTCGCTGGTCGTGGGCAAGCACGCCGACCTGGTGCTGTGGTCGGGTGACCCGCTCGAGCTCCGGTCCCGCGCCCTGCGTGTGTGGATCGAGGGCCGCGAGGTCTACACCTACGACCAGGACACCAGCCGGGGACAGGTCCTGCCCCGCTGAGACCACCCAGGGTCGTGTCCTGCCCCGCTGAGACCACCCAGGGTCGTGTCCTGCCCCACTGACGATCAACCGGGACAGGTTCTGCCTCGCTGACGACCCCACGCTGTGGCTCAGTGGTGGTCGTCAGCCGGGTGTCCTGGGCGCACCAGCACACAGTCGGGGCACAACCCGTGCCCGGGAAGTCGGTAGTAGAGGCAGCACCCGGCGCGCTTGAACTCTCGGTCACCCGACTCCTCCGATCGGTATCCGCCGCCCTCGGCGAGCCACGGGTCGGTCAGCAGGAGCTGCGTCAGGGTCTCGAGGTATCCGGCCTGGCCAGGCACCTTGCGAGCCACGACGCGCGCGGCCGAGACCAGGGACGATGTCGCGTTGCTGACCAGCACGTTCGCCGAGGTGCTGCCGTGGACGCGGCACGCCTCGGTGATCGCCGCCACGCCGCCCTGGACGACCACCTCGATCATCGCCGCGGATGCCTGCACGACATCGTCCGGGTCCTCGAGGTGGCATCCTGCCGCCGGATCTGCGAGCGCCATCGGCGAGGGGTTGCGGTGGGTGTCCGCCACGAGCAGCTGGTCCGGCGACAGATCGGGCACCGTCCGGTGCAGGGCGAGCGACGCGAGGGCCACGGACCACAGCCGGGAGACCAGGCCCACCTGCGACGCCGAGACCGCGGTCCGGGGCATGACCTCGTCAGCGGTGAGCCCCGAGCCGGCGGCGAGCGCGTCACGGGTCGCCGCAAAGCGGCTGGCCAACGACGTCGGACGAAGCGCGGTCGTCAGCGGGACGAGACCGTCCTGCTCCACCTGCCACACCGCGAAACCACCCAGCCGGGTCAGCTCGGCCGCCCGCTCCGCGGGTCGGAGTATGCCGGCTCGTCCCTCGGGGGGACGGCCCACGTCAGTCCTGCTGGGCGTCGAGCACCGCACGGGCAGCCGAGAAGCGGGCGATCGGGACGCGGTAGGGGGAGCACGAGACGTAGTCCAGCCCGACGGACTCGAAGAACGAGATCGATGCGGGGTCGCCACCGTGCTCGCCGCAGACCCCGACCTTGAGGTCGCCCTTGGTGCTGCGGCCCCGCTCAGTGCCCATCCGGACCAGGCCGCCGACACCCTCGACGTCGATCGACGCGAAGGGGTTGTCGGGCACGATCTCGGAGTCGACGTAGGGCGCCAGGAAGGATCCCTCGGCGTCGTCGCGCGAGATGCCGATGCCGGTCTGCGTCAGGTCGTTGGTGCCGAACGAGAAGAAGTCGGCGTGCTCGGCGATCTGGTCGGCGACGACGGTTGCGCGCGGCAGCTCGATCATCGTGCCGATCGTGTAGGTCAGCTCCTGACCTGCCTCGGCGAACTCCTCGTTGAGCGTCTCCTCGATGAGCTCACGCATCCGCTTCAGCTCCTCGGCGTAACCCACCAGGGGCACCATGATCTCCACGAGGGGTTCACCGCCCCGCGCCTGGACGGCGAAGGCGGCCCGGGCGATCGCTCGCACCTGCATGGTCGGGATCTCCGGGTAGAGCAGCGCCAGTCGGACCCCTCGGGTGCCGAGCATCGGGTTCATCTCGGTCAGCTTCTTGACCTGGGCCAGCAGCACCCGGGCATCGCGCAGCTCCTGCTCCGTGCCGCCCTGCAGCTCGAGCCGCTGCACCAGCAGCGCCTGCTCGACCAGGTCAGGGAGGAACTCGTGCAACGGCGGGTCGAGCAGCCGGATCGTCACCGGCAGGCCGGACATCGCATCGAAGATGGCCTCGAAGTCGGCCTGCTGCATGGGCAGGATCTTCTCCAGCGCCGTGGCGCGGGCCTCCTCGCTCTCGGCCAGGATCATCTCGCGGACCGCGGGCAGCCGGTCCTCCGCCATGAACATGTGCTCGGTGCGGCACAGGCCGATGCCCTCGGCGCCGAACTCGCGCGCACGGGCAGCGTCCTCGCCGGTGTCCGCATTGGCGCGCACCCCCATCCGGCGGACCTCGTCGGCCCATCCCACGACCGCGGAGAAGTCCTCGTTGATCTGCGGAGGGACCAGCTCGAGCGCTCCCAGGTAGACCTCGCCGGTAGAACCGTCCAGCGTGATCGTGTCGCCCTCGTGCAGGACGGTGTCCCCGATGGTCACCTTCTTGGCGGTCGCGTCGATCTTGAGCGCCGATGCACCGGCGACGCAGGGCTTGCCCATGCCGCGCGCCACGACGGCGGCGTGCGAGGTCATGCCACCGTGCGCGGTGAGCACACCCTGCGCGGCGATCGTGCCCGCGATGTCGTCCGGGGTGGTCTCCCAGCGCACCAGGATCACCTGGTCGCCGGCCTTGCCCCGCGCCTCCGCCGTGTCGGAGTCGAAGACCACCTCACCGACGGCGGCGCCCGGTGAGGCGTTGAGGCCCTTGGTCACCGGCTTCTGGTCGTGCTCCGGATTGATGGCGGGGTGCAGCAGCTGGTCAAGCTGGGCGGCCTCGATGCGGCGCAGCGCCTGGTCCCGCGTGATCACGCCCTCCTCGACCAGGTCGCGGGCGATCTTGAAGGCCGCAGGGGCGGTGCGCTTGCCGGTGCGCGTCTGCAGCAGGTAGAGCTTGCCCTCCTCCACGGTGAACTCGATGTCCTGCATGTCCCCGTAGTGCTTCTCCAGGCGGTCCATGGTGTCGACCAGCTGCCCGTAGGCCTCCGGGAGGACCTCCTGCATCTCGCCGAGTGGCCGTGGCGTGCGGATGCCGGCCACGACGTCCTCTCCCTGGGCGTTGACCAGGAACTCGCCGTAGAGCTCCTGTGCTCCGGTCGAGGGGTTGCGCGTGAAGCACACGCCGGTGGCAGAGGTGTCGCCGCGGTTGCCGAAGACCATCTGCATCACGTTGACCGCGGTGCCGAGCGTGTCCGGGATGCCGTGCGCCTTGCGGTACACGCCGGCGCGGGGGTTCATCCAGGAGCGGAAGACGGCGTCGATGGCGCGTCGCAGCTGGTCGTGCGGGTCCGTCGGGAACTCGCTGCCCATGTGCTCGCGCGCGACGCCCTTGAACTTCTCCACGAGCTCCTTGAGGTCCTCGATGGTCAGTTCCGTGTCGGACTCGACCCCCCGCGTGCGCTTCATGGCGGTCAGCTCGTCCTCGAACGCGTGCGCCGGGACGTTCTCCACGACGTCGGCGTACATCTGGATGAACCGGCGGTAGGAGTCCCAGGCGAAGCGGGCGTTGTCCGCCTCGGCCCCGAGTGCCTCCACCGTGTCGTCGCCGATGCCGAGGTTGAGGACGGTGTCCATCATGCCCGGCATCGAGATGACCGCGCCGGACCGGATCGAGACCAGCAGCGGGCGCTCGGGAGAGCCGAGCTCGCGCCCGGTGCGCTCCTCGAGGCGCTTCAGAGCCTCCTGCACCTCGGGCCACAGCGACTCAGGCCACTGGCCCCCGGCCTTCATCGAGTCGATCGAGCCGGTCGTGGTGACCGTGAACCCGTCCGGCACCGGGACGCCGAGGCGCATCATCTCGGCGATGTTGGCCCCCTTGCCGCCGAGGAGCTCCTTCATCGAGGCGTCGCCGTCGGCGAGATCGTAGAGGTAGCGGGTGGGCTGGTCGTCTGCGCTCATGTCGGGCGACTCCTCGGTCTCGTGCTCGAGTGTGCGGGCCGGCCGGCACCTGCCCTTAGATGCAGGGTACTGGCAGCGACTCGTCCCTGCTGAGGGTGTCCGTCGATCAGCTGCCGGTCGCGGCCTCCCGCCGCTTGTCCACGATCTCGATCACCCGGCCGGCGGCCTCCTCGAGCGCCAGTGCTGTGGTGTCGATGACCGGGCACCCGAGCCGGCGCTGGATGGCGCTGACCTCATCCAGCTCCTCATAGATCCGGATCAGCTCGGTGTAGCCGTCCCCCTGCCGGCGGCTCCCGAGCGCGCGGACCCGCTTCTGCCGGATCTCCTTGAGCCGGTCCGGGTCGAGCGTCAGCCCGACGATCTTCCAACGCTCCACGCGGAACAGCTCGTCCGGGGGAGCGATGCCACGGACCAGGGGGATATTGGCGGTGCGGTAGCCGAGGTAGCCCAGGTACATCGACAGCGGCGTCTTGCCGGACCGCGAGACCCCGACCAGGACGATGTCCGCGGAGCGCAACGGGCTGGTCAGCTGCCCGTCGTCGTTGGCGATCGCATACTCCATCGCCTGGATCCGCTTGAAGTAGTCCTCGCCGACACCGACCGGCCGGACGACCCGCTCCGGCTCCGCACCGGTCGCCACCTCGAGGGCGGTGAGCGCGGGCTCGAGCAGGTCGGCGTGGGGGATGCCCCGCTCCGCACACAGCTGGGCGACGAGGGTCCGCAGCTCCTGCTCGACCACGGTCGAGTAGACCGCGATGCGGGCCCGCGTGGGATCCAGGTTGCGGATCACCGCGCGCAGCCCCTCGGCCGAGGAGATCCGCGGGTGCCGGACGATCCGCACGTCATAGGCCGCGTACTGGGCGGCGGCTGCGCGCGCCATCCGGGCGGCCGTGTCTCCGGTCGAGTCGGCGACCACGTGCAGCTCCAGCGGGTGCGCGTTCATGGCTCCAGTATGTCGACCCGCTGGCCACGAATTCGTGCCACACTGCCGCCGTGGCCGGGATCCCCGCGGAGAGGCTGCCGGTGATCGCCGTCGTCGGCGCGACGGCCACCGGCAAGTCGGACCTGGGTGTCGCCATCGCCCAGCGGGTCGGGGGCGAGGTGGTCAACGCCGACCCCTCGCAGTTCTACCGGGGCATGGACATCGGCACGGCCAAGCTCACGCCTGAGGAGCGTCATGGCGTGCCGCACCACCAGCTGGACGTCCTCGGCGTCACGCAGGAGGCGAGCGTCGCGGCATACCAGTCGGCCGCCCGCGACGACCTGAGGTCGATCCGGGACCGTGGCCGGGTGCCGGTCGTGGTGGGTGGGTCCGGGCTCTATGTGAGAGCACTGCTGGACGTGCTCGCCATCCCACCCACCGACCCCCAGGTGCGAGACCGGTGGGAAGAGGCGTTGGAGCAGGGCGGCGTGGCGGCCCTCTACGAACGCCTGCGGTCCCTGGACCCCGAGGCGGCCACGCGGATCGAGCCGCGCAACGGTCGCCGCATCGTGCGGGCGTTGGAGGTGATCGAGCTGACCGGACGCCCGTTCAGCGCGACCCTGCCGCGCCGCGAGTATGCCGTGCCGGCCGTGCAGCTCGGCCTGGCCGCTGACCGCGCTGTCCTGGACGGCCGGATCGGTGCGCGGGTCGACCGGATGTGGGAGCGGGGACTCGTGGACGAGGTCCGCGGGCTGGTGCCGCTCGGACTCCGCGAGGGGCGCACCGCGTCGCGGACCATCGGCTACGCGCAGGTGCTGGCGCTGCTCGACGGCACGCTGACCGAGGAGTCCGCGCGAGAGGAGACGGTGACCGCCACCCGGCGCCTGGTGCGCCGGCAGGAGTCATGGTTCCGCGCCGATCCGAGGATCAGCTGGCTGCCGCACGACGCCACCGACCTGGTCGAGCGCGCACTGGCGCTCGTCGAGCCAGACCAGCAATCCCGCGACGGGGACGGGTCGTACAACCCCCTATGAGCCGACCATCTGCCGTCCGCGCGCTCGCCGCCGTGGCGAGCCTCGCCATACTCCCAGCCGTGCTGACCGGGTGCTCCGGTGAGGAGGAGCCGGAGAGCCCGAGCATCTCGATTGATGCCGCCGCCCCGCTGATCACGATCAGCGACTTCGAGTACTCCTTGAGCGGGACCTTCGCGCCGGGCACGACGGTCACCGTGCGCAACGAGGACAGCGTCGGGCACACCGTCACCTCCGACACCGGCGGCCAGTTCGACGTCGCAGTCGGCCCCGGCGAGACGGTCACCTTCACGGCACCCGACGAGCCGGGCGAGTACCCCTTCCACTGCACGCCACACCCCGACATGACGTCGACACTGTCGGTCGGGTGATCGGTCATGGCACAGCAGACCCTCGCGCGGACCGATACAGGGGAGCTGGTCCTCCGCGCGCTGGTGAGCCTGGCACTGGTGGTCGATGCGGGGGTGCACGTCTGGCTCGCGCCGGATGCGCAGCTCGCGGCGCCGGGTGGGATCGGTGGTGGCTGGATGTTCCGGCTCCAGGCGCTCGCCGCGCTCCTGGCGGCCGCCTACCTGCTCTGGCGGGGGAGCCGACTGGCGTATGCCGTGGCAGCCGTGGTGCTGCTGTCAGTCTTTGCCGCGGTGCTCCTCTACACCTACGTCGACGTGCCCGCCATCGGGCCGATCCCACCGATGTACGACCCGTTCTGGACGCCGCCGAAGGTCATCAGCGCCGTCGTGGAAGGGGTCGGCGCCGTCCTCGCGGGGATCGGTTGGTGGCTGACGGGGCGGTCGGTCAACCGTGCGAGACACGGATGAGGCGGAAGCCGCCGCTGGTGGTGGGCCGGTCCACCACCATGGCCGGGAACTCGGTGGCCAGCCACTTCTGCAGCGAGTCGGCGCCGAGGTTCTTCTGGACGACGAGCCACGCCTGACCTCCGGGTGCGAGGCGGGGCAGCCAGGTCCGCAGGAGCCCGTGGAGCACGGCCTTGCCCACGCGGATGGGCGGGTTGGACCAGATCAGGTCGTACGCCGTGTCGCCCGGGACCTCCTCCGGCCTCAGGGCCCGCAAGTGAGGGAGGCCCAGGCTCTCGGCGTTGCGCGCGACCAGGTCCAGCGCTCGCTGGTTGACATCGACCGCGTGCACCGTTGCGTCGGGGGAGCGGAGCGCCATGGTCAGCGCCAGCGGCCCCCAGCCGCAGCCGAGGTCGAGGAAGGTGCCGCTGCCCGGCGGCGCGGGGGCGTGCTTCAGGAGGACAGCCGTGCCCTTGTCGATGCCGTCGGGGGAGAAGATGCCCCCCGCGGTCTGCACGGTGACCGTCCGGTCGGCGAGCACCACCTCTCGCTGCCGCCGCTCGGCGGGGGAGGCGGGTTCGGCCGTGAAGTAGTGGTCCTCGGTCATCGCCGCGAAGTCTAGAGGGGACGAAACTGGTGGTGTCGTGTGTTGAACAGTGAGACCCTGAGGAGAACATGACGAACACCAACTCTGACCGCACCAGCAGCACCGCCCGGTCCCACGTGCTGGAGCAGCGAGCCGCAGCGCTGAACGCCGAACCGGGCGACCCGACATTCGACGAGGGCCTCGAGTCCTTCGACGGGGAACAGCTCGACCGCGAGGAGCGCGAGGCTCTGCGCCGTGTGCCCGGGCTGTCCACCGAGCTCGAGGACATCACCGAGGTCGAGTACCGCCAGCTCCGGCTGGAGCGGGTCGTCCTGGCTGGCATCTGGACCGATGGCACCCACAACGACGCCGAGAACTCCCTGCGCGAGCTGGCGGCCCTTGCCGAGACGGCGGGCTCGACCGTGCTCGAGGGGCTGATCCAGCGTCGGCAGACGCCCGACCCGGCGACATACCTCGGCAGCGGCAAGGCCGAGGAGCTGCGCGACATCGTGATCGCGGAGGGCGCGGACACGGTCATCGTCGACGGTGAGCTCGGACCGTCGCAGCGACGGGCGCTGGAGGACGTCGTCAAGGTCAAGGTGATCGACCGCACCGCGCTGATCCTCGACATCTTCGCCCAGCACGCCAAGTCCCGTGAGGGTCGGGCCCAGGTCGAGCTGGCTCAGCTCCAGTACCTGCTCCCGCGACTGCGCGGGTGGGGTGAGTCGATGTCCCGTCAGGCGGGTGGCCGGGTGGCCGGCGGTGAGGGCATCGGCTCCCGCGGCCCCGGTGAGACCAAGATCGAGCTGGACCGGCGACGCATCAACCAGCGCATCGCCAAGCTGCGCCGCGACATCAAGGGCATGAAGACCACGCGGGACACCAAGCGTGCCTCCCGCCGGGTCAACCAGATTCCCTCCGTGGCGATCGTCGGCTACACCAACGCCGGCAAGTCCTCCCTGCTCAACCGGCTGACGGGGGCCGGGGTGCTGGTGCAGGACCAGCTCTTCGCGACGCTGGACACCACGGTGCGGCGGGCGCTGACGAGCGACGGACACCCCTACACGCTGACCGACACCGTCGGGTTCGTGCGGGCGCTACCCCACCAGCTGGTCGAGGCGTTCCGCTCGACGTTGGAGGAGGCGGCTGACGCCGACCTGCTGCTGCATGTGGTCGACGGTTCGCACCCGGACCCCGAGGGCCAGATCGCGGCGGTGCACGAGGTCCTGGCCGAGGTCGAGGCCGGCGACATCAAGGAGATCATCGCGGTCAACAAGGCCGACCTGGCCGACCAGGACGTGCTCGACCGGCTGCAGCGTGCCTACCCCCACGTCGTGGTCGTGTCGGCGCGCACCGGCCGGGGCCTGGACGAGCTGGTGGCCACCATCGAGGCAGAGCTGCCCCGGCCTGAGATCGAGGTCGACGTGCTGCTGCCCTACGATCGCGGCGACCTGGTCAGCCGGCTGCACGCCGAGGGCGACGTGCTGACCGAGGAGCACACCGAGGAGGGCACGCGCCTGACAGCCAAGGTGACTGCTGACCTGCACGGCGTCCTGGGCTCCTACGCCATCTGACCAATTTTTGTAGCGGTTTCGTACGCATCTCCGCCTTTTCGTAGGGGTTTCGTAGGTCGCGTGCCGGCCACTCTGGAGTGGTGTCGTAGGCGACTCCTGGCTAACGGCACATGACTGGGTCTTGTCGAGGGGTCTGCTTCGGCTTGCCGGGGTGCGGGCTCGTCGATACCTTCGAGGCGAACCCCGATGGAGTGGCCATGCCTGACGAACCTGACCAACGCCCAGTGTCGAAGCCCCTTTCTCGACGGACCCTGATCGGGTCCGGCTCCTTACTCCTGGGGGGCATTGTGGCCGGGTGTTCCGGCCCCGGCCAGCGGTTGCTGACCGACGGTGACATCGACGCCCCAGAGCGCACTCCGCAACCTCCGCAGAACCTGGAGCAGGGCTATCAGTTCTTCGGGGCGGAGGAGGCCGTCGTGCTCGCTGCCCTGGTTGACCGGCTCATTCCGGGCGACGAGACAGATCCCGGAGCGTTGCAGGCCG
>DATGRS010000046.1:0-13501 GCA_035303365.1 Ornithinicoccus sp.
CAGGAAGATGTCGTCATACTCCAGGCCGGAGTAGTCGATGACGTCCTGGACGCGGTACTGCGCCTTGAGCAGCTCGATGATGTCCGCACGACGCTCGGTGCGTCTGCTCGGTGCGTACATCGGGTACAGCGCCACCCGACCGCCCGCGTGGGTCGAGAACCAGTTGTTCGGGAAGACGCTGTCGGGGCGGGTCGCATCCTCGTCGTCGAAGAGGTGCACGGTCACACCGGCGGCCTCGAGGACCTCCGCGGCGCGGGTTACCTCCTGGAACGCAGCCGCAGCCAGCGCATCAGGGTCGCCGTGCGCCGGCACCTGGAAGGCGTTGTCCGCCGCGGTGTCGGGGTTGGGAGTAAAGCGGTGCGGGCGGATCATGACGACGGCATGGGGCGCCTGGACGGGCATGGAACCTCTCAGGGATGTGGACGGCGCGCGCTGGCGCGCCAGATGGTGCTCCCAGCGAGTGTCCCACTGGCCCCCGTGCGCACGAAACACGGTGGAGCTGTTGCGCCGCGTATGCGGACCAGACCCGGGTCAGAGGTCCTTGACCGCGGCGTGCAGCACGCCGATGTCGCGCTGCTCGCCCGGACCGTTGACCAGGCTCCACACGACGCGCATCTGTGGATCCACCACGAAGGTGCCGCGCACGGCCTTGCCCGAGCTCTCGTCGAAGACGCCGTAGCTGCGGGACACCGCACCGTGCGGCCAGAAGTCTGACAGGAGCGGGAAGCGGTAACCCTCGTGGGCGGCCCAGGCTGCCTGCGCGTGTGTCGGGTCGCAGGAGATCCCATAGACGTTGACTCGGTCGTTGACGAACTCGTCGACGTTGAGCTGGATCTCAAGCAGCTCCCCGGTGCAGATGCTGGAGAAGGCGAAGGGGAAGAACACGAGCAGGGCGTGCCGCTCGCGGACCACCTCAGACAGCGTCACTTCGCCACCGTGCTGGTCGGTGAGGGTGAAGTCGGGCGCGAGGTCGCCGACCACCGGGGCGACGACCGGCGCGCCCGCGGTCATCGTCGGCCAACCAGACGCTGCGCGTGCCAGGCGCCGTCGTCACCGACCGGCACGGCGCCGCTCGCGGTGAGGCCGGCGGTGGCGCAGGCCTCCTGGATGTCGTGCGCCATGACTCGGCCAGACCGCCCGGTGGCCGGAGTGACGAGCGCGACGAAACCCCCGTCCTCGAGCAGCGCGAGACAGTCCACCAGCTCGTCGGTCAGATCGCCGTCCCCGTCGCGCCACCAGAGCAGCACCGCATCGACGACGCCGGTGTAGTCCTCCGGCTCGAGCGGTCCACCGACGGTGGTCTCCACGAGCTCGCGGAACTCCTCCGCCACGTCGTCGTCGTAGCCGTACTCGAGGACGATCTGGTCGTGCTGGAAGCCGAGCCGTTCCATTCCGCCGTTCCGCGGGCGGTTCCCTTCGTCAGACATAGTGCGCACAGTCCACTAGAGAAAGGGTGGGGAGGCAAGACCGGAGGGTGCCCCACTCTGCCGCGAGGGTGGGATCGAGGGGAGTATGACGGGGGTCGCGCGTGCCGGCATACGGCCGGTCAGCGGTGGTGGAGAGGCCCATGCGGACACGGTACCCGGCGTGCGAGGATGGTCTGAGGTGAGTGTGGCTCCCAGGGAAGGAACACCAGTGACAAGCAACAAACCCGGCCCGATCGTCAACGGGCTGCCGAGCCAGATCCCGGACACCGATCCCGAGGAGACCCAGGAGTGGTTGGCCTCGCTGGATGGTGCGATCGATGCCGGTGGGCGCCGCCGCGCGCGCTACCTGATGCTGCGCATGCTGGAGCGCGCCCGGGAGTCCCAGGTGGGCATCCCGTCGCTGACCACCACCGACTACATCAACACGATCACCCCGGAGCAGGAGCCGTGGTTCCCGGGTGACGAAGAGGTGGAGCGCCGCTACCGGGCGTGGATCCGCTGGAACGCCGCGGTCATGGTGCACCGCGCCCAGCACCCGGACATCTCGGTCGGGGGGCACATCTCGACGTACGCCTCGGCAGCCACGCTCTACGAGGTCGGCTACAACCACTTCTGGCGGGGGCGCGACCACGAGGGCGGCGGGGACCAGATCTTCTTCCAGGGTCACGCCTCGCCGGGCATGTATGCGCGCGCCTACCTCGAGGGACGGCTGCAGGAGGAGGACCTCGAGGGCTTCCGCCAGGAGAAGTCACACGTGGTGGACGGCAAGGTCCGGGCCCTGCCTTCCTACCCGCACCCGCGCTCCATGCCAGACTTCTGGCAGTTCCCGACAGTGTCCATGGGCCTGGGTCCGATGAACGCGATCCACCAGGCACAGTTCAACAAGTACCTCCACAACCGCGGTCTGAAGGACACCTCGCAGCAACACGTGTGGGCGTTCCTCGGCGACGGCGAGATGGACGAGCCTGAGTCGCGAGGGCTGCTGCACGTCGCCGCCAACGACGAGCTGGACAACCTCACCTTCGTCGTCAACTGCAACCTGCAGCGGCTCGACGGGCCGGTCCGCGGCAACGGCAAGATCTTCCAGGAGCTGGAGTCGTTCTTCCGAGGTGCCGGCTGGAACGTCATCAAGGTCATCTGGGGCCGCGGCTGGGACCAGCTGCTGGCCGCCGACCCGTCCGGCGCGCTGGTGAACCTCATGAACGCCACCCCGGACGGCGACTACCAGACCTACCGCGCCAAGGACGGCGGGTTCATCCGTGACCACTTCTTCGGGCGCGACCCGCGCACCAAGGAGCTCGTCAAGGACTGGTCGGACGAGGAGATCTGGTGGTCCCTCAAGCGCGGTGGTCACGACTACCGCAAGGTCTACGCGGCCTACCGGTCGGCGCTGGACCACACCGGCCAGCCGACGGTGATCCTGGCGCACACCATCAAGGGCTACAGCCTCGGCTCCAACTTCGCCGGCCGCAACGCGACGCACCAGATGAAGAAGCTGACGCTGGAGGACCTGAAGGCCTTCCGCGACGGGCTCAAGATCCCGATCTCCGACGAGGACCTGGAGAGGGATCCCTACGCCCCGCCGTTCTACCGGCCGGGTGACGACGACCCGACGCTGCAGTACATGCGCGAGCGCCGCGCCAAGCTCGGTGGCGGGCTGCCCAAGCGCCAGCCCGAGAAGGCGCAGAAGCTGACGCTCCCGGGCAATGAGAGCTACGAGGTGGGCAAGCGCGGCTCCGGCAAGCAGCAGGTCGCCTCGACGATGGCCTTCGTGCGCATCTTCAAGGACCTGATGCGGCACAAGGAGTTCGGCAAGCACATCGTGCCGATCATCCCCGACGAGGCGCGCACGTTCGGCATGGACTCGTTCTTCCCCACGGCGAAGATCTACAACGTCCACGGCCAGAACTACACGTCCGTCGACGCCGAGCTGATGCTGGCCTACAAGGAGTCCGAGCAGGGCCAGATCCTGCACCTTGGCATCAACGAGGCCGGCTCGATCGCCGCGCTCACTGCCGCCGGCACGTCCTACGACACCCACGGCGTGCCGATGGTGCCGTTCTACGTCTTCTACTCGATGTTCGGCTTCCAGCGGGCCGGTGACGGCATCTACGCCGCCCAGGACCAGCTGGCCCGGGGCTTCCTGATGGGCGCCACGGCTGGTCGCACGACGCTCACGGGTGAGGGCCTGCAGCACGCCGACGGGCACAGCCACCTGCTGGCTTCTGCGAACCCGGCGGTGGTGTCCTATGACCCGGCCTACGCCTACGAGATCGCGCACATCGTGCAGGACGGCATCCGCCGGATGTACGGCGACGACCCCGAGGACGTTCTGTACTACATCACGCTCTACAACGAGCCGATGGTGCAGCCGAAGGAGCCCGACGGGGTCGACGTCGAGGGCATCCTCAAGGGGATGCACCGCATCGCCGACGGCGGGGAGGGCGACAAGAACGTCCGTCTGCTCGCCTCCGGCGTCGGGGTGCCGTGGGCGATGGAGGCGCGCGAGCTGCTGGCCCAGGACTGGGGCGTCAGCGCCGAGGTCTGGTCGGTCACCTCGTGGACCGAGCTGCGCCGCGAGGCGATGGCCTGCGACGAGGACGCGTTCCTGCGGCCCGACCAGGAGCGCCGGGTGCCCTACGTGACCCGGAGGCTGTCCGAGGGCACCGGCCCGGTGGTGGCGACCAGCGACTACATGCGCGCCGTGCAGGACCAGATCGCCCCGTGGGTGCCGGAGGACTACTTCTCCCTGGGTGCCGACGGCTTCGGTTTCGCCGACACGCGGGCCGCCGCGCGGCGGTTCTTCCACATCGACGGCCCGTCGATGGTCGTCAAGGCACTGCAGATGCTGGTGGACCGCGGCGAGCTCGACGCCGACGTGCCGCGCAAGGCTGCTGAGAAGTACGACCTGCTCAACGTCCGCGCCGGCAGCAGCGGCGTCACCGGCGGCGAGTCGTAGCCGACGGCCGTCACCAGCCTGTCCGGGCCGCCAGCCCCAGGTCGGCGTTGTCGGTGAAGAAGCCGTCGACGCCGGCCGCGAGATGAGCCCGGATCTCCGATACGACGTCCCCCGCACCGGCTGGTGCGGGGGCGTCCGTGTCATTGGCCTGCTGCAGGTCCGTTGGCAGGAAGGCGTTCTCCCGCCGGAACGTCCACGGGTGCACTTCCAGACCTGCGGCGTGCGCGTCCGTCACGAGGCCGGTCGGCTCCCCCAGCCCGCCGGTCGGTGTGCGGCCGATCACCAGGTCCTTGTGCGGGCCGATCGCCTCCACCCAGCGCACCAGCTCACGCAGTCCGGCGGGCGTGACCAGGTCGGCATACGTGCGCGGGTCCGCGGCCGCCCGGAGGTCAAAGGGCGCTCCCGACTCGGCCACCAGGAACACCAGCGGCACCCGCACCCCCAGCGTCCCGCGCAGGGCGACCAGGTTGCCGAGCTCGAAGCTCTGCACGAACACCGGTGCGTCGAACCGGTTCAGGCCAGCCGCCTCGAGCGCCTCGACGAGCGGCTCCTCCAGCGGCAGGCCGAGCCCGCGGAAGTAGGTCGGGTGCTTGGTCTCGGGGTAGACGCCCAGCTCCCGTCCCAGCTCGACGGAGAGACGGTGCCTCAGCTCGAGGATCTCGGCGAGGGTGGGGACGAGGAACTGCCCGTCGTATGCCGTGTTGTCCGGTCGCAGGTCTGGCAGCCGTTCGCGGCAGCGCAGGGTGCGCAGCTCGGCCAGGGTGAGGTCCTCGGTGAACCACCCGGTGACCTCGGTGCCGTCGATGACCTTGGTGGTGCGGCGGTCGGCGAGGTCGGGCCGGTCGGCGACGTCGGTGGTCCCACCGATCTCGTTCTCGTGGCGGGCGACCAGCTGGCCGTCCGACGTCGCGACGAGATCCGGCTCCAGGTAGTCCGCGCCCATCCGGGCCGCCAACTCGTAGGCGGCCAGGGTGTGCTCGGGGCGATAACCGCTGGCCCCGCGGTGCGCGATGAGAACCGGCGCCGACACCTGTGGCTCAGCCGCCGGGCTCGGTCTCGCCCACATCCACGAGGTGGTGAGCGAGGTCGTGCAGCAGGTAGCGACCCAGGGACAGCGCCGTGAAGCGCGCCCCGTCAGACCTGGTGACCGGACGGTCCCAGTCCGCCCCCTGGAAGCGTTGCAGCACCGCCACCAGCTCCTCGGACCGCTCCGCGATCTGGCGGCCGACCTCTACCGGGTCCTGCGCGGCATACTCCCCGTCGATCGAGGCGTTGTCCTGGTCCCAGTTCGGCAGCATCGGGTCCTCTCGCTCGAGGATCAGCTCGAAACGGCTGGCGAAGACGGTGAGCACGTCCCGCACGTGGCAGGCGTACTCCAGGTGGGACCAGGTCGTCGGCACCGGTCGCTGCCGGACCGCTGCGCCGGTCAGCACGGCGGCCCACGGCTCGGTGAGCGGCGCGACCGCGTCGGGGAGTGCCTCCGCGGACACCGTGGACGCGTCGAATCCGCACTCCGGGCACGGACGGGTGGTGCTCCAGGTCCAGTCCTTGGTGTCGGGGACGATGGGGTCGGCTGCGTCTCGGGCCATGCCCCGAACCTACCGGCCACACGCGACGCGTCGCATTGTGTGGCAGGCACAAACTGGCGGGGATACAGTGCCCGGGTGGACGAGTCCCGCAACGGCTCCCGGGAGCCGACGTTGCGCAACGTGGGGACCGTCGCCACCTTCGCGGCGCAGCGGATGGAGCGCGAGCACCAGTGGTACCGCGAGCTGTCGGCGCAGGACCGTTCCTGGGTCGGGCTCGTGGCGCAGGCCGGCATCCACGGCTTTCTGACCTGGTACCGACAGAAGGACGACTCGCTGCCGGTGACGGCCGACATCTTCGGCACGGCACCGCGGGAGCTGGCCCAAACCGTCACCCTGCGACAGACCCTCGATCTCGTGCGGACCACCATCGACGTGGTCGAGGAGCACGTGGAGCTGCTGGCCCAGCCCGGCGAAGAGGCCAGGGTCCGTGACTCGCTGCTCCGCTACGCCCGGGAGGTGGCCTTCGCCGCGGCCCAGGTGTATGCCTCGGCCGCGGAGTCGCGCGGTGCCTGGGACGCCCGGCTCGAGTCACTGGTCGTCCATGCCGTGATCCGCGGTGAGGCGGACGACACGCTGCAGTCCCGCGCCGCCGAGCTGGGCTGGGAGCAGGTGGCCGACATCGCCGTCGTGGTCGGCGCGATGCCGCAGCGGAGCAGCGCCGAGGTCGCCGAGGGCATCCGCGCCGCTGCCGTCCGCGAGGGCCTGGAGGTGCTCATCGCCGTGCAGGGCAACCGACTCATCGTGGTGCTCGGCAGGTTGACCGACCCGCTCGCGACCGCAGCCCGGCTGGTCGGCCACTTCGGCAGCGGGCCCGTGGTCGTGGGCCCCCAGGTGCCGCACCTCTTCGCCGCCGGTCGCTCGGCACGTGCGGCACTGTCGGGGTTGGACGCCGCGCTGGCCTGGCCCGACGCACCGCGACCGGTGGCGGCCGACGACCTGCTCGCCGAGCGGGCGCTCAGCGGCGAGGGCCCGGCGCGCAGGTTCCTGATCGACCGGATCTACCGCCCGCTGAGCGAGCACGGCGGGCTGCTGGAGACGGCGACGGCCTACCTGGACTCCGGGGCGCGGCTGGAGTCCACAGGTCGGACCCTGTTCGTGCACCCCAACACGGTGCGCTACCGGCTGCAGAAGATCGCCGACGTCATCGACCTGGACCTCAGCGAGCCACGGGACGCCTGGGTCGCTCGGGTGGCGCTGGCCTACGGCCGGATGTCCTCCGGAGCACAGGTGACATGGCGCCGCACGTTGTAGGTTTCCTCCAAGGAACACCACCAGATGTGGTGGGTAACCATGTCGTCGCCGAGAACCTGCGGACGGGAGAGTGGAACGCGTGCTTGTGATCGTCGCGCCCGGACAGGGCTCCCAGACCCCCGGCTTCCTCGACCCCTGGCTCGAGCTGGACGGCCTCCGGGAGCGGCTGGAGTGGCTCTCCGCTGTTGCCTCCCTGGACCTCGTGGCACACGGCACCACCTCGGACGCAGACACCATCCGCGACACTGCGGTGGCCCAGCCGCTGCTCGTCGCGGCCGGACTCGTGTCACTGCCCACGATCGTCACCGAGGGCCGGGACAAGGACCACGTCGGCGCCTGGGCGGGGCACTCCGTGGGTGAGATCACCGCTGCCGCGGCGGCGGGCGTCCTCTCGGACGAGCAGGCCATGGTCTTCGTGAGGGAGCGCGGCCGGCTGATGGCGGAGGCGGCCGCGGCGACACCGACCGGGATGAGCGCGGTGCTCGGCGGCGACCCGGACGAGGTCACCTCGGTCCTCGCGCAGCACGGCCTCACACCGGCCAACATGAACGGTGCCGGACAGGTGGTCGCGGCAGGCACGCTGGAGCAGCTCGCCGCCCTGCAGGAGGCGCCGCCGACCCGGGCGCGCGTCATACCCTTGCAGGTGGCCGGCGCGTTCCACACCCACCACATGGCCAGCGCCGTCGAGCAGCTGGGCCGCTACGCGACGGCCATCACGACGCGGGACGTCCGCGGCACCCTGCTGTCCAACGCCGACGGGCAGGCCGTCACTGACGGCCAGGACGTGCTGCGCCGGCTCGTGAACCAGGTCAGCAACCCCGTCCGCTGGGACCGGTGCATGGAGACCTTCGCCGCGATGGGAGTCACCGGCCTGATCGAGCTCCCGCCCGCCGGCACGCTGACCGGTCTGGCCAAGCGGGCGCTGCGGGGCGTCGAGCTGCTGGCCCTGAAGACACCGGACGACCTCGAGGCCGCCCGACGCATGATCCGCGAGCACGGCTCGCCCGCGGAGACCCACGGCGCCACGAGGCAGAAGGAGACCCTGTGACCACGCAACCCAAGACCGACCAGCCGACGATCACCGTCCCGGAGGGCGCACGGCACGCGCGCGTCCACGGCGTGGGGGGCTACCGCCCGGAGCGCGTCGTCACCAACGAGGAGGTCTGCACCTGGATCGACTCCAGCGACGAGTGGATCACCCAGCGGTCAGGCATCAAGGAGCGTCGCTTCGCCCGCGAGGACGAGACGGTGATCGACATGGCTGAGGCTGCGTCACGCGACGCGATCGCGATGGCCGGCCTGACGCCCGACCAGATCTCCGTCGTGCTGATGGCCACGGTCACCCACCCCTACCAGACTCCCGCGGCCGCTCCCCTGCTCGCCCACCGGCTCGGCACCAACGGGCCGGCCGCCTTCGACATCTCGGCGGCGTGCGCGGGGTACTGCTACGGCATCTCGCTCGCGAACGACATGGTGCGCGCCGGCAGCGCCGAGTACGTCCTGGTCGTCGGCGTCGAGAAGCTGTCGGACTTCACCGACAAGCACGACCGCGGCACGGCCTTCATCTTCGGCGACGGCGCGGGCGCCGCAGTCGTCGGCCCGTCCGACTTCCCGGGCATCGGTCCGACCATCTGGGGCTCCGACGGCGACAACTGGGACAAGATCATCCAGAAGGAGCCCTGGACCGGCCTGCGCGGCCAGATGGCCGAGCCCCGGGGCGAGTCGGTGGACTGGCCATACTTCGCCATGCAGGGGCAGTCGGTGTTCCGCTGGGCGGTGTACTCCATCGCGCCGGTGGTCGACAAGGCGCTCGCCGCGGCGGGCGTCACGTCCGACCAGCTCGACGTCTTCATCCCGCACCAGGCCAACATGCGCATCACGGACGCGATGGTCAAGCACATCGGACTGCCCGAGGACGTCCCGGTCGCCCGGGACATCGCCGAGACCGGCAACACCTCCGCCGCCTCCGTGCCGCTGGCCACCGCCCGGATGCTCAACGAGGGCGAGGCGCCGCACGGCGGCCTGGCCCTGCAGTTCGGCTTCGGTGCCGGGCTGGTGTATGCCGCGCAGGTCATCGTGCTGCCCTGACCCCACCTTTCCCGAGACCCGGCGGGACTTCCGGGTCAGCCCAGTTGGAGAGAGAAGGAGCACGCCACATGGCTATGAACGAGCAGGAGATCCTTGCCGGACTCGCCGAGATCGTCAACGAGGAGACCGGCATCGAGGCCGAAGCGGTCCAGATGGACAAGTCCTTCCAGGAGGACCTCGACATCGACTCGCTGTCCATGATGCAGGTCGTCGTCAACGCCGAGGACAAGTTCGGCGTGCGCATCCCGGACGACGAGGTCAAGAACCTGACCCACGTCAAGGACGCTGTCAACTTCATCAGCAGCGCGCAGGGCTGACCCAGCCTGGCCCAGACCGGTGGGCGTCCGGCATACGGACATCGCGTCGAGCCGGCGCCCACCGGTGCACCACCCGACCATCACCCCATCCCCACCGAGGAGCAGCAGATGTCCCCGAACCCCGAGCGCCGTGTCGTCGTCACCGGCATGGGCACGACCAGCCCGGTCGGAGGCAACGTCGAGGAGACCTGGCAGGCCATCCAGGCCGGCACGTCCGGAGTCCGCACCCTCGAGCACGACTGGGTCGAGCAGCACCAGCTCCCCGTCACGTTCGCCGCCTCGGTGCACACCTCGCCCGACCAGGTTCTCCCGAAGGTCGAGGTCCGTCGCAACGACCCCGCCGGCCAGTACGCCCTTATCGCCTCGCGCGAGGCGTGGGCCCACGCGGGAACGCCAGAGGTCGAGCCGGAGCGGCTGGGTGTCGCCATCGGCTCCGGCATCGGCGGGGTCTGGACGCTGCTGGACCAGTGGGACAACCTGAAGGAGCGCGGCCCACGCCGGGTCTTCCCGCTGACCGTGCCGATGCTGATGCCCAACGGGCCCGCAGCCGCGGTCTCCCTCGACCTCAAGGCGCGTGCCGGGGCCCACACGCCGGTGAGCGCCTGCGCGTCGGGCGCCGAGGCGATCGGGCTCGCGCTGAACATGATCAGGTCCGGCAGGGCCGACGTGGTCGTGGCCGGCGGTACCGAGGCTGCGATCCACCCCCTGCCGATCGCTGCCTTCGCCGCGATGACCGCCCTGTCCACGCGCAACGACGACCCCGCCGGCGCATCGCGCCCCTACGACGTGTCGCGCGACGGCTTCATCCTCGGTGAGGGCGCCGCCGTGCTCGTCCTCGAGTCCGAGGAGCACGCCAAGGCACGTGGTGCCACCATCTACGGCGAGGTGGCCGGGGTCGGCAGCTCGTCCGACGCCTACCACATCACCGCCGGTGAGCCGGAGGGTGCCGGTGCGGCGCGGGCCATGATGGAGGCCGTGGAGGACGCCGGACTGAGCACCGGTGACATCGGGCACATCAACGCGCACGCGACGTCGACCCCTGTTGGCGACGCGGCCGAGGCCCGTGCCATCGCCCGGGCGTTCGGGTCGCACAGCACCGAGATCCCGGTCACGGCGACGAAGTCGATGACCGGTCACCTGCTGGGTGCCGCGGGCGCCCTCGAGGCCCTGCTGACCGTGCTGACGCTGCACCACCGGTCGATCCCCGCCACGATCAACCTCAACGAGCAGGACCCTGAGATCCAGGTCGACGTCGTGACGGGGTCGAGCCGGGAGCTGCCCGCCGGCGACCTGGCCGCCCTCAGCAACAGCTTCGGCTTCGGCGGCGCGAACGTCGCGCTGACGTTCCGGACCACATCCTGAGCAGCCTGGTCGGCGTCCGTGAGGGTGCCCCGGCTGTGCCGGGGTAGCGTTTCGGCCCTATGCACATTCTCCGGGTCGCGAACTTCGTCAGCCCCACCTCCGGTGGCATCAAGACCGCCCTGCAGCACTGGGGGCAGCTCTACCAGGAGCGCGGGCACCGTGCCTCACTGGTCATCCCGGCCGCCGAGGGGGTGGACGCGGTCACCGAGGAGGCCCAGGGCACCGTCTACCGGGTCCCGGCCACGCCGATCCCCGGCACCGGCTACTCGCTGATGTTCAACCGGGTCCGCCTGGGCCGGCTGATGGACCAGATCGCGCCAGACACCATCGAGGTCTCCGACCGCTCGACCACACGCTGGATGGGACGCTGGGCCCGCCGCCGCGGCATCGGCAGCATCATGATCAGCCACGAGAACATGACCGGCATCATGGTGCGGCGCACTCCGGTGCCCGACGTGCCCGCCGTCTGGGCAGCCGATCTCATCAACCGGAAGAGCGCCGCGGACTACGACGTCATCGTCTGCCCCAGCCACTTCGCCGCGGCAGAGTTCAAGCGCAACGGCATCCCGGCCCGCGTCGTCAAGCTCGGCGTCGACCTCGAGGTGTTCCACCCCGACGACTCCCACCAGCTCCTCGCGCCCACCGGCCACCACCGGCACGACGACGTCCTGCACATCATCCACTGTGGCCGCCTGGCACCGGAGAAGAACCCCCAGCTATCGATCGAGACGCTGCGAGCCCTCGTGCGGCGCGGCGTCCCCGCCCACCTGACCGTGCTCGGACAGGGCCCGCTGCGGAACCAGCTCATCGAGCGGGCCAAGGACCTGCCGGTGTCGTTCCACTCCTACATCCGCGATCGCCGGGAGCTCGCCGCGATCATGCGCAGGGCGGATGTTGCGATCGCCCCCGGACCGTTGGAGACCTTCGGTCTGGCGGCACTGGAGGCGCTCGCGTGCGGCGTCCCGACCGTGTGCCCGGATGAGGGTGCGCTCGCCGAGGTCGTGCAGGACGGCGGCATCGCGGCGCCGTCCGACCCGCAGCTGTTCGCCGATGCCGTGCTGGAGCTGATCAGGCGACCGGACGCGCGAGAGCTGGCCCGCGCCCAGGCCGAGACGTTCAGCTGGGAGCACTCGGCCGACGAGATGCTCGCGATCCACGAGGAGCTGGCTCACCGGTCGGACCGCGAGGGTTGAGCAACCGGAGTCTGCCCGCCCGGTCGTCAGTCAGGTGACGTCGAGCTTCAGCTGACCTTGTGCAGCCACTTCACGGGCGCGCCCTCACCCGCGTAGCGGAACTGCTCGAGCTCGGCGTCCCACGCCGAACCCAGTGCGCGGTCCAGCTCGACGGTGAGCACGGCCATGTTGCCGGCGGCCTCGTCCACGATGCCGCGGATGCGGTCCTCGTTGACGACGACGTCACCGTTGGCCGAGAGGCGGCTGTGGTGGATGCCCAATTCGGGCGTGTGGGTCCACCGGGCGCCGTCGCTGCCGCGGCTGGCTTCCTCGACGACCTCATAACGCAGGCCGTCCCAGCCGCGCATGGCGCTAGCGAGAGATGCCCCGGTGCCGGCGTCGCCGGTCCAGGAGAACTCGGCCCGCATGGTGCCGGGCTGTGCCGGCTGCGGGACCCAGTCCAGGGAGACACGTGTGTCGAGGACTCCCTCGAGCGCCCACGTGATGTGCGGGCACAACGCAGTCGGGGTGGAGTGAATAAACACCACCCCGCGCGTCACGATACGCGGCGTCACAGCAGACATCCGGAACCTCCTGTGTGGTGCGAGGGACGTCTTCCCCAACGGCCTCTGACCACACCGCGAGCGGATCTCTCCGTGTGACGCTTCCCATTGTGCTCTCTTGTCACAGGAGTATCAAGTGCACCGGCGTGGCGAGCCGTGCGACACGCCGCGTCTCCGCACGAGAACGATCGTCCGAAGCGCCGTCATGGATCAACCGGAACCGCGTCAAGGATCAGCCGAAGCCAAACGCGTCAGGCGAAGTCATACACGGCGAAAGTGGGCCAGCAGGGGCTTGAACCCTGGACCGACGGATTATGAGTCCGCTGCTCTAACCGGCTGAGCTACTGGCCCCAAGCCGCACGATCCTAACCCGCGGCGCCCAGATGGCTGAGGCCACGAGGCACAGCGACAGCGCTCAGAGCGCCCAACGTGCAGGATCGTAAGGACTCGATTCGGTTACGGCTGCGCAAATCTGCTGCACCTGCGCGGTTCTGCTCAGTAGGGTGCCTGCCATGAGCGAAGACGCTAACGGGCACCCCCGTCCCACCAACGAGCCGCTGGTGGTGCTGGAGGGCGTCAACAAGCACTTCGGCGACCTGCACGTGCTCAAGGACATCAACCTCACGGTCCACCGGGGCGAGGTCGTCGTGGTGATCGGTCCGTCGGGGTCCGGCAAGTCGACGCTGTGCCGCACGATCAACCGCCTGGAGACCTTCGAGTCAGGTTCCATCACGATCCACGGCGACAAGCTGCCCGAGGAGGGCAAGGCGCTC
>DATGRS010000047.1:0-19464 GCA_035303365.1 Ornithinicoccus sp.
ACCCAGTAGCGCGACGGGCGCAGGCCGTTGCGGTCCAGGACCCCACCGACCTGCGTGCCGTCGGTGAAGACGAGGTTCATCGGGCCGTCCCAGGGCTCCATGATCGTGGCGTGGAACTCGTAGAACGCCCGGACGTCGTCGGGCAGCTCGGCGTTGTTCTCCCACGCCTCCGGCACCATCATCAGCACGGCGTGCGGGAGGGACCGACCGCCGAGGTAAAGCAGCTCGACGACCTCGTCGAAGGTGGCTGAGTCGCTCGCGCCCGGCGTGCAGATCGGGAGGACCTGGGACAGGTCTCCAGGGAACACCGAGGTGGTCAGGTTGCTCTCGCGGGCGTGCATCCAGTTGCGGTTGCCGCGGACGGTGTTCACCTCGCCGTTGTGCGCGATGACCCGGTAGGGGTGGGCGAGCGGCCACGACGGGAACGTGTTGGTCGAGAACCTGGAGTGGACCACGGCGAGGCTGGACTCGTATCGCTCGTCCGTGAGGTCGGGGAAGAAGTCGGCGAGCTGCCCCGTGGTCAGCATCCCCTTGTAGGTGATGGTCCGCGCGGAGAGGGAGACGGGGTAGACCTCGGTGCGACGCTCGACCAGCTTGCGGGCCAGCCACACGCGGCGCTCCAGCTCGATCCCGGACTCCCCGGTCTGGGAGGCCACGACGACCTGGCGCATCAACGGCATGGCCGCACGCGCCATCGGCCCCACGATCTCGGGACGGGTCGGCACCTCGCGCCAGGCGAGGACGAGCACCCCGGCAGCAGTCAGGATCCCCTCGACCTCTGCGCGCATCATGGCCTCGTCGCGGTCGGTGGGCAGGAAGAGCAGCCCCACGGCATACGCGCCGGGCTCCGGGAGGTCCACCGGCAGGACCTCACGGAGGAAGCGGTCCGGGACCTGTGTGAGGATACCGGCGCCGTCCCCGGAGTCCGGCTCGGCACCGACTGCGCCGCGGTGGTCAAGGTTCTCGAGGGCCGTCAGTGCGTGCGTCACGATGTCGTGCCCCGGGTAACCGCGCAGCGTGGCCACGAACGCCACCCCACAGGCGTCGTGCTCGTGGTTGCCGTCGTAGAGGCCCGGAGGACGGTCTCCCACGCCGCGGGCGGGTCCCGCGGGGCGCCCTGACGGCGCGCCTGAGGCATGGGTCGGGAGGAGGGGGCTCTGGTTCATGGCACCGTCCGAGGGGCGGGCAGCCTGTAGCCGCGTGAGAGAGGACCCGGGACGTCGTCGGCCCGGTGAGCGCAGCACCCGGTGGTCCGACACTGCTGCGGCGACTGTAGACGCACCGGTTCTGCTCCGGGTAGAAAGAGTGCCGAGCGTCACATAACTATGCAGTCGAGAGCATAACTTGTCACTCGGCGTCCGCGGTAGCACCGGCGGGCCGCGTCACGGCTTGGGGGAGTGTCAGCCCTAGGACATACCATCGAGAGCGTGCCTGTCCCGACCTCTGCCACCTCGCTGCCGCCGCGTCACGACCGTCTCGTCGTGCGCGGCGCACGCGAGCACAACCTCAAGGACGTCTCGGTCGACATCCCGCGCGACGCGCTCGTCGTCTTCACGGGGCTGAGTGGCTCCGGCAAGTCCTCCCTGGCGTTCGACACGATCTTCGCCGAGGGGCAGCGACGCTACGTCGAGTCCCTGTCCGCCTACGCCCGCCAGTTCCTGGGCCAGATGGACAAGCCCGACGTCGACTTCATCGAGGGTCTGTCGCCGGCCGTCTCCATCGACCAGAAGTCCACCAACCGCAACCCGCGGTCGACGGTGGGCACTATCACGGAGGTCTACGACTACCTCCGGCTGCTCTTCGCGAGGGTCGGGCGGCCGCACTGCCCCGTCTGTGGGGAGCCGGTGGCGCGGCAGACCCCGCAACAGATCGTGGACCGGCTCCTGGAGCTTCCCGAGGGCACCAGGTTCCAGGTGCTGGCACCGGTCGTGCGCGCCCGCAAGGGTGAGTATGCCGACCTGTTCGGTGAGCTGCAGCACAAGGGTTTCTCGCGGGCGAGGGTCGACGGTGAGGTCGTCACCCTCACGGAGCCGCCCACGCTGGAGAAGCAGAAGAAGCACTCGATCGACGTCGTCGTGGACCGTCTGGTGTCGAAGGGTGGAGACCGCAAGGCGAAGCAGCGGCTGACCGACTCGGTGGAGACCGCGCTGGGCCTGGCGGGCGGCATCGTGGTGGTGGAGTTCGTCGACATCCCCGACGACGACGAGCAGGGTCGCCCTCGGGAGCGCCGCTTCTCCGAGCGGATGGCCTGTCCCAACGACCACCCGCTGTCGATGGACGAGATCGAGCCCCGCTCGTTCTCGTTCAACTCACCGTTCGGGGCGTGCCCGTCCTGCACCGGCATCGGCGTCGAGCTCGAGGTTGACCCCGAACTCGTGATCCGGGACGAGGACTCCAGCATCCTGGACGGCACGATCATCCCGTGGTCCACGGCAAGTGGGATCAGTGACTACTTCGTCAGGGTGCTCGGCGGCCTCGGGGAGGACCTGAAGTTCGACCTGAAGACGCCGTGGCGGGCGCTCCCCGGGCGGGCCCGGGACGCCATCCTGTTCGGCTACAAGCACAAGGTCCACGTGCGCTACCGCAACCGGTTCGGGCGGGAGCGCGCTTACAGCACCGGCTTCGAGGGCGTCATCCCCTACGTCAAGCGCAAGCACGCCGAGACCGAGTCGGACTCCAGCCGCGAGCGCTACGAGTCACTCATGCGCGAGGTGCCCTGCCCAGTGTGCCAGGGGAGTCGGCTGAAGCCGGAGTCGCTCGCGGTCACGATCGGGGGTCGCAACATCTCGGAGGTGTGCGCCCTCCCGATCGACCAGTGCGCGGAGTTCATCGGCGGCGTGGAGCTGACCGACCGGGAGGCACAGATCGCCGAGCAGGTCAACAACGAGGTGCAGTCGCGCCTGCGGTTCCTGCTCGACGTCGGACTGGACTACATCTCACTCGACCGTCCGGCGGCAACCCTGTCAGGTGGCGAGGCGCAGCGCATCCGGCTGGCCACCCAGATCGGCTCCGGACTGGTCGGTGTCCTCTACGTGCTGGACGAGCCGTCGATCGGACTCCACCAGCGTGACAACCACCGGCTGATCGAGACGCTCACCCGCCTGCGGGACCTCGGCAACACGCTCATCGTCGTCGAGCACGACGAGGACACGATCGAGGCCGCCGACTGGGTCGTCGACATCGGACCCGGAGCAGGGGAGCACGGCGGCCGCGTCGTGCACTCCGGTTCGGTCGCCGACCTCAAGTCGCACGCCACCTCCGAGACCGGGGCCTACCTGTCCGGGCGCAAGGAGATCCCGGTGCCGGCGCAGCGACGGAAGCAGAACGGCAAGTTCGTCTCCGTCATGGGTGCGCGGGAGCACAACCTTCGGGGGATCGACGTCCGGTTCCCGTTGAGCAATCTCGTCGCGATCACCGGGGTCTCCGGCTCCGGCAAGTCGACGCTGGTCAACGACATCCTCTACAAGGTCCTGGCCAACCGGCTGAACCGTGCGCGGCACGTCCCTGGGCGTCACAAGCGGGTGGAGGGTCTGGATGGCCTGGACAAGGTCGTGCACGTCGACCAGAGCCCGATCGGTCGCACTCCCCGCAGCAACCCGGCCACCTACACCGGTGTCTTCGACCACATCCGCCGGTTGTTCGCCGAGACCACCGAGGCCAAGGTGCGCGGCTACCTGCCGGGCCGGTTCTCGTTCAACGTCAAGGGCGGACGCTGCGAGGCGTGCGCCGGTGACGGCACGCTGAAGATCGAGATGAACTTCCTGCCCGACGTTTACGTCCCGTGCGAGGTGTGTCACGGCGCCCGCTACAACCGCGAGACGCTCGAGGTGCACTTCAAGGGCCGCACCATCTCCGAGGTGCTGGACATGCCGATCGAGGAGGCGGCCGAGTTCTTCGCCGCGGTGCCGGCCATTGCCCGGCACCTCACCACGCTGGCGGAGGTGGGGCTCGGCTACGTCCGGCTGGGCCAGCCCGCGACCACCCTGTCCGGTGGCGAGGCGCAACGGGTCAAGCTCGCCGCCGAGCTCCAGAAGCGGTCGTCCGGCCGGACGATCTACGTCCTGGACGAGCCGACCACCGGGCTGCACTTCGAGGACATCCGCAAGCTTCTCGGCGTCCTTCAGGGCCTGGTCGACAAGGGCAACACGGTGCTGGTCATCGAGCACAACCTCGATGTCATCAAGAGCGCCGACTGGGTGGTCGACATGGGCCCGGAGGGTGGCCGGGGCGGCGGCACGATCGTGGCGCAGGGGACACCCGAGCAGATCGCGGATGACCCGGACAGCTACACCGGCAGGTTCCTCAGTCCGTTGCTCGAGCGACACGCCGGGCCACGGGCGGCAGCGCGCACCCGGGGGCGGTCCGCCTGATCCATGGCTGACCCGTCGAGCTATCGTCCCCGACCCGGCGAGATCCCCACCGACCCGGGCGTGTACCGCTTCCGTGACACGCACGGCCGGGTGATCTATGTCGGCAAGGCGGTCTCGCTCCGTTCCCGGCTGAGCTCCTACTTCCAGGACATCTCGGCGCTGCACCCGCGCACCCGCTCGATGGTGCAGACGGGCGCCTCCGTGGAGTGGACGGTGGTGCGCAACGAGGTCGAGGCACTGCAGCTGGAGTATGCCTGGATCAAGGAGTACGACCCGCGGTTCAACGTGAAGTACCGGGACGACAAGTCCTACCCCTATCTCGCGGTGACCATGGGTGAGGAGTTCCCGCGGGCGCAGGTCATGCGTGGCGCCAAGAAGCCCGGCACGCGCTACTTCGGTCCCTATGCCCATGCCTGGGCGATCCGCGAGACCCTCGACCAGCTGCTGCGGGTCTTCCCGATGCGCACCTGCAGCAAGGGG
Organism: Ornithinicoccus sp.; assembly: GCA_035303365.1. Classification (GTDB taxonomy): domain Bacteria; phylum Actinomycetota; class Actinomycetes; order Actinomycetales; family Dermatophilaceae; genus Ornithinicoccus. The sequence goes on from DATGRS010000047.1 coordinate 4,851, forward strand.
GTGTTCAAACGCGCCAACCAGGTCGGGCGGCCCTGCCTGCTCGGCTACATCGACAAGTGCTCCGCTCCCTGCGTGGGGCGGGTCACCCCTGAGGAGCACCGGGCGATCGCCGAGGACTTCTGCGACTTCATGGCGGGGAACACCGGCCAGTTCGTCAAGGACCTCGAGCGCCGGATGCGCGGAGCGAGCCAGGAGCTGGACTTCGAGACCGCCGCCCGGCTGCGCGATGACATCGTGGCGCTGCAGCGGGCCCTGGAGAAGTCAGCCGTCGTGCTGCCGGACGCCACGGACGCCGACGTGTTCGCCCTGGCCGATGACGAGCTGGAGGTGGCCTTCCAGGTCTTCCATGTCCGCGGCGGCCGGGTCCGGGGGCAGCGGGGTTGGGTCAGTGAGAAGGGCGCGGAGGACCTCGGCGACATCGTGGAGCACCTCCTCCAGCAGGTCTACGGCGACGAGTCGCCGCAGGCGGTGCCACGGCAGGTGTTGGTGCCGGTCGAGCCCACCGGCCGGGGCAACCTCGAGGAGTGGCTGTCCGCGATCCGCGGTGCCCGCGTGACGATCCGGGTGCCCCAGCGCGGAGACAAACGGACCCTGCTGGAGACCGTGGCCCGCAATGCTCAGCAGTCGCTCGCCCGCCACAAGGTGGCCCGCTCGGGGGACCTCACGATCCGGAGCCAGGCACTCCAGGAGCTGCAGGAGATTCTCGAGCTGGATGATGCGCCACTGCGGATCGAGTCCTTCGACATCAGCCACGTGCAGGGCACAGACGTCGTCGGCTCGATGGTCGTCTTCGAGGACGGGCTTCCACGCAAGAGCGAGTACCGCCGTTTCATCGTCCGGCACGGCACCAGCGACGACACGGCGGCCATGCACGAGGTGCTGACCCGCCGGTTCCGCCACCTGCTCGCTGCCCCCTCAGCCGAGGCCGGCGCCGACCCGGACGCCACCGACCCACAGGGCCGGGCGCAGCAGGGTCCGCCGGACGGCAGACCCGCCCGGTTCGCCTACCCACCCAACCTGGTGGTGGTCGACGGTGGCCTGCCGCAGGTCAACGCCGCCGCTGCCGCGCTGAGCGAGGTCGGGGTCAACGACGTGTCGGTGATCGGCCTGGCAAAGCGGCTCGAGGAGGTCTGGGTTCCCGGGCAGGAGTTCCCGGTGATCCTGCCGCGCACGAGCGAGGGGCTTTACCTGCTGCAGCGGGTGCGTGACGAGGCGCACCGCTTCGCCAACGCCTTTCACCGGCAACGCCGCTCCAAGTCGATGACGGTGAGCCGGTTGGACGGTATCCCCGGGCTCGGACCCGGCCGGCAGAAGGCGCTCCTGCGCGCGTTCGGCTCGGTCAAGCGGATCGGTCAGGCATCCGTCGAGGAGCTGACCGAGGTGCCCGGGATCGGTCCGTCGATGGCAGCGGTCATCCACGCGAGACTCACCAGCGAGGAGACCCCCGCCCAGGGCGTTAACCTTGCTACCGGCGAAGTTGTTGACTGAGGAGACCGATCATGACCGATCTCGATGCGGACGCGTCCATGGCCACTGCTTCACCACGGGCGGCGACCCGCGCCGTCCCGGGGGACGACCGCACCGGTCAGGATCACCGGGAGTTCGTGCTCCTGACCGGCATGAGCGGAGCTGGCCGCACCACGGCCGCCAACGTCCTCGAGGACCGGGGCTGGTACGTCGTTGACAACATCCCGCCGAAGATGCTCGTCGACCTGATCGACGTCGTCTCCGGGGGTGCGCGACCCCAGAAGCTCGCCGCGGTGGTCGACGTCCGCAGCCGAGACTTCACCACCGAGCTCTCGCGAGGCATCCGGGCACTGAAGGATCGCGGGTTCAAGCCGCGCACCATCTTCGTGGACAGCAGCGACGAGGCACTGGTGCGCCGGTTCGAGAGCGTCCGGCGACCGCACCCGCTCCAGGGGGAGGGGCTGCTCCTGGACGGCATCCACAAGGAGCGCCGCATGCTGGGCGACATCCGTTCCGGTGCGGACGTGGTCATCGACACGACCGGCTACAACGTCCATCAGCTGGGCATCGCCGTCGACGAGCTCCTCAACACGGACGTCAGCGTGCGGCTGCGGATGGCCATCCTGTCGTTCGGCTTCAAGTACGGCATCCCGCTGGACGCTGACGTCGTCCTGGACCTTCGCTTCCTCGTGAACCCCTACTGGCAGCCCGAGCTGCGGCCCTTCACCGGCCGAGACGAGCGGGTCCGGTCCTACGTCCTGAGCCAGCCGGGCCTGGACCGCTACCTTGACGCGGTCACCGAGATGCTGAACGTCTCGATGGACGGCTATTTGTCCGAGGGACGGCGTTATGTCACCGTGGCCATCGGGTGCACGGGAGGCAAGCACCGCTCGGTCGCCGTGACCGAGGAGCTTGTGAGTCGGCTCGAGGGGCGGCCCGGGGTCGCCCTGACCAGTTTTCACCGCGATCTGGGGCGCGAGTGAAGGCACCACGGGTCGTCGCGCTCGGAGGCGGTCACGGGCTCGCTGCGTCCCTGCAGTCGCTGCGGCACCTCACCGAGGAGATCACCGCCGTGGTGACGGTCGCCGACGACGGGGGATCCAGTGGTCGGCTCCGCGAGGAGTTCGACATCCTCCCTCCCGGCGACCTGCGTATGGCCCTCGCGGCACTGTGCGAGGACACGGCCTGGGGCCACCAGTGGAGCGCCGTCCTACAGCACCGGCTCGGCGGCAACGGCCAACTCGCCGGCCACGCACTGGGCAACCTGCTGATCATGGGCCTGTGGGAGCTTCTCGACAACCCCGTGCGCGGACTGGACCTGGTCGGGAAGCTGCTGAACACCCGCGGACGCGTGCTGCCCATGTGCGAGATCCCGCTCGACATCGAGGCAACAGTCCTGGGTGCCGATCCCGAGGCACCGGAGGAGATCTCCGTGGTGAAGGGGCAGTCCGCCGTCGCGGGCACCCCCGGTCGCGTGATGAGCGTGCGGATCGTCCCCGAGGAGCCGGCCGCCTCCAAACCGGCGCTCGAGGCCATCAAGCTCGCCGACTGGGTGATCCTGGGCCCGGGCTCGTGGTTCACCTCGGTCATGCCGCACCTGCTGGTGCCCGAGCTGCAGGAGGCCCTGGTGCACACCGCGGCGCGTCGGATCCTGACCCTCAACGTGGGTCTGGACGATGACGAGACGTTTGGCTTCTCACCCGCCGAGCATGTCGAGGTGCTCTCTGCTCACGCGCCCGACCTCACCGTGGACTACGTCATCGTCGACCCAGTCGTGGTCCGCAGCGAGGAACGAGCTCTGCGGGAGGTCGCCCACGGGATCGGCGCCGAGCTGGTCGTCACGCCAGTGCGTAAGATGCGGAGACCGCGGGAGCACGACACCCTGCGGCTGGCTGCCGCCTACCGGGACGTGATCTTCGGTGGCTGAGCAGGCAGCACGGACACATAGGACCTCTAAGGGGGGCACCATGGCCATGACGGCCCGCGTGAAGGACGAACTCAGCCGGCTCCCCGTCACCAAGACCTGCTGCAAGAAGGCAGAGGTCTCCACGATGCTCCGGTTCGCCGGCGGCCTGCACATCATCGGCGGCCGGATCGTGATCGAGGCCGAGGTCGACACCGCACAGGTGGCTCGTCGGCTGAGGGCCTTCATGGCCGAGGTCTACGGCTCGAGCAGTGAGCTGGTCGTCATGGGTCCCGGCGGTCTTCGCAAGGGCACCCGTTACATCGTCCGGGCAACCTCTGACGGAGAGTCGCTGGCGCGGCAGACCGGGCTGATCGACCACCGTGGCAGACCGGTCCGGGGGCTGCCCCCGCGGATCGTCGGCGCAGCCGTGTGCGACGCGGAGGCCGCCTGGCGCGGTGCCTTCCTGGCGCACGGCTCAATCACGGAGCCCGGTCGATCCTCCGCCCTGGAGATCACCTGCCCCGGTCCGGAGGCGGCCCTGGCGCTCGTCGGTGCCGGACGTCGCATGGGCATCAGCTCCAAGGCCCGAGAGGTGCGCGGCGTCGACCGGGTGGTGCTGCGGGACGGCGACGCGATCGGTGCCATGCTGACGCGGCTGGGTGCCCACGAGGCGGTGCTGGCGTGGGAGGAGCGCCGGATGCGGCGCGAGGTGCGCGCCACCGCCAACCGGCTGGCGAACTTCGACGACGCCAACCTGCGGCGTTCCGCCCGTGCCGCCGTCGCTGCCGGTGCGCGGGTGGACCGCGCGCTGGAGATCCTCGGGGACGAGGCACCTGAGCACCTTCGCGTCGCGGGGATGCTGCGGGTGGAGCACAAGCAGGCCTCCCTCGAGGAGCTCGGTCAGCTGGCCGACCCACCCATGACCAAGGACGCCGTGGCGGGCCGGATCCGACGGCTGTTGGCGATGGCGGACAAGCGCGCTGCGGAGCTCGGCGTCGATGGCACCGAGGCCAGCCTGACCGCGGAGATGCTCGAGGACTGACCTCGCACGGCTGCGGGTACCGAGTGGTTGACCGCTGGCGGCATCCCATAGGTTGGGGCATGAAGCGTTTCACCGTTCACGAGCCTGTCCCCGGGACAGGATGAGATTGGGAGGCTGGTCCAGTGACCGTTCGCGTAGGCATCAATGGCTTTGGCCGCATCGGCCGCAACTTTGCCCGTGCAGTGCTGGCGTCGGGCGCTGACATCGAGATCGTGGGTGTCAACGACCTGACCGACAACGAGACCCTGGCGCACCTGCTCAAGTACGACTCCATCCTCGGCCGTCTGGACGCCGAGGTGACTGCCACGGAGGACGAGATCTCGGTGAACGGCAAGGCGTTCAAGGCCTTCGCCGAGAAGGACCCGAGTGCGCTGCCCTGGGGGGACCTCGGTGCTGACGTCGTCGTGGAGTCGACCGGCATCTTCACCGACGCCACGAAGGCCAAGGCGCACATCGACGGTGGCGCGAAGAAGGTCATCATCTCGGCGCCGGGCAAGAACGAGGACTTCACGGTGGTCCTCGGCGTGAACGACGCCGACTATGACCCGGAGAACCACCACATCATCTCCAACGCGTCGTGCACGACGAACTGCCTGGGCCCGATGGCGAAGGTGGCCGACGACGAGTTCGGCATCGTGAAGGGTCTGATGACCACCATCCACGCCTACACCGCCGACCAGAACCTGCAGGACGGCCCCCACCGCGACCTGCGTCGGGCTCGTGCGGCCGCGCTCAACATCGTGCCCACCTCGACCGGGGCGGCGAAGGCCATCGGCCTGGTGCTTCCCCAGCTCAAGGGCAAGCTCGATGGCTACGCCTTGCGGGTGCCCACCCCGACCGGGTCGGCGACGGACCTCACCTTCGAGGCCGGTCGCGAGACCTCCGTCGAGGAGGTCAACGCCGCGTTCAAGAAGGCCGCCGAGGGACCGCTGAAGGGCATCCTGCGCTACACCGACGAGCCGATCGTGTCCAAGGACATCGAGACCGACCCCGCATCGTGCATCTTCGACTCCGGCCTGACCAAGGTGATCGGCAACCAGGTCAAGATCGTCGGCTGGTACGACAACGAGTGGGGCTACTCCAGCCGGTTGGTCGACCTCGTCGCCATGGTCGGCAGCAAGCTCTGAGCCGGAGAACGCGGTGAAGACGATCGCCGACCTCGGTGACCTCTCGGGTCGCAGGGTCCTGGTGCGCAGCGACCTCAACGTCCCGCTGGATGACGACGGCAAGATCACCGACGACGGGCGCGTCCGGGCCTCCGTGCCCACCATCATGGAGCTCGCCGCTCAGGGGGCCCGCGTCATCGTGTGCGCACACCTCGGACGACCCAAGGGTGAGCCGGACCCGAAGTACACCCTGAAGCCGGTTGCCGAGCGACTGCAGGAGCTCCTGGGGCAGCCGGTCGCGTTCGCGACCGACACCGTGGGTGACTCTGCCCGATCCTCCGTCGACGCGCTGCAGGACGGGGAGGTGCTGGTGCTGGAGAACCTGCGCTTCAACCCGGGCGAGACCGCCAAGTCGGCTGACGAGCGGGCGGCGTTCGCCGAGCAGCTCGCGGCTCTGGCGGAGGCCTACGTCAGCGACGGCTTCGGGGTCGTGCACCGCGAGCAGGCCAGCGTGTACGACATCGCCCAGCACCTCCCGTCGGCTGCCGGCGGGCTGGTGCAGGCCGAGGTCGAGGTGCTGCGTCGGCTCACGGAGGAGCCCGAGCGTCCCTACGTCGTGGTGCTCGGAGGCGCCAAGGTCAGCGACAAGCTGGGCGTGATCGACAATCTCCTGAGTAAGGCGGACCGGCTGGTCATCGGTGGCGGGATGGTCTTCACCTTCCTGAAGGCCAAGGGGCTCGAGGTCGGCTCCAGCCTCCTCGAGGAGGATCAGGTCCAACAGGTCACGGGTTACCTGGCGACGGCTGCAGAGTCCGGTGTCGAGATCGTCCTGCCCACGGATGTGGTGGCGGCGACCGAGTTCTCTGCGGACGCGGAGCACGACGTGGTCCCGGTCGAGGAGATACCCGCTGATCGCATGGGGCTGGACATCGGTCCCGACTCGGCCCGGCTGTTCACCGAGAAGCTGGCCGACGCCAAGACCGTGTTCTGGAACGGTCCGATGGGCGCCTTCGAGATGGAGCCGTATGCCGCCGGCACGCGGGCTCTGGCCCGCGCCCTGGCGGGCATCACGGCGAGCAACCGTGCCCTCACGGTGGTCGGTGGTGGCGACAGCGCCGCCGCGGTCCGACAGTTCGGCCACTCCGACGACGAGTTCGGGCACATCTCGACCGGAGGAGGTGCCTCGTTGGAGTTCCTCGAGGGCAAGACGCTTCCCGGGCTACAGGTACTGGAGGACTGACCACATGACGACACGCACCCCGCTGATGGCGGGCAACTGGAAGATGAACCTGGATCACCTCCAGGCGACCCACCTGGTCCAGAAGCTGGACTGGAGCCTCCGGGACGCAAAGCACGACTTCTCGGGCGTCGAGGTCGTCGTCCTGCCGCCGTACACCGATCTGCGCTCGGTACAGACCCTTGTCCAGGGTGACCGGCTCGAGCTCGGCTACGGCGCCCAGGACCTGTCCCAGCACGACTCCGGTGCCTACACCGGTGAGATCTCCGGTGCCTTCCTCGCCAAGCTGGGATGCACCTACGTCGTGGTCGGCCACAGCGAGCGACGGCAGCTGCACGCGGAGACCGACGAGGTGGTCGCAGCGAAGGTCGCCGCGGCCCTGCGTCACCAGCTGGTGCCCATCGTGTGTGTCGGGGAGCCGCTCGAGGTCCGACAGGCCGGTGAGCACGTCGAGCACGTCCTGTCCCAGCTGGATGCGGCGCTGGCGGGGCTCGACGCGGCGACGGTTCGCGGCCTCGTCATCGCCTACGAGCCGGTGTGGGCGATCGGCACCGGCGAGGTGGCGACGCCGGCCGACGCCCAGGAGGTCTGCGCCGCCATCCGGACCCGGCTTGCCGAGCTGACCTCCGGCGACACGGCGGACGCCGTCCGCATTCTCTACGGCGGGTCGGTGAAACCGGGCAACGTCGCCTCGATCATGGCGGAGACAGACGTGGACGGGGCCCTGGTGGGCGGCGCCAGCACGAGCGTCGAGGACTTCGCCAGCATCTGCCGCTACCAGCACCACGTGGGCTAGCGGCGCCCGCCTGCGCGACCCGGTTTCGTTCAGGGAGGACCAGCCAGGGCACGCATCAGCAGGCCGGTCATGCGGCGCCGTCGACGCCGTTCGGCCGGCCCTGCGTGGGTTACCCTGTTACCTGACTTTCCCCCCGGGGCCCGATGGCCCGACCGACGTGAGGTGTTTAACCAGTGGACATGGTCCGGATCTTCCTCGATGTGCTGCTCGTGCTGAGCAGTGCGTTCCTGGTGCTGCTCATCCTCATGCACAAGGGGCGCGGCGGTGGACTGTCCGACATGTTCGGGGGCGGCATGTCGAGCAGCCTCGGTGGGTCCACCGTGGCTGAGCGCAACCTGACCCGCATCACCATCGCCGTGTCGATCATCTGGGTCGCCTCGATCGTCGGGATCGGGCTGCTGATCCGGTTCGGCTGAGCGCGACCCACGCTGCAGGTGCTGACCTGCCGAGTCACCACGGGTTACATTGCTTCCTCAGGTCTGTTGAGTCCAGGAGGTCCAGCTGTGGTCGGGACGAATTCCATCCGGGGTAGTCGAGTGGGGTCGGGGCCCATGGGGGAGGCAGAACGGGGCGAGGCCGCACCGCGTGTGCAGGTGTCGTACTGGTGCGCCAACGGTCATGAGAGCCGTCCGAGCTTCGCGGCCGAGGGCATCGAGGAGGTACCCGAGTCCTGGGACTGCCCGCGCTGCGGCCTGCCGGCGGGCCAGGACAAGGACAGTCCACCGGCTGCTCCGCGCAACGAGCCCTACAAGACGCACCTCGCCTACGTCAAGGAGCGTCGCTCGGACCAGGCCGGGGCCGAGCTGCTCGATGAGGCGCTGAGCTCGTTGCGCGAACGTCGGGGAACCAACGGCGCCGGCTGACGGTCGCCCACCGTGGCTCTCGCCCGCGGGAGGGCACCTAGCCAGAGAGTTCGGCGTGGGCTGGGTGACGGGGGCCTGCCAGCGTCGCCGCTCAGCGACCTGCCGCTGCGGCGTCGAGCCACCACACAGTCTCCAGCGTGCCCCGCACCCAGGACGCGGGAACGTGCGGGTCGTCGCGGGTCGCGCGCGCGGCGTCGACCGCGGCCGCCTTGTCCTCACCGGCCACGACGAACCAGACGCGTTCGGCGGCGTTGATCGCCGGCACCGTCAGCGAAAGCCGCAGCGGCGGGGGCTTGGGGGACTGGGTGACCCGCACGGTGGCACGGTCGGTGACCTCCAGCGCAGGGTGGTCGGGGAACAATGACGCCACGTGAGCGTCGGGACCAAGACCCAGCAGCACGATATCGAAGCGCGGTGAGTGCCCTCCCTCCGGGGCGTATGCCGCGAGTTCGGCGGCCCACACTGCGGCCGCCTCGTCGAGCTCGTCCTCGTGGGCTCCGCTCGGTGCCGGGTGGATGTTGTCGGCCGGCACCGGGAGTCGGTCCAGACCGGCGTCACGGGCCTGCTGGTCGTTGCGATCCTGATGCCCTTCGGGCACGAACCGCTCGTCACCCCACCAGACGTGGATGCGGCTCCACGCCTCACTCGACAGATCCTGGTCCGCGAGGGCGGACACCGTCCTGGCACCCATGGCGCCGCCGGTGAGCGCGACGTGCGCCACCCCTCGCACCGCCACCCCCGCCTCGAGCACCCTGGCCACCGCCGCAGCCACCGCATCAGCAAGAGAGTCCTGATCCTCGAGCTCTCGGACCATCCCGGCCGCCACTTCCTCCATCGCGGCGTCCACACGCTCCCGGAGGCGCGAGTCCGACGGCACCTTCTCCTCCGGCTCCAACCCCTGCAAGGACCGCGCCGACATCGACGGGCCATCCGGGGCGGAGACCTCCGCGGGCCCGTCTGGGACGTCGCCGGACCGAGCGGCCCTGGCGGACCCCGCCGAGCTACGAGTGACCTCCGGCAGGCCCGTGGTCAGGGCCGCAGCGTAGATCTCGTCGGCGTCCAGACGGCGCAGCTCGGCGGCCAGGCACTCCGCTGCGTCCGGGATGCCCAGCGCCACCTCCCGGGTCGGCCTGCTGGGCTGGGTCAGCGTGGAGAGCCCCTCGTCGGCCCGCACCAGATCCACCGGCCCGTCCGGGCGATCCAGGCGGACGCTGACGATTCCGGTGCCCCGCGCGCTGTTGACACGCCGGACCGGGACCTCAAGTGCTTGTGCGAGCCACCCCGCCATGAGGTCGGCGCTGGGCTCGTCCGGCTCGGCCACCACGACCGCGGAGGTGACCGGCGCGTGCGGCGGCTCGTCCAGCGCCGCCGCGAGCAGCCCGCGCCACCGCGTGACGCGCGTCCAGGCCAGATCGGTGTCACCCGGGACGTAGTGCCTGGCTCGGCGCCGGAGCTGGGTGGCGGGCCTGGAGCACCCGCCGGCGTCGGTGATGCGACGCCTGGCCATGGCACCCAGGGGGCTCGCGGCCACGTCAGCGGGAGGTTCGCCGGGCCACCACGCGACGATCGGGGAGTCCGGCAGGAGCAGTGGAGTGACGACCGACGCGCCGTGGTCCGCCATCTCGCCGAACAACCGCAGGACGACGATCTCGCTGGCACCCGCATCACCGCCGACCCGGATCTGGGCGTCGAGCCGGCTGGCGCCACGACGGTTGGCCCGGACCAGCACCAGGATGCGTGCGGGGTGCTGGCGCGTGGCGTCGTTCGCCACCTCGATCGCCGTGTCCGCCATCGCCTCGTCGGTCACCAGCAGGAGGGTGAGGACCCGTCCCATGGCCATGGCCCCGACCGCGTGGCGCAGCGCGACCAGCCGGCTGCTGATGAGTGTGGTGGTGGTGCTCGGCAGGTCCACGATCATGGCAGTCTCCACTCCCGCCCGTCCCGGCGCATCAGCTCATCGGCGGACTCCGGGCCCCACGTCCCGGCCCGGTAGGAGCCTGGCACCACATGGTGCTTCTCCCAGTGGTCGACCACCGGATCGAGGATCGTCCAGGACAGCTCCACCTCCTCGTGCCGGGGGAAGAGCGGAGGGTCTCCGAGGAGCACGTCGAGGATGAGCCGCTCGTAGGCCTCCGGACTGGACTCGGTGAAGGATGCGCCATAGCCGAAGTCCATCGTCACGTCGCGCACCTCCATCTGGCTGCCCGGCACCTTCGACCCGAAGCGCATCGTGATGCCCTCGTCGGGCTGCACGCGGATGACGATCGCGTTCTGACCGAGCTCCTCGGTGGCGGTGCTGCTGAACGGCAGGTGCGGTGCCCGCTTGAACACCACGGCGATCTCGGTGACGCGCTTGCCCAGGCGCTTGCCGGTCCGGAGATACCAGGGCACTCCGGCCCACCGGCGGGTGTCCACCTCGAGCTTCAGCGCGGCATACGTCTCGGTGAGCGAGTCAGCGGCGACGCCGTCCTCGTCCCGGTAGCCCCGGACCAGCTCACTGCCCTGCCACCCCTCGGCATACTGTCCCCGTGCCGTCGCGGTCGCCAGGTCCTCCGGCAACCGGGTCGAGGCCAGCACCTTGACCTTCTCGGTGCGCACGGCCCGTGCCGTGAAGTCGATCGGTTCCTCCATCGCCGTGAGAGCGAGCAGCTGGAGCAGGTGGTTCTGGATGACGTCCTTGGCGGCCCCGACCGTGTCGTAGTAGCCCGCACGACCGCCGATCCCGATGTCCTCCGCCATGGTGATCTGGACGTGGTCGACGTAGTTGGCGTTCCAGATCGGCTCGAACATCTGGTTGGCGAAGCGCAGTGCGAGCAGGTTCTGCACCGTCTCCTTGCCCAGGTAGTGGTCGATCCGGAACACCGAGTCCTGGGGGAAGACATCCTCCACGATCCGGTTGAGCTCTCGGGCGCTCTCGAGGTCATGGCCGAAGGGCTTCTCGATCACGACGCGGCGCCAGGTGCCCGGCCGCGGGTCACTGAGCCCGGAGACCCGCAGCTGCTCGCACACCGTGGCAAAGAAGTCGGGCGGGATCGACAGGTAGAACGCGTGGTTGCCCCCCGTCCCGCGCTCCTCGTCGAGTTTGCGGACCGTGTCGGCCAGCACCCCGAAGGCGGCAGGGTCGTCGAAGTTGCCGGGGACGAAGCGGAACCCCTCGGCCAGACCGCGCCAGACGTCCTCCCGGAATGGCGTCCGGGCGTGCGTGCGGACCGAGTCGTAAACCGTCTTGGCGAAGTCCTGGTCCGCCCAGTCCCGCCTGGCGAAGCCCACCATCGAGAACCCGGCGGGGAGCAGGCCCCGGTTGGCCAGGTCGTAGATCGCCGGCATGAGCTTCTTGCGGGCCAGGTCGCCGGTAACCCCGAACATCACCATGCTGCACGGTCCGGCGATCCTGGGCAGCCGCTTGTCGTCCGGATGCCGCAGCGGGTTGTGTCCCGCGGAGTCGACCGTCGGCGTCATGGCCGATCCAGTACGTCCGCGAGCTGAGCCAGCCCGGCCTCCTGGTCGGTGAGGTGGAGCCGGAGCACGGGTCGGCCCGCATCGCCGAGCACCTTCGCGTCACCGGCCGCCTGAGCCGCGATGAAGGTGCCGAGCGTGAACTCCTTGCCCGGCACCGGCAGGTCCTCCGCCGGTGCCCCCGTGACCTGCAGGTAGACCCCGACGTCGGGTCCGCCCTTGTGGAACTGACCGGTCGAGTGGAGGAAGCGCGGGCCCCAGCCGAACGTGACGGGCCGCCCGATCCGAGCCTCGAGGGCACCTCGCACCTCCGCCAGGTCTGCGTGGGCCAGTCGGTCGAGGTAGACCATGACCGCGAGGTAGCCCCGGTCCGGGTCTACCTCGGCGAGCAGTGCGTCGACGGCGTCGGTCACCGAGCCCGTGGCGTCACCGAGATCGAGGGCGGTGCCCGCGGTGCGGATCTCAATGGCGCCCTCGGTGCCCAGGGGCGGTTCCGAGGAGTCTGACGGGTCCTCCATCAGCTCCCTGGCCGCGTTCTTCGCGCTCTCGACGTCCGGCTGGTCGAACGGGTTGATGCCGAGCAGACGCCCCGCCACCGCGGTGGCGACCTCCCACAGCAGGAGCTGCGCGCCGAGGGTTCCTGAGACGTTGACCAGCGACGGAACCTCGTCGCTGCTCGGCGACTCGTCGTCCACGGCCACCAGGGCCACGACGGTCGCGTCCGCTGCTCCCGCGACAGCCTCAACGGCGCCCGCGGCGCCGACGACGACGGGAAGCAGCCCGGTCCCCTCCTTGCCGGTGCTCTCCGCGATCAGCTGCTCGGCCCAGTCGGCGAAACCCACGATCGGAGTGCCGCGATCGGTGAGGATGAGCTTGTCGCGCAGCGGGTCCGTGCCGCCGAGCGCGGCGCCGAGACGTAGCCCCGGGTTGGCGGCGTCGTCCTCCGCCAGCAGGTCGGCCACCACCTCGGCCTCGTCCAGCAGGGCGCCCACGTCGACGCCGGCCAACCCCGAAGGGACCAGGCCGAAGGCCGTCAGCGCGGAGTACCGGCCACCGACGTCGGGGTCGGCGTTGATCACCCGGTAGCCCTCCGCTCGTGCCTGCGTGTCCATGGCACTACCCGGGTCGGTCACGATGACGACCCTGTCGGTGGGGTCGATGCCAGCGTCCTGGAACGCCTGGATGAAGATCCGGCGCTGGGAGTCGGTCTCGACCGTCGAGCCAGACTTGGACGACACCACCACCGCGGTGCCCGCCAGGTCGTCCTGCACGCAGGCGCGCACCATGTCCGGGTCCGAGGAGTCGATGACGACCAGGTCGACGCCGGCCGTCGCGCAGATCACCTCCGGAGCGAGCGACGATCCGCCCATTCCGCAGAGGGCGATGCGGTGGACCCCGCGTGTGGTCAGCTCCTCGCGCAGCGCGGCGATCTCCCCGACCAGCGGGCGGGAGGAGCGGTGCAGTCCGGTCCAGGCCAGCCGCACGGACGCCTCGGACTCCGCAGCCGACCCCCACAGGGTGGGATCCTGGGCGAACAGCCGTGAGGCGAAGCGCTCCTCGACCAGCCCCGGTAGGTGAGCCTCGACAGCGTCGGCCGCGGCGCCGAGCGCCTCGACGGACAACGAGCTCACCGGCTCTCGCCGCTCAGCCGGTCGAGCTCGCCCTGGACGGTCTCCAACAGCTCTTTCCAGGACCCCACGAACTTGTCGACGCCCTCGCTCTCCAGGGTCTCGACGACCTTGGCGTAGCTCACACCGACGCGCTCCAGGTCGTCGAGGACCTGCTGCGACTCGGCATACGTGCCGGTCACCGAGTCGGACGGGATCTGGCCGTGGTCGGCCACTGCCTCCATGGTCTTGTGCGGCATGGTGTTGACGGTGTTCTGCGCGACCAGGCCATCGACATACATGGTGTCGGAGTAGTCGGGGTTCTTCACCCCGGTAGAGGCCCACAGCGGGCGCTGGGCGCGGGCACCGTCGTCGGCGAGGTTCTTCCACCGGGGGGTGGAGAAGACCTCCTCGTAGGCCTGGTAGGCGAGCCTCGCGTTGGCCAGGCCGGCCTTGCCGCGCAGGGCCAGTGCCTCGTCGGTGCCGATGGCCTCGAGCTGCTTGTCGATCTCGCTGTCCACGCGGGAGACGAAGAAGGAGGCGACAGAGTGGATGGTCGAGAGGTCCTTGCCACCCTCACGGGCCTGCTCGAGACCGGTCAGGAAGGAGTTCATCACGCCTCGGTAGCGGTCCAGCGAGAAGATCAACGTGACGTTGACGCTGATGCCGTCCGCCAGCACCTGGCTGATGGCCGGGAGGCCCTCCACGGTCGCTGGGATCTTGATGAACAGGTTGGGCCGGTCGACCTCGGCCCACAGCTTGCGAGCCATCTCCACCGTGGCTTCGGTGTTGTCCTCGAGCCGCGGGTCCACCTCGATGGAGACGCGGCCGTCGACGCCGTCCGTGGCGTCATAGACCGGCCTGAGGACATCACAGGCGTTGCGGACGTCCTCGGTGGTCAGCTCGAACACCGCAGTGTCCACGTCCGTCCCCTGGGCGAGGAGTTGCTTCACCTGGGCGGTGTAGGCCTCGCCGTCCGACAGTGCATTGGCGAAGATCGTGGGGTTGGTGGTGACGCCGACGACGTGCCTGGTGTCGATCAGTTCCTGGAGCTCGCCGCTGGTGATCATCGGGCGGTTCAGGTCGTCGAGCCAGATGGAGACTCCGGCGGCGGACAGGTCAGCGAGTGGGCTC
>DATGRS010000048.1:0-6207 GCA_035303365.1 Ornithinicoccus sp.
CCGTGGCCGCGGCTGGCACCGCGGGCAGTAGTGCGACGACCTGTTCATGAACGCCTCGCGCCTGATCGGGGTGCCGCACCGGTCGCACGGCTGACCCTCGCGACCGTAGGCGTGCAGCGACCGGTCGAAGTAGCCGCTGGCACCGTTGACGTTGACATACAGCGCGTCAAAGCTCGTCCCGCCCTGGCCGAGCGCCTCACGCATCACCTCGGTCGCGTGGTCGAGGACCCGCGCCAGGGCCGGCTTGGTCAGCGCCCAGGTCTCCCTCAGCGGGTTGACGTGCGCCCGCCAGAGGGCCTCGTCGGCATATATGTTGCCGATGCCACTGACCACCCCTTGGTCGAGCAGTGCCCGCTTGATGGCCGTATGGCGACGCTTCAGTGTGCGGACCACGCCACCTTGGTCATAGGCCGACTCCAGCGGGTCGGGGGCGATGTGCCCCACCGGAACCGGGACGCCGAGGGAGTGGTGCGTGCCGGCATACCCGTCTGGAATCAGTGCGGTGAGCGCGAGCCCGCCAAAGGTGCGCTGGTCGACAAACCTGAGCTGGGGCCCGTCGTCGGCGAAGTCAAAAGAGGCGTGCAGGTGCTTCTCGCGCGGCGCGTCGGCGGGCTCGACGAGCAGCTGCCCGCTCATGCCCAGGTGGATGACGAGCGCGTGAGGATCGTCGCCAGGGGCCTGCACCACCAGCCACAGGTACTTGCCGCGCCGGTCCGCCTCCAGCACCTCGGCGTCGGTCAGGCGCGCTGCGAGGTCAGCGGGACCGGGCTCGTGGCGTCGGGCGACGCGGTGTCCGGTGATGGTGGCGCCGATGATCCGGCGCCCCACGACGTGGCTTGAGAGTCCGCGGCGGACCACCTCGACCTCAGGAAGCTCCGGCACGCGGCGTCAACCTGACTGGCCGGGACCGGCCTCGGCAGCCAGCTCCGCAGCATGCTCGCTGTCAGCGTCCTCCACCGCGGCCGCCCGCTCGGTCAGCACCTTCCAGGCCGCCTCGGCCGCCTTCTGCTCGGCAGCCTTCTTGCTGCGGCCCACCCCGGTGCCGAGGACCTCGTCCTCGATGACTGCGGTGGCGGTGAAGACCTTGTCGTGGTCGGGCCCGTCCTCGGCGATCTGGTAGCTGGGGCTGATCGGCGCCTCGGTCGAGGCCAGCTCCTGCAGGCTCGTCTTCCAGTCCAGAGCGGCGCCGAGCTCGGCGCTGGCCTCCATCAGCGGGTCGAGCAGGTGGTGCACGAAGGTGTCAGCAGCCGCCAGGCCGACGGAGATGTAGATGCAGCCGATCACGGCCTCGGTGGTGTCCGCGAGGATCGAGGACTTGCTGCGCCCCCCGGTGGACTCCTCGCCGCGCCCCAGGAGTAGGTAGTCGCCCAGGCCGACGGTGCGCGCGACATCCGCCAGCGCACGCGAGTTGACGACCGCTGCCCGGAGCTTGGCGAGCTGCCCCTCGGGCAGGTCGGGATGACGCCGGTAGAGCGTGTCGGTGACGACGAGACCCAGCACGGAGTCCCCCAGGAACTCCAACCGCTCGTTGTGCGGCAGGTTGCCGTTCTCGTAGGCGTAGGACCGGTGGGTCACCGCACGGCGGAGCAGCGCCTCGTCGCATGGCTTCCCGACCACCTGGGTGAGGTAGTCCTGGAGGTCAGCGAGGGGGCGCTGCTCAGAGGCCGCGGATCCGGTGCCCGCGCGGGAGCCTGAGCCCGACGTCATACGACGGGGAACTCAGCCCTGGTGCTCGGTGCGCTCTGCGGCGTCGTAGTGACGGCCGGCGTAGGTGCCGCAGGACGGGCACGCCATGTGGGGCTGCTTGAGCGCCTTGCACTGGGGGCAGGTGCTCACGGCAACCGGCGAAGCCTTCCAGTTGGCGCGGCGGGAGCGGGTGTTGGAGCGGGACATCTTCCGCTTCGGGACAGCCACGTCAGTTCCTCTTCTCGTCGTCGGTGCCCGGTGGGGCCAGGTCGGCCAGTGCCGACCACCGTGGGTCAATCACGTCATGGTGGTGGTCCGGATCGTCTGCCAGGCGCGCCCCGCACTCGGAGCACAGACCCGGACAGTCGTCCCGGCACACCGGTTGGAACGGCAGCGTGGTGACCACTGCGTCCCGGACGATCTCCTCGAGGTTCATCAGGTCGCCCTCGAGCTCGTGCACGTCGTCCTGGTCCTCGTCACCCGCCACCTCGTGGTGATGGGCTGCGCGATCGGAGTATGCGAACAGCTCCTGGAAGGTGACATCAACAGGAAACTCGATGTCGTCCAGGCACCGCACGCACTCGCCGGTCGCCGTGGCTCTGACCGATCCGGTGGCCAGGACGCCCTCCATCACGGACTCCATGCGCAGATCAACCTCGACCGGATCTCCGGCCTTGATCGCGATGACGTCCGTGCCGACGGGGTCCGGAGCCGTCACGACCCGAGAGAACTCCTTCATGGCGCCCGGCCGGCGGACGAGCTCCCGGGTGTCGAAGACCCAGGGTCCCGCGGCGTCCTGCAGTGCCATCATGTCCCTCGTGTGTCGTGTGGATCGGTCTGGACCCACGCGGGACACAGACCGACGCACTAGATTAGCCGAGCCGTCGGGCCCCCGACAAATCAGCGGCACGACTCGGCACACCACCCGACGGCCGAATCGGCCCAGTAGGTTGGGCCCATGAGCCGCTGCCTCTGTCCCGGATCCTACGACCCGGTCACCAACGGTCACCTCGACATCATCGTCCGTGCCGCCGCGCTCTATGACGAGGTCGTGGTGGGGGTGCTGCACAACCCGGCCAAGCAGGGCCGCTTCCCGGTGGAGCAGCGCATCGACTTCCTTAAGCAGTCGCTGGCCGACGACCTGCCGGTGCGGATCGAGGCCTACGGCGGTCGCCTCCTGGTGGACATTGCCCAGGAGCTGGATGTGCACGCGATCGTCAAGGGGCTGCGCGGGGGCACTGACTTTGCCTACGAGCTGCCGATGGCGCTAATGAACCGGCACCTGACCGGCGTGGAGACCGTTTTCCTGCCCGGCGATCCCCTGTTCGAGCATGTGTCGAGCTCCCTCGTCACCGAGGTGGCGACGTATGGCGGCGACGTCACCGGACTCGTCCCTGACGTAGTGCGCGACGCGCTGGTCGCGCGCCGCCAGTGACTGCATCAGGGCGGCCGGCCGGACGTTCCTTCAGTCGGCCGGGGTGACCCTCCGCTCACCAGGCTCGACGAAGTGCACGGTGGTCTCGCCGTAGCGTCGGGACCCGACGGAGACCAGTCCCGGCGGCAGCGCTGGGTCGGGCGAGCGCCCGCTGCGCTCGATGACCACGAGCGCCTCGCCCGTCAGCCAACCGTGCTCGGTCAGTCGTTGCAGGTTGCCGGTGAGCTCCGCCTCCCCCAGCGGATAGGGCGGGTCGAGCAGCACCAGGTCGAACGGGGGGCCGCCCGGACCCCGCTCCAGGAGCCGGTCGACCTTCTCCGCACGGGCTACAGCGACGGTGCCGAGGTCCAGGTCCGCGATGTTGGACTCCACGAGTCGGGCCGTCCTGCGGTCGGAGTCCACAAGCACGGCGAAACCGGCTCCACGGCTCACCGCCTCCAGCCCGAGGGCTCCGGACCCGGCATACAGGTCGAGGACCCGCGCATCGGTGAGGTCCATCAGGGACTCGATGCGGGAGAAGACCGCCTCCCGGACCCGCTCACTGGTCGGTCTGGTCGCATCGCCGCGTGGGGTGGCCAGCCGCCGCCCACCCAGCCGGCCCGCGATGATCCTGGTCACTGGGCCATCCTGCCGCGTGCCACCTCAGCCGCGCTCCAGGAAGGCCGCCCGCTTCGCGTCCAGGCGCTCGAGCTCGGCCCGGAGCTCGGCGTGGCCGGTGAGGTCCGGGTCGTCACCGACGACCCGCCAGGCGTCCTCGTGGGCCGCGACGATGAGGTCCTCGTCGCGGGTCAGCCGGAGCAGTCGGATGCTGCTTCTTGCCCCGGACTGCGACGCCCCCAGCACGTCGCCCTCGCGGCGCTGGGCCAGGTCGAGCCGCGCCAGCTCGAATCCGTCGGTGGTCCCCGCCACGGCGTCCAGCCGTTCCAGCGCCTGGCTCTCGGCCGCCTGGCTCATCAGCAGGCACAGGCCCGGCTTGCTGCCCCGGCCGATGCGACCCCGCAGCTGGTGCAGCTGGGAGATGCCGAACCGGTCGGCGTCGATCACGACCATCTGGGTGGCGTTGGGCACGTCCACCCCGACCTCGATGACCGTGGTCGCCACCAGCACGTCGATCTTGCCGTCGCTGAACGCCCGCATGACGGCGTCCTTCTCGTCGGTCTGCTGGCGCCCGTGGATGATGCCGATCCGCAGGTTCGCGGTGGCTGGCAGCCGGCGCAGCGCGCGCTCCACCTGGAAGACCCCGTGGAGCTGGGCCCTCGTCGACCCTTCGTCGGCCACGTCCTCGTCGACCTTCTCCGGCTCGTCCTCCTCGAGCAGGATCGGCCCGCCGGGCCCGATGGTGGTGCCGTCCGGCAGGTCGGGGTCGTCCTCCTGACCGATGCGCGGGCACACGACATAGACCTGGCCGCCGCGCGCCACCTCCTCGGCGACCCGCTCCCAGGTGCGCCCGACCCAGGTGGGCTGGTTGCCGCGGACGACGTGGGTGGCGATGGGTTGCCGCCCTCGGGGCACCTCGCTCAGGGTGGAGGTCTCCATGTCACCGAAGACGGTCATCGCGACGGTGCGCGGGATCGGCGTTGCCGTCATCACCAGCGTGTGGGGCGAGTGACCATCCGCCTTGGATCGCAGTGCGTCACGCTGCTCGACCCCGAACCGGTGCTGCTCGTCGACGACGACCAGACCCAGCTCGGCGAACTGGACGTGCTCCTGGATGAGGGCGTGTGTGCCGATGACGATGCCGGCCTCGCCGCTGGCGGCCATGAGCAGGTTGGCCCGACGCTCTGCCGTGGGCTGGCTGCCGGTCAGCAGCGCGACCCGGGTGCCGTCGGTGGCGCCGCCGAGCAGCCCCGCCTCCGCCAGGGGACCGAGCATGGCGGTGATCGACCGGTGGTGCTGTACGGCGAGCACCTCGGTGGGCGCGAGCAGGGCCGCCTGTCCCCCGGCGTCGATCACCGTGAGCATGGCCAGCAGCGCCACGACGGTCTTGCCCGAGCCGACCTCGCCCTGGAGCAGCCGGTGCATCGGCACGGTGCGGGCCAGGTCCTCGCGGATGTCGGCGAGCACCCGCTGTTGTCCCTCGGTGAGCTCGAACGGCAGCCGCTCGCGGAACTGGTCGGCGAGCCCCCCGGACACCGCCTCCCGGCGCAGGGCCGGAACGGCGTCCGAGGAGTGTCGCATCTGCGCGAGTGCCGCCTGGAGCACGAACGCCTCCTGGAACTTCATCCGCCACCGCGCCTTGCGCTCCTCCTGGGTGCTGCGCGGCTGGTGCAGCATTGTGTAGGCGCGGCTCAGCGGCGGCAGGCCGCGCTTGGCGCGGACCTCGACCGGCAGCGGGTCGGGCACCTCGTCAAGGGCGTGGAGCACCAGGTCGACGGCGGCGGCCACCTTCATGGAGGTCATCTTGGGGATCTGGCTGTAGACCGGGATCGGCCCCTCGCCGAACGCGGTGCCGGCCGACTGGTCGTCCCTCAGGACCTCGTACTCCGGGTGCGTGAGCTGCATCCGCCGGTGGGGCGGGTTGCCGAACATGCTCACGGTCCCGGCAGCGATGATCCGCCGACCCGCCACCAGGTTCTTCTCGTGGCCGTACCTGGAGAAGAAGGTGAGGTCCAGCTCGTGACCGTCGTCGTCCGCGACGGTGGCGATCAGCATGCTGCCGCGCCGCGCCCGCATTGGACGGCTCACGGCCTTGCTGACGTCGGCCAGAATCACGACATACTCCCCGACGGCCAGGGTCGAGAAGTCGGTGGGCCGGGTCGGGTCGAGGTAGTTCCGGGGCCAGAACTCGAGCAGGTCCCGGACGGTCCGCAGGTCGCGCTTGGCCAGCTGGGTGGCGCTCGCACCCACGACGTCCCGCAGGTTGGTGTCGAGATGCACCCGGTCGCGTCCCACTACTCGGCCCCCAGCAGCCACGGGTATGCCGGCTGGGCACCTTCCACCCAGATCACCTCCAGGTGCGGGTGGGCCTGCTCCGCCGCAGCGACGATCTCCTGCATCCGCGCGCGCTGGTCGTCGGTGACCTCGGCGCCGGCGACCACGGTGAGGAGCTCGGTGTGGTCGGTCACCAGCCGGGCCAGGAGCCTGGT
>DATGRS010000049.1:0-2255 GCA_035303365.1 Ornithinicoccus sp.
TGTCGATGCGTGGCGTGCGCAAGCCGGGGGCGACCACCATCACCTCAGCGGTGAGGGGTCAGCTGACCAATCCCGCGACCCGGGCCGAGGCGATGAGCCTGATCCTGGCCGACCGGGCGCGGTGACTCCTGCCGTGCTCCCCAACCTGCCTGGTCCCGAGGACCGGCGTGGCGCTGGGTCGGAGTCCGGGACATCGCCGCTGCCGCTGACCGCTGGTGGGGCCCCGCTCATCATGGGAGTCGTCAACGTGACGCCCGACTCGTTCAGCGACGGTGGTCGCTGGTTCGAGCCCGGCGCGGCGATCGATCACGGGCTCGAGCTGCTGGAGCAGGGCGCCGACCTGCTCGACATCGGTGGTGAGTCCACTCGCCCCGGCGCGGGCCGGCCGTCGGAGCACGAGGAGCTGGACCGCGTCATCCCTGTGGTCAGCGCGCTGGCCGCCCAGGGCGCCGTCATCTCTATCGACACCATGCGCGCGCGTGTCGCCTCCGACGCACTCGACGCCGGCGCGGTGCTGGTCAACGACGTCTCCGGCGGACTGGCCGACCCGGCCATGGCACGCACCGTCGCGCACGCGGACGTGCCGTTCGTCGCGATGCACTGGAGGGCGCACTCGGCACAGATGGACCGCGAGGCGCGGTATGACGACGTCGTCACCGAGGTCGTTGCCGAGCTGCTGCAGAGGGTTGAGGTGCTCGAGCAGGCGGGGGTGGCGCGTGAGGCGATCATCCTCGATCCGGGCTTCGGCTTCAGCAAGAACGCGGACCACAACTGGCAGCTCCTGACCCGGCTGAGAGAGGTGACCGCGCTCCCGTACCCGGTCCTCGTCGGCACCTCCCGCAAGCGGTTCCTGGGTCGACTGGACCCGCGGGCCCGCCCGGACTCCGAGCCCACCCCACCCACTTCTCGTGACTACGCCACCGCGGCAACCAGCCTGCTCGCCGCCCAGGCGGGTGCGTGGGCCGTCCGGGTCCACGATGTGCCGAGCACGCGCGATGCGCTCGCGGTCTGGAAACGTGTGTGTGCGGCCGGGGGCCGGCATGCCTGACCCCCGCCGACCTGACCGGATCACGCTGACCGGTGTCACGGCATACGGCTATCACGGCGTGCTGCCCGAGGAGAAGGAGCAGGGGCAGGAGTTCTCCGTCGACCTCAGTCTCGACGTCGACCTGTCCCGCGCCGCAGCCAGTGACGACCTGGCGCACACCGTCAACTACGCCGAGGTCGCGGCTGATGTCGTCGCTGCACTCGAGGCGCCCGCGCAGGACCTGATCGAGACCGTCGCCGGGCAGATTGCTGATGCCGTGCTCACCCGGCCGCTCGTCGAGGCCGTCGAGGTCACCCTCCACAAGCCGCACGCACCAGTGGGCGTGCCGTTCGGTGACGTCACCGTGCAGCTGCGTCGGGAGCGGGACGTGCCCGTCGTCATCGCGCTCGGCGCGAACCTCGGCAGCGACCCGGCGGGCACCCTGGAGCGCGCCGCCGAACGACTGCGGGCGGTTGCCGGACTGTATGACGTGGAGCTCTCCCCGCCCTTCGAGACCGAACCGGTCGGTGGTCCGCAGCAGCCGGTCTACACCAACGCGGTGGCGCTGGCGCGCACGTCGCTGGCCCCATGGCGCGTCCTGGACGCGCTGCACGGTGTTGAGGCGGAGTTCGGGCGCACCCGGGAGGTGCGCTGGGGCGCGCGGACCCTCGACCTGGATCTGATCCAGGTGGGGATCCCCGGCGAGCCCTCAGAGTTTGTCAGCGACGAACCCGAGCTGGCCCTGCCGCACCCGCGGGCCCACGAGCGGGCCTTCGTGCTCGTGCCGTGGCACGCTGCCGACGCGGACGCCGTGCTTCGGGTGGGGGAGCGCCTGGTCCCCGTGCTGGACCTGCTGCCCCGTGTTGCCGACCAGGGGGTGCGTAGCCGTGGATGATCTCGTGGGCGTCCGCGTGTCCGTCGTGGCCTTGGTGGCTACGGTCTCGACGATCGCGTGCGCGCTGCTGCTGCGGGGGTGGCGGGCCCTCGGCAACTCGCTGCCGGAGGTGCCGTGGATCGCGGTGGTTCCCCTCGCACTTCTCACGTTGCTTGTGCTGGTCGCCGGCTGGCAGGTGCGTCGCTACGCGCGCTACCGACGCATGACGACCGACAAGGCGGCGGTGCGCGCGCCTCAGCCGATCACGCCTCAGCGGGCGCGAGGCACGCTCGTGGCGGCTCAGGCCGCGGCCCTGGGTGGTGGTGCACTCGTGGGGTGGTATCTCGCCAACGC
>DATGRS010000050.1:0-14993 GCA_035303365.1 Ornithinicoccus sp.
CTTGCGACCGAGTCGGCCCTCCTCGACCAGTCGGCGCTGCAGGTCGACCGGCTCGTAGCGCGGGTCGCGGTCGGTCTGGTGCCACACGCTGTTGCCCACGGCGAAGTTGACGTCCAGCCCGATCAGGTCAGTCAGCTCGAAGGCGCCCATCCGGAACCCGCCGTGCTCGCGCAGCGCGAGGTCCAGGGTGGCGGCGTCGGCCATCCCGGCCTCCAGCATCCGCATCGACTCGCCGTAGAACGGTCGGGCCACGCGGTTCACGATGAACCCCGGCGTCGAGGTCACGAGCACTGGTGTCTTGCCCCAGCTGCGCATCAGCTCCGCGGCGCTGTCCAGGACCTGACGGTCGCTCTGGGTGGTCCGCACGACCTCGACGAGGCGCATCAGCGGCGGCGGGTTGAAGAAGTGCAACCCGATGAGCCGCTCCGGGGAGCTCAGGTCATACGCCATCGCCCCGACGTCCAGGCTCGAGGTGTTCGTCGCGAACACGGTGGTCTCGTCCTGGTGGTCGGCCAGGGTCCGGAAGATCTCCTGCTTGACGTCGAGCTTCTCGACCACTGCCTCGATGGCCAGGCCGACCGGTGGCAGCTCCTGGAGGTCACCGTCGGCCGCCGGGCCGACCACGACCCGCTGGAGTATGCCGGCCCGCTCGTCCGCGGTCAGCTTCCCCTTGTCGACCAGCCGGCCGAGGGTGGTCCCGAGGCGCTTGTGTGAGGCCGCCGCGGCGCCGGCATCGGCGTCGACGAGGTGGACCTCGTGACCGGCCTGCGCCGCGACCTGCGCGATCCCCGAGCCCATGGCCCCTGCCCCGATGACGGCCACAACGGTCGAGTCGTCAGTGATTGCCATGCGCCTCATCGTGCCATCCGCCGGCCACCGGACCAGACGTGCCAGTGGCCGGCCCCCCTCGACCGGGCGCGTGGTGTGGTCCGTTCTGAGTCGACCGGGCGCGTGGTGTGGTCAGTTCTGAGTCGACCGGGTGCGTGGTGTGGTCAGTTCTGGATGTTTGGCGGTGAGCGTGCCGGTGGTCTGAGGCCCGGAGTTCCGTCCTTAGCGGGTGGGAGACGCGCAACACCGCGCGTCCGGTGGGTGGGAGATGCGCAACACCGCGCGTCTGGTCGGTGGGGAACGCGCAACACCGCGCGCCCGGTGGGTGGGGAACGCGCAACACCGCGCGCCCGGTCGCGGTTTAGGCTGGACGGGTGACTGTGACAGCCCCCGCCGCCGACCTCGTCGAGAAGCACCGCGAGGTCCTCGACGCGGCCACCAGTGCCCTGGCCACCCGCGAGTACTTCAGCCGTTACCCGGAGTCGCCCTCGCCACGCGTCTACGGAGAGGGCGCGTCCGAGGATGGCGCGGCGGCCTTCGAGAGCGCGCGCAACGCACCGTTCAAGGCGCTCGCCGACCAGCCGACGACCGGCAGCCTCGTGGGGGCCGAGGTCTCGCCATACGGCCCGTCCCTGGGCATCGGCTACCCCGAGCTGGACCTGGACGCGGGGATCGACGCGGCCCTCGCGGCCATCCCCACCTGGCGCGACGCCGGGGCACGGGCCCGCGCGGCGGTGTGCGTCGAGATCATCGACCGGATCAACCAGCGCAGCCACGAGATGGCCAACGCGGTGATGCACACCTCCGGCCAGCCGTTCGTGATGTCCTTCCAGGCCGGCGGCCCCCACGCGCAGGACCGCGCACTGGAGGCAGTGATCGCCGCGCTCGTCGAGCAGGAGCGGATCCCGGAGTCGGTTACCTGGGAGAAGCCGGGCAAGGGCGACCCGATCCGCATGCAGAAGGACTACCGCGTCATCCCGCGCGGGGTGGCGCTGGTCATCGGATGCAACACCTTCCCGACCTGGAACGCCTACCCGGGGCTGTTCGCCTCGCTCGCCACCGGCAACCCCGTCATCGTCAAGCCGCACCCCCGGGCTGTGCTGCCGCTCGCGCTCACCGTCAGCACCGCCCGTGAGGTGCTGGACGAAGCGGGCTTCGACAAGGCCCTGGTCCAGCTCGCCGCGGAGGGCGACCCCGTCGAGGGCGAGGACGGCCTGGCCAAGGTGCTCGCCCTACGCCCCGAGGTCGCGATCATCGACTACACGGGCGGCCCCGGCTTCGGCGGGTGGCTCGAGCGTGAGGGCGCGGCTGCCGGCAAGCTCGTCTACACCGAGAAGGCCGGCCTCAACACCGTCGTCGTGGACTCCACCGACAACCTCAAGGGCATGCTGGGCAACCTGGCGTTCTCGTTCTCCCTGTACTCCGGCCAGATGTGCACCGCCCCCCAGAACGTCTACGTCCCCTCGGGCGGCATCAGCACGGACGAGGGCGAGCTGACCTATGAGCAGTTCGCCGAGAAGCTCGCCGGCGCCATCACCGCGTTCAACGCCGACGATGCGCGTGCCGTCGAGATCCTCGGTGCCACGGTCAACCCGGACGTGCGGTCGCGCGCCACCGATGTGCCCGCCCTGGCGGAGCGGCTGGGCGGCGAGGTGCTCCTCGACACCCGCCCGATCACCCACCCGACCTACCCCGACGCCGTGGTGCGGGTCCCCGCCCTGATCGGGGTCGACGCCGCCAACTCGTCGGCATACTGCCACGAGTGCTTCGGACCGGTCGCCTTCCTGATCCGGACCGACGGGACCGAGGCCTCGCTCGGCCTGCTCCGTCAGACCGTCCGCGAGCACGGCGCGATGACCGCCTCCGTCTACTCCACCGACGAGCAGGTGCTGGAGCACGCCCGAGAGGCCGCCGCGGACGCCGGAGTCGCGCTGTCCGAGAACCTGACCGGCCAGATCTACGTCAACCAGACGGCTGCCTTCAGCGACTTCCACGGCACGGGCGCCAACCCGGCGGCCAACGCCGCCTACACCGACGCCGCCTATGTGGCCAACCGGTTCCGGGTGATCACCAGCCGCCGGCATGTCTGAGCCCGGGACACGCGAGGCCCAGCTGCGCCGGGCCGCCGAGGCGCTCGCCGACGCCAAGCGCCGGCGCCCCACCGACGACTGGCGCAGCCGGAGCCGGGACTCGGCGCTGACCTACTGGGCGCGGGACACCGCCGTCACCCGCAGGATCTTCCGCAGCGTCGCCCTCGCCGAGGCGATCTCGTGGGCCGCCCTGCTGGTCGGGATGTATCTCAAGTGGGTCGCCGGCACGACCGAGGTGGGGGTGCAGGTCTTCGGGCCGATCCACGGGACGATCTTCCTCGTCTACTGCGGTGTCGCCCTGGCTGCGGCGAGCGTGTTCCGGTGGAGCGGGAAGGTGACCCTGCTCGCCCTGGCGTGCGCGGTCCCGCCCTTCGCGACCTGGCTGTTCGAACGGTGGGCGCTCCGCCGCGGACTGCTGACCGGCCCGGCGGCTGAGCCGGCAGGAACCAGCCGGTAGACCCCCTCGGCGACCTTCCGCAGGCCTGACATCGCAGCATCGCTCGCCCCTCGCCGACCGTAAGGTTCTGGGCTACGTTGGCAAGTACCCAGAGAATTCGGTCACAGCCATGGCCTGACGAGCGGGTCGCGGCGTGTGACCGGGAGAGCGAGTCACCATGGCGAGCAACCGCGGCGTGGCCTACCTCGGCCCGGGCAAGACTGAGGTCCAGGACATCCCCTACCCAGAGTTCAAGCTCCAGGACGGCCCGGGTGTGCACCCGGACAACGTGGGACGCGAGGTGCCCCACGGGGCCATCCTCAAGGTGGTGACCACCAACATCTGCGGTTCGGACCAGCACATGGTCCGAGGCAGGACAACGGCGCCGCAGGATCTCGTCCTCGGCCACGAGATCACCGGTGAGGTGATCGAGGTCGGGCCCGGCGTGGAGTTCATCAAGGAGGGTGACCTCTGCTCGGTGCCGTTCAACATCTCCTGCGGCCGGTGCCGCAACTGCAAGGAGCGCAAGACCGGCATCTGCCTCAACGTCAACCCGGACCGTCCGGGCAGCGCCTACGGCTATGTCGACATGGGCGGCTGGGTCGGCGGCCAGGCTGAGTACGTCCTGGTGCCCTATGCCGACTGGAACCTGTTGAAGTTCCCCGACAAGGATCAGGCGATGTCCAAGATCATGGATCTGACCATGCTCTCGGACATCTTCCCCACCGGCTTCCACGGCGCGGTGAGCGCCGGGACGGAGGTCGGCTCGACGGTGTATGTCGCCGGCGCCGGTCCGGTAGGGCTGGCCGCTGCCGCCTCGGCCCAGCTGCTCGGTGCCGCCGTGGTCGTCGTGGGCGACCTCAACGAGGAACGGCTCGCTCAGGCGCGCAGCTTCGGCTGCGAGACCGTCGACGTGTCCAAGGGGCCGGTCCCGGACCAGCTGGAGCAGATCCTCGGCGAGCCCGAGGTCGACTGCGGCGTGGACGCGGTGGGGTTCGAGGCGCGCGGCCACGGCGAGCACGCCGCCAGCGAACAGCCGGCGGCGGTGCTGAACTCCTTGATGGACATCACCCGCGCCGGCGGCGGCCTCGGCATCCCCGGGCTCTATGTCACCGGTGACCCCGGTGCTGCTGACGAGGCGGCCAAGGAGGGCTCGTTGTCGATCCGGCTCGGTCTCGGCTGGGCGAAGTCGCACTTCTTCGTCACCGGTCAGTGCCCGGTGATGAAGTATCACCGCGGCCTGATGCAGGCGATCCTGCACGACAAGGTCGAGATCGCCAAGGCGGTCAACGCCACGAAGGTGTCCCTGGACGAGGCCCCGCAGGCCTACCAGGACTTCGACTCCGGGGTGGCGAAGAAGTACGTCATCGACCCACACGGCATGGTCGCCTGACGACCCGGCCACCCGTCGCCGCAGCCCTGGTCCGGCCTTCGGTCGGGCTAGGGTTGCGGCGTGAGCACCTCCGGCCTGGAACTGCGCGAGGTGGCCCCGGGGGTCGTCGCGGTGAGCTGGCCGGACCGGGCCGTCCCCCAGACGGCCGAGCTGCTGGCCCTCATCGAGCGGGCCTTCGCGGACGGCGCCCACCGTGTCGAGGCGCAGGTCCTGGTCGGAGACCGGGAGTCCCGGGTGGCCCTGCAGCGCGCCGGTCTGCGCCCGGAGGGGCGGGCCCGGGGCCGGCGTATGACGGCACGCGGCGAGCCGGTCGACGTCACCCTGCTCGCCCGGCTGGCGGAGGACCCCGAGCCGGGCACCCGCGAGTCCTTTCTGGCCATGCTCAACGCGACGCTGCCGCGGACGCGGGTGATCGCCCAGGGGCTCATCCGTGACGGTGCGGGCCGGGTGCTGCTGTGCGAGCTCACCTACAAGTCCGACTGGGACCTGCCCGGTGGCGTGGTGGACCCCCACGAGTCGCCCAGGACGGCGGTTGAGCGGGAGGTCGCCGAGGAGCTCGGTCTGGACCTGCGCGCGAGGCGACTGCTCGCGGTGAACTGGCTGCCGCCATACCGGCAGTGGGATGACGCCGTGCTCTTTGTCTTCGACCTCGGCGAGGTGCCCGACCTGCTCGACCGGGCCACGTTAGAAGCCGGTGAGCTCGCAGGCGTCCACTGGGTGCGGCCGGGTGACGTGGGGGCGCACACCGCGCCGTATGTCGCCCGGCATGTGGCGACAATCACGGCGGCGGACCCGTCCTGGGGACCGTTGGTGCTGGAGGACGGCGCACCGCTGCCCGACGTAGTCCCCT
The DNA here is from genome assembly GCA_035303365.1 of Ornithinicoccus sp. Taxonomy (GTDB): domain Bacteria; phylum Actinomycetota; class Actinomycetes; order Actinomycetales; family Dermatophilaceae; genus Ornithinicoccus. Next base: position 5,598 of record DATGRS010000050.1, read on the forward strand.
AGCATGCTCTATTGTGTCCCGCCACCGTCATGAGACCCAGCCCTCCCTGAAGCGCCCACTGGCGATCCTGCTCGCCCTGGCCGTGGCCGCACTGGCCGTCTTCGGCATCGTCCAGTCCATCGGCGGCGACGAGCCTCCGCCGGACGCCGGCAGCAACGGCGCGACCGGGACGGACGGTGACTCCAGCACCGGGGACGGGTCACCCTCGACCGACACAGCGGCGAACACCGCGGAGGCGACGGACTGCGAGGAGACCTACGAGGTGGCGGTCATCGCCTCGCCGGACATCGCGCCGGTGGTCACCGACATCGCCGAGTCGGCCGACCCGTGCGCCACGTACGACGTTCAGGCACAGACTTCCCTCACGGTCGCGACGGGCTTCGCCGGAGGGTCGGCGCCGGAGGCGCACGTCTGGATCCCGAACTCCCCGGCCTTCGCGACGGTGCTCGCCGACGCAGGTGTGGAGGCGGGCCCGGTGGTGGCTACCTCGCCGGTGGTGCTCGCTGCGGAGAAGTCGGTCTTCGAGGAGCGCACGGCGAGCCTCTCTGAGGAGCCCACCTGGCCGGACCTGATCACCGCTGAACTGCCTCTGGTGGTCGGCAACCCGGAGCAGGACCCGGCGACGATGGCGACCCTGCTCGCGGCGCAGGCGGGTCTCGGTGACTCCGACGCCGCCCGCGCGCTCCACTCCAACCTGATGGTGAAGCTGGCCCAGAACTCGGTCCCCGACCCGGTCAGTGCCGTCGAGGAGGGCGGCGAGGCCTTCGCTCCGACGACGGCCGGGCGCGTCTCGGCCTCGGAGGGCACCGACACCGAGCTGGTCGGGCTCACCCCACGTGGCGGGGCGGGCTCACTCGCCTATCCCTACCTCGTGCTGCCGGGCGCCGAGGAAGCCCCCGGCGTCGCCGAGCTGCGTGACGCGCTGCTCGCCCCGGAGGCCGCTGCGGCCTTCGAGGCTGGTGGCTTCGCTGCCGGCGACGGTGCGGCGACCACCCCTGACGCCGAGGCGGTCCAGGCACTGACCGAGGAGTGGAACACGCTGCAGCCGCCGTCGCGCCTGCTCGCAGTCATCGACGTGTCCGGCTCGATGGATGAGAAGGCCGGTGACGCCAGCCGCATCCAGATCACCAGCGAGGCGGCTGTCCGCGGGCTGGGTCTCTTCCCGGACGAGAGCGCGGTGGGTCTGTGGGCGTTCTCCACCAACCGCGGCGCCGACGGCGAGGACCACGTCGAGATCCTCCCGGTGCGCGGACTGGACCAGGAGGTTGACGGCAAGACCCAGCGGGAGCTGCTCCGGGACGCCGTCGGCCAGGTGGACGAGGACTTCACCACCGGTGACACCGGACTGCACGACACCATCATGGCCGCGTTCCTGACCATGCAGGAGGACTGGCAGGAGGGCTATGTCAGCTCGATCGTGCTGATGACCGACGGTGTGAACGACGACTCCACCGGCGGCCTCAGCGAGGAGGAGCTGATCGCCCAGCTGGAGGAGCAGGCCGACCCCGAGCGCCCGGTCCGGTTGATCCTGATCGGCATGGGCCCTGATGTGGACCCCTCGGCACTGGACCGGGTGGCCAGTGCTGCTGGTGGCGTCTCCTACGTGGCCGAGGACCCCCGGGACATCGGCCAGGTCTTCGTCCAGGCGATCGCTGCGCGTCAGCAGGGCTGAGCCGCAGACAGCACGGAGCCCGACCAGCGTCGTGCCGGTCGGGCTCCGCCGCTCTGTACGACGTCAGACGAGGTGTGCGGTGTCAGACGCGCGGGTCGTCTCGGCGCTCGATCACGTCAGGGCCACCACGGCGCTCCTCAACAACGGTGGTGCTGGTGTTGGAGCGCTGGGCGTTCTGGATGAGGCCCATGATCAGGGCCAACACACCACCGCCCATCAGGATCCAGCCAACGACGTCGAGGTCGGTGAGATACTCGTTATCGAGGCCGGTGAACGCCAGGATGGCTCCGACGACGAGCAGCGTGATGCCGATTCCGATGCCCATTGAGTCTCCTTTGATCGTTGCGAGCCGTTGTGCTGCACCTCCATCATGACCCGAGACCGGTCGATGCGCTGGTTAGAAGCAATAGCAACTCGCAGTCCGCGCGTCTGCCCCGGCGCAGTCGGACGCTCTCTAGAGCCGGCGCGCGCCGGCCGCAGTCACCGCTGGTCAGGCCGGCGGGAGCCGCTTCAGCAGGAACTTCCGCGTCTGCCGCCACGCGTCGCGCGAGGCACCCTTGTGGTGGAACAGCGGATGCGGGTTGTCGAACGCGTGCCCGGCGTCTTCGTGCAGTTTGAGCCGCACGTCGTCGTGCCCCTGGGTCACCCAGTCCCTGATCTTCTGGATCTGGTCCTGCGAGAGGTAGGCGTCAGCCGTCCCGAAGTGATGCAAGCTCGGGACCTTGACCTCGACCCCGGCCTCCACCAGCTGCGGGAGCGCTGACCCGTAGTAGCTGACCAGTACTGCCGGCGGTGTCGGGGTCTGGGCGGCCACGGCGTAGGCCAGCCCACCGCCGAGGCAGTACCCGACCAGCCCGACCTTGCCGACGTGCGGCAGCGTCGTCAGGTGCTCGACCGCCGCAATGCCGTCTCGCACCGCCGCCTCCCAGTCGAGCTGCGAGACCAGGCTCATGCCCTTCTCGAGCAGGTCGTCCGCCGAGTCGTCCACGCGCTGCGGCCCGGGGAGGCGCCAGTAGAACTCCGGCGCCAGCACGGCATACCCCAGTTCGGCCAGGTCCTCGCACCGTTGCCGGATGTAGTCGCTCACACCGAAGATCTCCTGGAAGACCACCAGAGCCGGTCGCTGCTCGTCGTCGGCCGTGGGCGGGAACCACAGCTGCCCCGGCATGGCCCCGTCCGAGGTCGGTATCGAGACCTCCGTGGGCTCCAGGCGCACGTCAGTCACGCCCGTCGGGCAGCACGGCGTTGAGGATCATCGACACGATCGTGATGATCAGCGCGCCGAGCACCGCGTCCCACCAGAAGCTCTCCACGTCGAAGCCCAGGTCGAACCAGCTGGCCACCCACTTGGTGAGCCACAGCATGATCGCGTTGAGGATGAACGTGAACAGCCCCAGGGTCAGGATGAGGACGGGCAGCGAGAGGATCGTCAGGATCGGCTTGATGATGGCGTTGAGCACACCGAAGATCAGGGCGACCGCCGCGATCGTCAGCACCTGAGCAGTGGTGCTGCTCCCCTCGTCGAAGACGATGCCGTCGATGAGCAGCGCCGCCACCCACAGGGCGACACCGTTGACCAGAACCTTGATGAGAAAGGACATGGGCACATCGTTGCACCGTCTACCCTCAGATGCATGAATGATGGTGTCCGCCTCCGCAAGACGCTTGAGGGCGTCCCCGCCTACACGCCGGGCAAGCCCGCTGCACCGGTCGAGGGCCTCACGTCATACAAGATCTCTTCGAACGAGAACCCGTATCCGCCGCTGGACTCCGTCCTGCAGGTGGTCGCTGCCGCGGCCGAGCACATGAACCGCTACCCCGACATGGCGGTGGTCCGGCTCAGGGAGGCGCTCGCGGAACGCTGGGGGGTGCCCGCCAGCCACATCGCCACCGGCACCGGCAGCGTCGGCGTGCTCACCCAGCTCATCAACATCACGTGCGAGCCGGGTGACGAGGTCGTCTATGCATGGCGCTCGTTCGAGGCCTACCCGATCGTGGTCGCGCTCGCGGGGGCGACCGCCGTGCAGGTCCCGGTCGACGGAGCGGCCGCGCACGACCTGCCCGCGATGGCCGCGGCGGTGACCGACCGCACCCGTCTGGTGCTGGTCTGCACCCCCAACAACCCGACGGGGCCGCACGTCACCGATGCCGCGCTGCGCGAGTTCCTCGCGGCGGTCCCACAGGACGTCCTGGTGGTCATCGACGAGGCCTACCTGGAGTTCAACACCGCCGACGACGCCCCGGACGCCCTCGCGCTCTACCGCGAGTTCCCCAACGTGGCGGTCCTGCGGACCTTCTCCAAGGCCTACGGGCTGGCCGGCCTGCGGGTGGGCTACTGCATCGCCCAGGAGGAGGTGGCGACCGCGCTGCGCAAGGCAGCCACGCCCTTCGGGGTCTCTGACATCGCGGAGACCGCCGCGATCGCCAGCCTCGCGGCCTACGACGAGCTCGAGGTGCGCGTGAAGGCGCTGGTCCACGAGCGCGAGCGGGTGCTGGCCGCGCTGCGCGAGCAGGGCTGGCCGGTGCCGGACACCCAGGCGAACTTCGTCTGGATGCCGCTCGGCGACGACGCGGTCGACTTCGCGGTGGCCTGCCAGGAGCGCGGACTGACCGTCCGGCCGTTCGCCGGCGACGGGGTGCGCTGCACGATCGGCGAGACCGAGGCCAACGACCGGCTCATCGAGGTGGCACAGGCGTTCCGCGACCGCTGAGCCGTGGTCGGGCGCAGAGCCCGCGCTGCGGTAGCGTGGGGTCGACCCTGCAACTGGCGTCGGCGCCGCCCGCGCCCGCCGCATGAAGGAGCACGAACCAGTGAGCGACGACGTCGTCGCGCCGGTGGAAAACGGCGCGCCAGCGACCCACGAACCCCCCGCCCGGGACATCACCGACGGCGGGCCTGAGATGGTCCAGTTCCTCGATGCGGAGGGCCAGCGGCTGCCTCTCAACGAGGCCAACAGCCCGTATGCCGAGTACCTCGACGATGTCGACGACGAGCAGCTGCGCAGCCTCTACCGCGACCTGGTGCTCGTGCGCCGTGTCGACGCCGAGGGCCATGCCCTCCAGCGACAGGGTGAGCTGGGCCTGTGGCCCTCGCTGCTCGGCCAGGAGGCGGCCCAGGTCGGTGCTGGTCGCGCGATGCGCCCCCAGGACTACGCCTTCCCGGGCTACCGCGAGCACGGCGTCGCGTGGTGCAAGGGCGTGGACCCGATCAACCTCCTGGGGATGTTCCGCGGCGTCAACCACGGCGGGTGGGACTCCAACGAGAACAACTTCCACCTCTACACGATCGTCATCGGCAACCAGATGCTGCACGCCTCCGGCTACGCCCTCGGCGTGCAGAAGGACGGACTGGTCGGCACCGGTGACCCGGAGCGCGACACCGCAGTCATGGCGTTCACCGGTGACGGCGGGACGGCCCAGGGCGACTACAACGAGGCGCTGGTCTTTGCCTCGGTGGCCCACTCCCCGGTGGTCTTCTTCGTGCAGAACAACCACTGGGCCATCTCCGAGCCCAACGAGAAGCAGTTCACCATCCCGCCCTACCAGCGGGCTCGCGGCTTCGGCCTTCCGGGTGTCCGGGTCGATGGCAACGACGTGCTCGCGTCGCTTGCCGTGACCCGCGCCGCGCTGGACCGCGCCCGCAGCGGCGGTGGACCGACGCTGATCGAGGCGTTCACCTACCGCATGGGCGCACACACGACCTCCGACGACCCGACCAAGTACCGCATCGCGGCCGAGGTCGACGTGTGGAAGAAGAAGGACCCGATCGACCGGTTGCGCAAGCACCTGGACAGCAAGGGGCTGGCCGACCAGGAGTGGCTCGAGGCCATCGATGCCGAGGCGGACGAGCTGGCGCTGCGGATCCGCCGCGAGTGCCAGCAGATGCCGAACCCGCCGCACGAGGAGATGTTCGACCAGGTCTACGTCGACCACCACCCGCTGGTGGAGCGGGAGCGGCAAGAGTTCATGGCCTACCAGGCGAGCTTCGAGGAGGACTGATGAGCGCCAGCACCGGGGCCGCGCCCCAGAAGATGACGATCGCCAAGGCGCTCAACGCCGGCATGCGCACCGCCATGGAGGACGACCCGAAGGTCGTCCTGCTCGGCGAGGACATCGGCAAGCTGGGCGGTGTCTTCCGCATCACCGAGGGCCTGCAGAAGGACTTCGGCGAGGACCGGGTCCTCGACACACCGCTGGCCGAGTCCGGGATCATGGGCACTGCCGTCGGTCTGGCCCTCCGCGGCTACCGTCCGGTGGTCGAGATCCAGTTCGACGGCTTCGTCTACCCCGCCTTCGACCAGATCATCAGCCAGGTCTCCAAGATGCACTACCGCTCGCTGGGTCACCTTCGCCTGCCTATGGTCATCCGGATCCCGTATGGCGGCGGGATCGGTGCCGTGGAGCACCACAGTGAGTCCAACGAGGCCTACTTCGCACACACGGCGGGTCTGCGGGTGGTGACCTGCTCGTCCGCGGAGGACGCCTACTGGATGATGCAGCAGGCGATCGCCAGTGACGACCCGGTCGTCTTCTACGAGCCCAAGCGGCGCTACCACGAGCGTGGCGAGGTCGAGCTCGGCGAGGACGCCCCGCACGGACTGCACGACGCGGTGGTCCGCGCCGAGGGCACCGACGTGACGCTGCTGGCCTACGGGCCGATGGTCAAGACCGCGATGATCGCGGCCCAGGCCGCGGAGACGGAGGGGCGCTCGGTCGAGGTCGTCGACCTGCGCTCCCTGTCGCCGCTCGACGTGCCCACCATCCTCGCGTCCGTCGAGAAGACCGGCCGGGCGGTCGTGGCGCACGAGGCGCAGACCTTCCTCGGGATGGGCGCGGAGCTGGCCGCACTGATCCAGCACGAGGCGTTCTACCACCTGGAGGCGCCGGTCATCCGGGTCGGCGGCTACAACATCCCCTACCCGCCGAGCCGCCACGAGGAAGTGTTCCTCCCCGACCTCGACCGCGTGCGCGACGCCGTCGACCGTTCGCTCGCCTACTGACGAGGAGTTCCACCGTGCCCCAGTTCAAGCTGCCCGACCCGGGCGAGGGCCTCGTCGAGGCCGAGATCGTCACCTGGAAGGTGAAGGTCGGTGACGAGGTCAAGGTCAACGACATCGTCGTCGAGATCGAGACCGCCAAGTCGCTGGTTGAGCTGCCCATCCCATGGGCCGGCACGGTCAGCGAGCTCCTGGTCGAGGAGGGGACGACCGTCGAGGTCGGCGACCCGATCATCGTCATCGACACCGGCGACCAGGAAGCTGCGCCCGCCGGCCCGAGCGGCGACGCAGCGGCCCACGGTGGGGACACGGTGGGTCAGGCCGAGACGGGCACGCAGGCCGCCCCCGGTGAGAGCACCCCGCAGGAGGAACCGACCCGCGAGGCCAACCTGGTCGGCTACGGACCATCCGCGGGCGCTACCGCACGGCGCGCGCGCAAGTCCGCGGCCGCGGCAGCACCGCAGGCCCCTGCCCCCCAGGAGGCCCCTGCCCCGCAGGAGGCAGCGCCGACACCGCAGGAACCCGCCGCACCGTCAGGAGCGAAGCCGCTGGCCAAGCCGCCTGTTCGCAAGTACGCCAAGGACCAGGGGGTGGACCTCTCCGCCATCACGCCGACGCGGGACGACGGCGTGATCACCCGCGCTGATGTCGACGCCTACCTGGCGGATGGCGCCGCCGCGAGTCCTGCTGCAGCCGCTGGCACACCGACCGCGCAGCACGCCACCACGGCGGCGGCCGAGCCCACGACGGGGACCGGTGCGGCGGCATACGCCCCGCCGGTCTTCGACCGCTCGGGCGAGCGGGAGACACGCACCCCGATCAAGGGGGTGCGCAAGATGACCGCGAAGGCGATGACCGGTTCAGCGTTCACGGCCCCGCACGTCACGGAGTTCATCACCGTCGACGTGACCGCCACGATGGAGCTGGTCGAGAAGCTCAAGAAGGACCGCGAGTTCCGCGACCTGAAGGTCTCGCCGCTGCTGCTGCTTGCCAAGGCGCTGTGCCTGGCCGTCAGGCGCAACCCGGGCATCATCGCGGTCTGGGACGAGGACAACCAGGAGATCGTCCAGAAGAACTACGTCAACCTCGGCATCGCCGCCGCGACCCCGCGCGGCCTCATCGTGCCGAACATCAAGGACGCAGACCTGATGGACCTACGGCAGCTCGCCGAGGCGATGGGCAACCTGGTCGAGACCGCTCGCTCGGGGCGGACGCAGCCGGCTGAGATGTCGGGTGGTTCCATCACGATCACCAACGTCGGCGTCTTCGGGGTCGACACCGGCACGCCGATCATCAACCCGGGTGAGTCCGCGATCGTCGCCTTCGGCGCCGTGCGCCGCCAGCCGTGGGTCGTCACCGCGGCCGACGGCAGCGAGCAGATCGTGCCGCGCTGGGTCACCCAGCTGGCGGTCGCGTTCGACCACCGCCTGATCGATGGAGAGCTCGGTTCCCGCTTCCTGGCGGACCTGGCCGCGATCCTGGAAGACCCGAGCCGCGCCCTGGTCTGGGGCTGACGGAGTGGCACGCGATGCCCGCGTGCCCGGTGAGGTGGCCCGGACCGGACGTCCGGCACGGCTGAAGGACCGGCTGTTCACCGGGCTCTGCGTGCTGGCCGCCTTCGCGGTGGCGTTCGTTGCCCTGTCGCGCGGCAACCCCAAGGCCGCCGCCCTCGGGGCAGGCCTGTTCCTGGGATATGCCGTGCTCCACTCGGTGGTCCGTCGGCTTGAGCCGGCCGCTCGCCTCGTCAGCGGGCACGAGGCGGACGCGCAGGAGCGCCGTGCTCAGTTCCGCGCCACCCGCACGGCGGGGCAGACCGCTCTCGTCCTCGCCGTCGTGGGCGTCGCGCTGTCCATCTTCGGCGACTGGGAGACCGGCCTCTGGGTCGCCGGCACGGCGTTGGTCGTGCTGGCCTCCTTCGTCGTCGCCCTGTGGTTCTTCGGCCGTTCGACCTAGCAGCTGCCCCCTGCTGAGTCGGCGCACATTGGCCGATTGCGGGCGCCCGCTCAGCTCTGGCGCCCGCCGGACACCGCTCGTCATACTTGACTGAACGCTCGAGGAGGAGTCATGCCGCGCCCCGACAGGATCCACGCCACATCGGTGTCCATCAGCACGAACGCGCCGCGTGAGCTTGCTCAGTTCTACGCGACGCTGCTCGGTGTCGAGGTCGCCGCATCGGAGGATGCGCGACCTGGTCAGCCGGAGTCCGCGGGCTGGGCGCAGCTGCGGCCTGTCGAGGGCAAGCTCGCGATGACGCTCAACTTCGAGTGGGACCAGCACTATGTCCCGCCCGTCTGGCCGAGCGAGTCTCCCTCGGGTCACCGTGGCGACCAGCAGGTCATGGCGCACCTGGATATCTGGGTCGATGATCTCGACGAGGCCGAGGCGTGGGCGCGAGGCGTGGGTGCCACCACGCACCAGCACCAGCCGCAGAGCAACGTGCGAGTGATGCTCGACCCCCACGGCCACCCGTTCTGTCTGTTCACCGGCTGACCGTCCGGTCGATGACGTCTGGGGTGTGCTGGTCAGGGTCTCGGGCGGACCCACTTGGAGCCGGAAAACGTTCTGAGGGTCGGAAACAACCGGCTGCCAGAACGACTTCCGGCTCGAAGATGTGAGTCGTCCTCCGGGCGCCGTCGTGTGCGAGGCTGACATCCCCGAGCTGGTGGGCCTGGTCCTGCTGCGTGATGGCCCAGCCAGCGGGGTCGCTGATCCTGCAGCTCGTCGTGC
>DATGRS010000051.1:0-5434 GCA_035303365.1 Ornithinicoccus sp.
CCGGCGGAGGCCGCGTGGGCGACGTGGTGCGGCACGAACCGGACCAGCTCGGGGTCCAGCCCGGGAAGGGCCGCCGCGATGAACTGGGGCGCCCGCTCGGCATACGTCAGACGCAGGTGGTCCCACGGGTCATCCAGCCCGAGCTGGTCGGCCGGTCGCGCGAGAGCGGGATCGAACGAGTAGGCGACGGCGTCCAGGTCGCGCGGCTCCAGACCGGCGCGGTCCAGACACCAGCGCATGGACAGCTCGGGCAGCTCCCATGCCGCGAAAGGCACCGGCCGGTGACCGTGCTTGCGCCGGCTGAACCGCTCCTCCTCGGCGGCTGCCACGACCTGACCGTCCACCACGAGGGTGGCGGCAGGGTCGTGGAACAGGGCGTTGACCCCGAGAATCCGCATGGCTGGACCTCCGAAGTGCGAAATCCGTCATTGGTGATTTGACCTCTTTCGCCACCATGCAGGAGGGAACCGCTTCTCGCACGGCGAAGCGGTTCCCCCTTCTGACCACGCAGGTCAGGACTGTTTCCCCCGGCTCAGGCCGGGCGCATCCAGGCGGGACAAACCCCTGAGCAGACACCGAAAAGCCCCGAGCCGAGGGCTCGGGGCTTTTCGATGTCGTAAGACATCACCGTGTGTCCGGAGGGGGACTTGAACCCCCACGCCCGTTAAGGGCACTAGCACCTCAAGCTAGCGCGTCTGCCATTCCGCCACCCGGACGAGGGTGTCTGCTCGCACCGCTTCACGCGGTGGGCAACGACGGGCAAGATTAGCACGTCATTCCGCAAGCTCCGTCCTCAGGCGACGCGGGCCGACGGCGTCCCCGGCGTCAGTCCTCCCGCCAGTCCGGCGGGTCCGCCGCCGTCAGCTGCGGGTCGTCGTCCGCGAAGGTCCGGACCGGCCCGGGCTGCGTCCGCGGCCCCTCGAAGCGCACCGTCACCCGACCCAGGCCGCTCCCCCACACCCACCCCGCGCCATACCCAATGTGCCGCACGTCAGCGCCCGGTCGCCAGTGCGCGCCGTGCGCACCCACGGGGGTATGACGGATGGCCGGCTCCTCCTGCACCGCACCGGTGCTGTCCGGCACCTCCGGTCCCGCGGTCGCACTCACGGTGAAGAGCCCCTCGCCGAGCTCGAGCTCCTCCTGCGCGTGCGTGGTGAGCCCCGAGACGCCGACCCCCAGCAGCCGGATCCCCGACGAGACGTCGATGGCGGTGAGCAGCCGTCGGGCCTGACGTCCGATGACCGTCGGGTCGCCCGTGGCGTAGGGAAGCGTGCCCGAGCGGGTCTGCTGGGTGAAGTCGTGCTGCCGGACCTTGACCGTGGTGGTCCTCCCGAACACCGCGGCCTGCCCGAGCCGGCTCGCCACGCGAGCGACCATGAGGTCCAGCTCCCGCTCCAGCACCGCCGGGTCGGCGATGTCCGTGTCGAACGTCTCCTCCACGGACACGCTCTTGGTCTCCCGGTGGGCCTCGACGGGGCGGTCGTCCTCGCCCCGGGCCAGCCGCACCAGGCTGCTGCCGTGCGCCTGACCGAAGATGGCCACCAGGTCGCTCTCGCTGACCCGCGCCAGGTCGGCCACCGTCTCGACACCGAAGGCGTGCAGCCGCGCGGAGGTGGCCGGGCCGACGCCGGCGATCGCCCGCACGGTCATCGGGCCGAGGACCTCCTGTTCGGTGCCTGGCTCGATCAGGGTCAGCCCGGCGGGCTTGCGCATCTCGCTGCCGATCTTGGCCATCATCTTGGAGGTGGCCATGCCGGCGGAGGCCGTCAGCCCCCCGGTCTCGACGCGGACCGCCTCCATGAGGTCCTCGCCCAGCCGCCGCAGACCCGCCGGCGACAGATCGCGCGGACCACCGGCGCTGAGGTCGACGTAGGCCTCGTCGACCGACACCTGCTCGACCACGGGCGAGAGCTCGCGCAGCAGCTCCATGACCACCCGGGAGCTCATGCGGTAGGCGTCGAACCGCCCGCTCAGGAAGGCGGTCCCAGCCGGGCACCGGCGCCGTGCCTCCGCCGTCGGCATCGCCGAGCGTGCGCCATACCGCCGGGCCTCGTAGGAGGCGGTCGAGACGACGCCGCGGGGACCGATGCCGCCGACCACGACCGGTCTGCCCCGCAGCGACGGCTTGTCGCGCTGCTCCACCGCGGCGAAGAACGCGTCCAGGTCCACGTGCAGGATGCTGGACTCGCGGCGGGCGGCGGGCATGGCGCCACTGTGGCACAGCCCCCGGATAGGGTCGGCAGCGTGCTCGACCACGTCACCGCCGTCCGCTATGTCACCCCGTTGCGGGAGGGCGGCTCCATGCCCGGAGTGGTGGAGGGCTCCGACCTCGGGACGTATGTCGTGAAGTTCCGCGGCGCGGGACAGGGCCTGAAGGTGCTGGTCGCCGAGGTCATCGTCGGTGAGCTGGCCCGCCGGATCGGGCTTCCGGTCCCTCGCCTGGTCACCATCGACCTGCCCCCGGCCATCGCGCGCTACGAGGCCGACGAGGAGGTCCAGGACCTGCTCAACGCGTCCCCCGGCACCAACCTCGGCGTCGACCTGCTCCCCGGGTCCCTGGGCTACGACGGGTCGCAGCCGCCACCGGCGGACCTCGCCGCTCGGATCCTGTGGCTCGACGCCTTCACGGCCAACGTGGACCGGACGTGGTCCAACCCCAACCTGCTGACCTGGCACCGCCGCACGTGGTTGATCGACCACGGGGCGGCCCTGTACTTCCACCACTCGTGGCCCAGCCGCGCACCCGCCCCCGAGCGCTTCGCGAACCAGCCGTTCCGGGCCGATGATCATGTGCTGGCCGGCGTGGCCACCGACCTGCCGGGCGCCCACGCCGAGCTCGAGGCGCAGGTGACGCCTGGCCTGGTCGCCGAGGTGCTCGGCGAGGTGCCGGACGACTGGCTGGAGACCACCGAGGACCTGACCGACGTGGCCGCTGTCCGCGCGGCATACGCCGAACACCTGTTGGGCAGACTCCGGACCCCGCACGTATGGCTGCCCGGAGGTGCCTCGTGAGCTACGACTACCAGTACGTCGTCCTACGGCTCGTCCCCCGCGTCGAGCGTGAGGAGTTCGTCAACGTCGGCGTGGTCCTCTACAGCCAGGAGGCCGAGTTCCTCCAGGGAGCCTTCCACCTCGACGAGGACAAGGCCCGGGCGCTCGCGCCCGAGCTGGACACCGAGGCCGTGCGTGCCTCGCTCGACACCGTATGCCGGGTGGCCGCCGGCGAGCACTCCCCCACCACTCCTCGGCTGGACAAGCTCGGTCCGCGGTTCGGGTGGTTGAGCGCGCCCCGCAGCACGATCGTCCAGCCTGGACCGGTCCACGGCGGCACGACCGAGGACCCCGCCGCCACGCTGAGCCACCTGATGAGCATCCTGGTGTCATGACACAGGCACTCCGCTGGCTCCCCGTCGCTGACCATCCCGAGCTGCTCGCGGACCCGGTGCGGTCAGCCCTGGCCGGTTGGCGCGGCACGGAGCAGTGCGAGGTCGCCGCGATAGACCCCGACCTCGCGGACACGCAGGCCCTGGTCGAGGCCACCGACGTGCGGCTGGAGGAGTGCGCCAACTGCATCGTGGTGCTGGGTCGCCGTGGCGAGGACGAGCGCGTGACCGCTGCTCTGGTGCTGGCCACCACGCGGGCCGACGTCAACAGCACGATCCGCAAGTCGTTGGACGTCCGGAAGGCCAGCTTCATGCCGATGGACCGCGCGGTGTCCGAGACGGGCATGGAGTACGGCGGCATCACCCCGGTGGGCCTGCCGCGAGAGTGGCCCGTACTCGTCGACGACAGGGTGGTCGAGTCCGAACGAGTCGTCATCGGCACCGGCATCCGCAGCTCGAAGCTGAGGCTGCCCGGTCATCTTGTGGCCGAGCTGCCCGGCGTGGTCGTCGTGCCGGGCCTGGCACGCTAGCTGCCGTGCATAGTCGCCGTGCGCAGCTCGGAGGTAGCAGTGTGTCGGCGGCCTCCGGCACCATGGAGCCGTGCGACGCGACCGGGTCCTGCGGCAGCGGCTGGCGACCCAGCGGCTGGCGTCGGCACCGCTGCGCCGGGCGTCGGATGTCGTGCGCCTGCTCACCTGTGTGCAGAGCCAGGAGCGCGACCACGCCTTCTGGTCCATGGCGCTCAGGTCCAGGGTGGCGACCCTGGCTGAGGTGCATGCCGAGCACGACCGCGGCGAGTTCCTGCGCACGCACATGCTCCGGCCGACCTGGCACCTCGTCGCCCCGGAGGACCTCCGGTGGATCCTGGCGCTCACCTCCCCACGAGTCGAGATGGGCATGGGCGCCCGCCACCGCCAGCTGGGCCTGGATGACCCCGCTGTGCTCGGTCGGGCGCTGGACGCCCTGGGTGATCTGTTGCTGGACGGCAACTACCTCACGCGCGCGGAGATCGGGCGGGCCCTCGCCGAGCACGGGGTCGCCATCTCCGCTGGAGAACGGCTCGGTCACCTGCTCCTCGTGGCCGAGCTGCGGGGCCTGATCTGCTCCGGTCCGGTGAAGGGCGTCCACCACTCCTACGCTCTGGTCGACGAGGTGGTGCCAGCCGCGCCGACGCTTGACGAGGACGAGGCACTGCAGACCCTGGCGAGGCGTTTCTTCGCCGGGCACGGTCCTGCCTCGGTGAAGGACTTCACCCGGTGGTCGTCGCTGCGGATCAGCGACACGCGCAATGCGCTGGACGCCATCGGCGCCGACCTCGAGCGGGTAGAGGTCGACGGGGAACCCCACTGGTTCGACCCCTCCGTGCCGCGTCGCACCACGGCCGAGCGCGCGGCATACCTGCTGCCCGTCTATGACGAGGTGGTCCTGACCTACCCGCGGGTGGTGTTCCCAGCCCCCGTGGACCACCCGCACGCGGCGTCCGCCGACCCGTTCTGGGCCCCCGTCGTGGTGGACCGGACAGACGTCGGCCTCTGGAAGCGCACGCTGTCCGATGGCCGGGTGCTCGTGGAGACCCGGCTCGCCGCATCGGTGGACCACGACCAGCGGGCACTGGTCCGGATAGCAGCCCAGCAGATGGCCGACTTCTACGGCCGCGACCTCGACTACCGGGAAGGTTCCGGGACGCCGCAGCTGTGGGGCGGGCCCCGTCGCACCGTTCGACGACCATCGAGGCCGCGTGGAACACCGGCCGGGCGGAGGAGGGCCGAGAACGCTGAGCCTGACCGATGCCACCCCGCGGGAACTTCCCAGGACTCCTGACCAGGAGGGCTCCATGTCTCCGCTCAGGCCAGCCCCGGCTGCAAGGTCCTGGTCGGGTCGAGCAGCACCGAGCTCAGCCGGCATCCGTTCGCAACGCCCAGAACGCCACGGCGCTCGCAGCGGCGACATTGAGCGAGTCCACGCCGCCCGCCATCGGGATGCGCACCGCGAGGTCCGCTGCGGCGATGGTCCGCTGACCGAGACCGTCGCCCTCGGTGCCGAGCACGAGT
>DATGRS010000052.1:0-15172 GCA_035303365.1 Ornithinicoccus sp.
CGGCCAGGCAGGTGAGGCCGCTGGTGACGGTGACCGGTCCGGAGTGGGCCCCGCTGACTGTCGTGTCGCACGTCTGGTCGGTGACGGTCATGGTGACGAGCACCGGCACGTATGGCGTGGCGGGGTCGTCGCTGCTGACGCACAGGTTGGCGGTGTAGTCACCAGCCGCCAGGCCCGTGGAGTCCATCAGCACCCGCACCGCCGACTCCTCGCCCCGCGCCGTCTGCCCGGCCGCCGGGTCCACATCCAGCCACTCGACCTCGTCCGGCGTCTGACAACCCATCAGGTCGGGCATCACGACCTCGGAGATGAACCGTCCGCGACCGCCCGACTGTTCGAGCTCCTGGACCTCTCCCGAGCGGTCGATCTCGAAGACACCGTCCTCCGTGGTCGTCAGGATGTTGCCGTTGCCCAACGGGTAGACGCCGGCGTGAGACGTGGCCCGCGGGATCGTGTAGAGACCGAGGTGCTCACCGTCCGTGGAGTACTCGTGGATCCCGCGCGGCAGAGTCGTGCTCGTGGAGCTCCAGTTAGCCACCAGGACGTTGCCCTCGGCGGTCAGCGCGATCTGCTCGGGCCAGTTGAGGTTGGTGGCGAACGGCGGGTTGGCCGAAGCACCGTCCGTGCTGAACGAGTGGATCGAGGAGCTGCCGTTGGCCGACACGAGCACGTCGTCGTTCCGGAAGGTGAGGAACCACGGACCGTCCAGCCCGTCCAGCTCCGGCTCGACAAAGTGACCGAGGTAGTTGCCGTCCGCGTCGAACTCGATCAGGGAGTCGGCATTCACTCCGCTGGCCACGGTCACGACCAGGGTGCCCTCGGGTGACCACGCCATGCCTCGGACGTTCTGCATGATCGACCGGTCCTCACCGTCCTTCGACGGCGCGAAGAAGCCCTTGAAGTTGCCGTCCAGGTCGTACTCGGTGATGACGTGCTGGACCTGGTCAGCGACGAGGAACCCGGTGCCGTCGGCGTTCGGCAGCGCGATGTTCGGGGTGTAGAGGGAGCTGTCGGAGAAGGCATAGTGCGGGATGAACGTCTCGTCCAGCAGTGTCCCGTCCTCGCGGTCGAAGGCCATGATGCCTCGGTTGGACGAGGAGGAGTTCGGCACCAGCAGCACGCCCTCGCGCAGCTGCTCGATCCGCTCGTCCGAGGGGCCTGCCTCCGGGTCCTCGAAGGTCCAGTCGAGCACGCCATACCCGGCGTTCCCGATGGTCAGCGGCTCGGAGGTCACCGTCCCTGCGGGCTGGGTGGCAGCCAGCTCGTCGTCGCTCACGTCCACCACCGGGATCTCGACGACCTCCAGGGCCAGCGCGACCGTCGCGACCGGGTTGTGCGGGTCGTTGCTCGCCAGACAGAGACTCGCGGCATACTCCCCACCGGCCATGTCCGAGGAGTCGAAAGTCACCGTGATGTCCTGCTCCTCGCCCGCCGCGATGCTGCCGGAGGCCGGGTCGACGGAGGCCCAGGCGGGAAGCGCGCACTCTCCGTCCTGGCTGACCGACCACTCCATCGGTGCGCCACCCTCGTTGCTGACGGTGACCGTGTGCGTCGCCTGCTCGTCAACTCCGAGGAGGGAGGAGAGCTCAGTGGGCTCCACCAGGATCTCGGCCTCCCCCTTGACGAGCACGACGGGGTAGTGCACGTCGGCGATCGCGGCGCCTCCGGCATGGGTGTCATCGGTGCTCAGCTGGACGTCGCCGAAGAGCGCGGCACCACCCACCAGCGTGCTGACATCTGCGGTGACGGTGATCGTCTGCGTCGCACCCGGCTCGATGGTGAAGCTGGTCGGCTCGATCGTCATGCTCACGCCGTCGGGCGGCGTGACCGAGGCGGCGTATGCCGTTGCGACGTCGGCCACGTTGCTCACCTCTCGGGTCCACGAGCAGGTGCCGAGGCAGTTCTGGTCGACGAAGGCGGGCAGGTTCAGCGTCTTGGGGTCGCCGTCGATGTCCGGGTCGGCGGCGACGAAGTCCTCGTGGCTCTCGTCCATCACCAGGCCGATGCGGCCCGCGGCGTCCAGGTCGACAAGGCCCGACCCGACGTCATACGGGTCGGCAGCGGTGGTGCCGTCGTCCTTGAGCATTCCGTCCGCGCTGGCCGTCGAGGCCAGGGCCGAGCGGATCTCGGCGGGCGACCAGTCCGGGTGCAGCCCGCGCAGCAGTGCACCCGCGCCGGCGCCGTGCGGCGAGGCCATCGAGGTGCCCTGCATGAACTCGTAGGTCGCGGCCTGCTCCCCGGAGGCTGACGTGGCGGCCAGGATGTTGCGTCCCGGTGCGGCGAAGGTCGGCGCCAGCAGGTCGAAGTCGCTGGGGCCGCGTGAGCTGAAGTCCGCGACCATCGTGGACCACTCGTCGGTCATCGTGAGCACGGTGGCGCTGTCCAGCGTCCCGGTGGCGCCCGGGTTGGCGACGACGAACTCCCGCAGCGTCGTGCCCTCGCCGTTGGCGACCATGACCGAGGGGATCCCGGTGCTCTCCAGCGCCCCCATGACGACCGGCGGTCCAGGGAACTGGTTCACCACGATTACGCCGACGGCTCCGGCGTCCTCGGCGTTGTCGACCTTGACCGAGAAGTTGCAGTCCCCGCGCTCGATCAGCGCCAGCGTGCCGGTGAAGGCACCGGCGGGGAAGTCATCGCAGCCCCGCCCGTTGTCCGCATCGACCACCGAGGCCTCGCGCAGCTCACTCGAGATGGGCGTCGTGACGCCCGGTCCCGTGCCCGGCACTCCGGCCAGCCCGGTGACCTCCTCCGGGACCGGCGTCGGGCCGGTCACCGAGACGTCGTGGGCGATCAGCCGCGGGCTGTTGGTCGCCGCCACTGCGGCGTTCCAGGGCGCGGTCTTGGCCACGGTGTGGGCCGCCGGGCCGTCGTTGCCGGCCGACGCCGCAACGTAGATGCCCGCGTCGAAGGCCGACAGGAAGGCCTGGTCGACCGCGTTGTTCCACGGGTTGTCCGGTCCCGAGATGGAGTAGTTGAGCACGTCGGTGCCGTCGATGATCGCCTGCTCCACGGCCGCGACGCTCCAGGAGGACAGGCAGGAGAACGTGCAGACCTTGTAGGAGATGACGTTGGCCCTCGGGGCGACACCGGAGACGGGCAGCTCGTAGGTGTCCGCGCCGACGTCGAAGACCGCGGTGTGCGCATTGCCGGCCATCGTCGACCCGGTGTGGCTGCCGTGGCCGTTGTCGTCGGTCGCCGAGAGCGAGCCGGTGAAGTTGTAGACGCCGATCAGCTTGTCGTTGCAGAGGTCCTCGTGCCGGGTGGCGTCCGGCGCGCACACGCCGAGGTAGACACCCGGGCCGTTGGGGTTGGTGTGCGTGTACCCCTCACCGTCCGTCGCGGCGAAGGACGGGTGGTCGGCGTTGACGCCGGTGTCGAGCATGCCGACGACGACGCCCTCCCCCTTGGTCCCGACGTCCTGACCGGTCTCCCCCGCCCAGATCGCGGGGCTGTTGATGATGTCGTTGCTGACGTCGGTGTCCAGCTCCCACTCCTGGTCTGGCTCCACCGCCCTGATCTCCGGGAGGTCGGCCAGCACGGCTGCCTCCTCCGCGGTCAGCTCGACCGTGAAGCCGTTGAGCGCGTGCGTGAAGGTGTCGACGACCTCGACGTCGTGGCCCAGGGTCGCCTCGATGTTGAGCCCGGCCTCCTCCTGGATCTCGGCGAGGTAGTCGAGGTACGCGCGGCTCTCGTCGCTGTCGGTGTCCAGCCGGGTCTCGCCGGTCGCCTGCGGGCTGGTCGCCGCGAGCCCATCGGTGCCGCCGGTGTAGCTGGCTAGCGGCGCATCCGGTAGCTGCACGATGTAGAGGCCGTTGGCGGACTCCGGCATCTCGTCGGCCGGGCCGGTGCGCTGCGCCTGGGCCGCGCGCGCAGCGGGCCTGGCTGCGGCTGAGTCGTCGGTCACCTCCTCGTCGACGACGGAGGTCGCGATCTGGGGTGCGGCGAGGGTCAGCCCCAGGGCCAGGGCTGCGGACACCGCGACGCTGCGGCGAGAGCGGGGTTTCATGTTCCGGACGCTAGGCGCCGGTCAGAGGCGGAACAACCAAGAGTTGGTCAGGTTTATCCCATATTTTGCCGCGAGCCCGACCCCTCGGGTCCTCCGGGGACCGCCGGCGGCCGGCTCATCCCCGGCCGGAACGCCTCAGGCCCAGTCGCGCGTGTCGACGATGGGTCCGTCGCCGTCGGTGAGGGCCTCGACGACCACGACGTCGGCCCGGAAGCGCAGGCCGTCCCGCACCCGCGGCCCCAGCGCAGCGACCAGCTCCTCGGTGTCGGCGCCGGGTTCGGCGACCACCTCGCACCGCAGGGTGTCCTTGTGGTCGTGGCGTCCCACCACGAACCGGTAATCCGCCACGCCGGGAGCACCGTTCATCACCCCGGCGACCTGCGTCGGGTGCAGGAACATGCCCTTGACCTTGACCGCGGCACCGGTGCGTCCGAGCACGCCGCGCAGACGGAGCGACCCGTCGGGACCGACCATCCAGCCGGACAGGTCTCCGGTGCCGAAGCGCACCAGCGGGTAGTCCGGCCGCAGCACGGTGACCACCACCTCACCCTCGGTGTCGTCGGTGACCGGGACACCGGTCGTGATGTCGCACACCTGCACCAGCACGCCCTCGGCCAGCACCAGCCCGGCCCCGTCGCCGTTCTCGTAGGCCAGCAGCCCGGTGTCACCCGTCCCGTAGGCCATCCGCAGCGTCGGCACCCGCTCGGTCAGCAGCGACCGCAGGGAGTCCGGCAGCGGCTCGGCAGTGACCATCGCCTTGTCCAGCACCCACCGCTCGCGCGGCAGGCCGGCGTCGTCATACCGTTCGATGAGGGCCTTCAGATAGCTCGGCAGACCGGTGTATGCCGTGATGCCCAGGTCGGCGACCGCACTCACCTGGAGGTCCTGGTTGCCGATCCCTCCGGGGACCACGCGGGCACCGGTGGACAGTGCACCGGCCTCCATCATCGCGCCGGCCGGTGACAGGTGGTAGCCGAAGCAGTTCAGCACCGTGTCGGCGGGGCCGACGCCGAGCGCCTCGAAGACCTGGCCCCAGCGCCAGCTGTCTGCGCCGGCCAGCTGCGGCTCGTAGAGCGGGCCGGGCGACTGGAAGATCCGCACGACGTCGGCGTCGGCGGCCAGCATCCCGCCGAACGGCGGGTCCTGCGCCTGGAGGGCGACGACCTCGTCCTTGGCGAGCACCGGCAGCGCCGACAGGTCGGCCACCCCGCTGACGCGGCCGGGATCGACCTCCGCGGCCGCGAACCGGGCGGCGAGCCCCCGGACGCCCGCGGACTGCGTCACCAGGTCGGCCACGGCCTGGTCCAGTCCCTGGCTTCGGATGTGCTCCGCCAGTGCGGATTCGATCGACATGTCTGCCCCTCGTCTCACAGCCAGCGCTTGCGCCGCTTGTAGTGCTTGACGTCCCGGTAGCTCTTGCGGCCACCCTCCTCGCCCAGGCCCAGGTAGAACTCCTTGACGTCGGGGTTCTCCCGGAGCTCGGCGGCGGGGCCCTCGAGCACGATCCGGCCCTGCTCCATGATGTAGCCGTGGTGAGCGACCTCGAGGGCGCGGCGGGCGTTCTGCTCGATGACGAGCACGGTCAGCCCGCGCTCCTCGTTGAGCCGCTTGATGTAGCCGAAGATCTCCTGCACCAGCAGCGGCGCCAGGCCGAGCGACGGCTCGTCCAGCATCAGCAGCTTGGGCCGAGCCATGAGGGCACGGCCGATGGCCAGCATCTGCTGCTCACCGCCGGACAGGTAGCCGGCGACCCGGTTGCGCATGTCGGCCAGCTTGGGGAAGTAGGAGTACACGAGGTCCAGGTCCTCCCCCGAGCCCTTCTTCGTGTAGGCGCCCGCGGTCAGGTTCTCCGCGATCGTGAGGTGCTCGAAGACGTGCCTGCCCTCCATGCACAGGCTCATCCCGAGCTTGACCCGCTCCGCGGCGTCCATCTTCGTGATGTCCCTGCCCTGGAAGGTGACGGTGCCGTCGGTCACCTCACCGTGCTCGCTCGGCAGCAGTCCGGAGACCGCCTTGAGCGTGGTGGACTTGCCGGCTCCGTTGGAGCCGAGCAGCGCCACGATCTTGCCCTCCGGCACCGCCAGCGAGAGACCGCGCAGCACCAGGATCACGTCGTCATAGATGACCTCGACGTTGTTCAGGGAGAGCATGGACCCCGCCCCGGGGGCGGCGGCAGCCGCCCCCGGGTTGGTGGTGTCGGTGTGCGAGGTCACGGCGTCGCGCCGGCCTCGAGCTCGACCATCTTGCCGTCCTGTGCCTGGTAGATACCGGTCGAGGTGGATCCGCGGTGGCTCTCCTCGGAGAACTCGACGGTGCCGTCACCGACGACGCCGCCGGTGTCGACGCCGCCCATGGTCTCCAGTGCGGCACGCAGGTTCGGACCGGTCAGCTCCTCACCGTCGCTGATCGTCTGGGCCATGCCCTCGGCCATGACGTGCATGACATACCAGCCCTGCACCCACGAGGCTCCGATGGTCGCCGGGTCGGTGCCCTTCTCCTCCAGGTACTCGTTGATGACGTCGTGGCCCTCCTTCTCGGCCGACATCGGGGCGAACGGCTGGATGAGGATGTGACCCTCGGCGGCCTCGGCGCCGGCGGAGTCGATGAACAGCTCGTTGCCGCACCAGTTGAGGCAGATGATCTTGATGTCGAGGTTCTGCGCCGCGATGTCCTTGGCGACCAGCGCCGCCGGCGAGGCGACGTTCTGGATCACGATGTACTTCGCGCCCTGGGACTGCGCCTGGGAGAGCAGACCGACGTAGTTGGCCTGGCCACCGGGCATCGCGTAGGCCTGGTAGCCCAGGTCGTAGGCCTTCTCCTCGACCCACGCCTGACCGTCGGCGACGGGGGCCTCGCCGAACGGGCTGTCGTGGTGGAAGACCGCGACCTCGCCGCTGCCGCCCGAGTCCTCGTTGATCCAGTTCAGCGCGACGCGCATCTGGTCGGAGTAGGTCGGTGCCACCACGAAGTTGTAGGGCGCCTCCTCCGGGTCCGTCAGCGGCTCGGCGAACGAGCCGGACATGAACGGCAGCTCGTCGTTGGCGACGGCACCCGACAGGGCCTCAGTGTCACCGGTGCCCCAACCCTGGACCGCCACGACACCGTCGTTGACGTACTGCTTGTAGAGCGACTCGGCCTGCGGAACCTCGTAGGCGTAGTCGTTGGAGAGCGGCTCGATCTGACGACCCTCGATGCCGCCCTCGGCGTTGCGCCAGTCGATGTAGGCGAGCATGCCCTGGTTGTATGGCGTGCCGACGTCACCGGTCGCACCGGTCAGGTCGGCGATGAGGCCGACCTTGATCGGCTCGTCGGAGTCGGCGTCGCCGCCGCCGTCGCCACCACAGGCGGACAGCACGAGTGCGGACGCAGCGGCGAGGGCCACGGCGCCTGCGCGGGTCTTTCCAGACATTTCTTTCTCCTTCATGGGTGGGTCATCTCAGATGTCTCTGGACCGGCTGGGCGGTCACAGGTCGGGTCACGGGGCTAGTAGCGGAACGGCCAGAACCTGAAGTAGTCCTTCATCCGTTGCCAGATGCGATCCAGCCCTCGAGGTTCGAAGATCAGGAAGGCGATGATGACGACGCCGAAGACGGCGTTGCGGACGGCCGGGAGCTGGTCGGCCAGGAACGGCATGGATGACTCCAGCGCGTTGGCCAGCCGCCGGATCAGCTCGGGCAGCAGGGTCATGAAGACGGCTCCGTAGACAGCACCGGCGATGCTGCCCAACCCGCCGACGATGATCATCGCCAGGTAGAGGATCGAGACGTCCAGGGTGAACTTCTCCCACGACACGACCTCGCTGTAGTGCGCGGTCAGTGCCCCGGCCAGCCCGACGAAGCCTGATGACACGGCGAACGCGGTCAGCTTGGCGCGCGTCAGGTTGACCCCGATCGCCTCGGCGGCGATGTCCTGGTCGCGGACCGCCATGAACGAGCGGCCCAGGCCGGTGCGGAAGATGTTGCGCGCGGTGATCACTGCGAGCACCGCGAGGATGAGGAGCATCCAGTACCACTGTTGCTCGAAGACGTCCCGGCCGCCGACCTTGAAGCCGAGGAACTCGAACCGGTCGACGTTGATGTAGCCCTGGCCCTCGGTCAGCCATCCCCAGCGCCGGATGACAAACTCGATGATCATCTGGCTGGCCAGGGTGGCGATCGCCAGGTAGAGACCCTTGAGCCGCAGGCCAGGCAGCCCGAAGAAGGTGCCGACCACCGCGGTGAGGATCACGGCGAAGAGGATGGCCAGAGGCGTCGGCATTCCCATCCGGTCGGAGATGATGGCCGAGCTGTAGGCACCGACGGCCATGAAGCCGCCCTGACCCAGGGAGATCTGCCCGGTATAGCCGACCAGGATGTTCAGCCCGACGGCACCGATCACGGCGATCAGGATCGTGTTGGCGATGGAGAGCCAGTAGTTGTCCAGCACGAACGGGACGACCAGCAGGAGCACGGTCATGAGGCCCAGCCGGAAGTACTCGGCCTTGGTCGCCCGCAGGCGCAGCTCGGAGGTATAGCTCCGGTGGTGGATTCCGGTTGCGGTGGCAGCCATCGTCAGGTCACACCCTCTCGATCCGGGTCTCGCCGAAGATGCCGTACGGGCGCACGAGCAGGATCAGGACGAGAGCGACATACGGGATGACGGTGGCCAGGCCCGGGTCCAGGTAGCCGGCGGTGAACTGGGTCAGCAGGCCCATCGTGAGTCCTCCGACGATCGTGCCGGGCACCGAGTCCAGGCCACCGAGGATCACGACCGGGAAGACCAGCAGACCGAAGCCGGCGATGTTCTGGTCCACCGCGGAGATGTCCCCGAGCAGGACGCCGGCGATCAGGGCGCTGACGGCGGCCAGCGCCCAGGCCATGGCG
Organism: Ornithinicoccus sp.; assembly: GCA_035303365.1. Taxonomy (GTDB): domain Bacteria; phylum Actinomycetota; class Actinomycetes; order Actinomycetales; family Dermatophilaceae; genus Ornithinicoccus. The sequence goes on from DATGRS010000052.1 coordinate 8,872, forward strand.
AAGATGCGGCGGACCGAGATGCCCATCGTCATGGCAGCCTGCTGGTCGTCCGCCACGGCCCGCATGGCGATGCCGTGCCGGGACTTGCGGAAGAAGATGGTGAACGCGGTGAGCACGATCGCCGCGATGAGGACCGCCAGCAGCCGGTTCAGCGGCACGGTCGCCCCGAGGAACTCGACCGAGCTGCGCGGCAGGATCGCGGGCTGGCTCTTGTTCGAGGTGCCGTAGAACGCCTGCACCAGCGCCTTGAGCAGCATCGACAACCCGATCGTCACCATGATGATGCTGATCGGGTTCTCGCCGACCATCGGGCGCAGGATCAACCGCTCGACCAGGACACCGATGACGATGGCGACCAGGACACCGAAGACCACTGCCCCGATGAGCGGCAGCCCCATCACCACGAACGCGGTGTAGAACATGTAGGCGCCGACGAGCAGGAACTCACCCTGCGCGAAGTTGATGACACCGGTGGCCTTGTAGATCAGGACGAAGCCGAGCGCCGCCAGCGCCAGGATCGACCCGTCCGCCAGCCCGTAGGCCAGCTGGTTCAGGAAGTTGCTCATCGTGCCTCCACGCCCCTCATCGGCGGCCACTCCAGACGGGTCGACGGCCCCGGCCCTCCGGGATCGTGTAGGTGGTCAGGTCGAAGATGTCGAGCACCAGCTCCCGCTCGACGCTCGAGCCGTCCTGGTAGGTCACCCGGCTGCGCACCGTCACCTTGTCGTCGCCGCGCTGCAGGGCCGCGATGATGTCCGCGTAGCGCTCGGCGATGACGTTGCGGCGCACCTTGCGGGTGCGGGTGATCTCGTCGTCGTCGGGGTCCAGCTGCTTGTGCAGCAGCACGAAGCGCTTCACCCGGATCGCCTCGGGCAGGTCCTCGTTGGCGCGGGTGGTCTCCTCGGCAATCAGGTCGTAGACCTCGGGCTTGGCAGCCAGGTCGGTGTAGGTCGTGTAGCTGAGCCGCTCGTGCTCCGCCCAGGACCCGACGGTGGCGGGGTCGAGCGTGATCAGGGCCGTCATTCCCCCGGCGTCCTCGGGCGAGTCCGAGGGGGCGAAGACCACCGACTCCTCGACGTAGGGGCTGAACTTGAGCTTGTTCTCGATGAACGCGCTGGAGTAGCGGGTCCCGTCCGAGGCGGTGAGGACGTCCTTGGCGCGGTCGATGACGACCAGGTGACCGTTGTCGTCCAGGTAGCCGGCATCGCCGGTGTGGAGCCAGCCCTCGGCGTCGACGGTCTTGGCGGTCTCCTCCGGCTGGCGGTGGTAGCCGCGGAAGACCGAGGCGGACCGCAGCAGGATCTCGCCGTCGTCGCTGATGCGCAGGTCGGTGCCCGGGATCGGGGTGCCGACCGTGTTGAACGGCACGTCATCGTCCCGGTGCACGACCGCGATGCCGCAGATCTCGGTCTGCCCGTAGATCTGCTTCAGGTTGACGCCGATCGCGTGGAAGAAGCGGAAGACGTCCGGTCCCAGCGGGGCGCCACCGGTGTAGCAGCGGCGGATGCGGGCCAGCCCGAGCTGGTCGCGGACCGGGCGGGTGGCGACGGCATCGGCCAGCTTGTGTGCCAGGGCGAGGCCGGCGCCGGGCTTCTGGCCGGTGACTCGCATCGCGGCGACCTTGTCACCGAGGTCGTAGCCCCAGCCGAAGACCTTGCGCTTGAGCCACCCCGCCTCGTCGATGCGGACCTGCACCTCCGAGAGCATCGACTCCCAGATCCTCGGCGGGGAGAACATCACGTCCGGACCGATCTCGCGCAGGTCGCTGCGCTGGGTGGCGCTGTCCTCCGGGAAGGAGATGGTCAGTCCGCGGGACAGGCCGCACGCGACCGCGAGCATCTGCTCGCCGATCCAGGCGAAGGGCAGGAACGAGACGTAGCGGTCCTTGGGGTTGATCGGGTCGATCTCGGTGAGGTGCTCCCCCATCGACAGCAGGTTGCGGTGCGAGAGCTCGCCCAGCTTGGGCTTGGAGGTCGTCCCGGACGTGGTGCAGATGACCGCGATGTCCTCGGCCGAGCCGGCCGCGACCTGCTCCTCGAACCAGGTCGGCTGCTGCGCCGCGCGCTCCCGGCCCATCTCCTCCAGGTCGGTGAACTCCAGGAGGACGGGCTGGTCATACTGCTCCAGGCCGTGCGGGTCGTAGTAGACGATGCGCTCGACCAGCAGCGGCTCGCCGCCGGCGGGCGGTTCCTCGGCGAGCAGCCGCAGCAGCTTGTCCACCTGCTCCTGGTCCTCGGCGACGACGACCCTGGCCCGCGCGGTGGTCAGGATGTGGCGGAGCTCCTCGCCGATCGAGGTGGGGTAGATGCCGACCACGGCGCAGCCCATGCTCTGGGCGGCCAGCTCGGCGATCAGCCACTCGGGCCGGTTGTCGCCCAGGACGGCGATGATCTCGCCGCGCTCGACCCCGAGGCTGGCGAGGCCGTTGGCGGTGTTGGCCACCCGCTCCGCGTAACCCGACCAGGTGATCGGCTGCCAGATGCCGTACTGCTTCTCCTGCATCGCGACGTCGTCCGGACGGGTGGCCGCCAGGCCCAGCAACAACCGCGGGAACGTGTCCCCCCGCATTTTCGTAGCGGTCTCGCTCGCCCCACCCGCATTTTCGTAGTGGTCTTGCACGTCAGCCACGGTCGGACTCCTTCGCAGCGGCGCTCCCCTGGCCCCGCTGCCCCAGGTGGGCCAGCGCCTCTCGCACCTCGTCGTCCTCTTCCTCGGCGCCGAGGTAGGCCTCGATCACTGCCGGGTCCGCCTTGACGACGTCGGGCGTGCCGTCGGCGATCTTGGCGCCGAAGTCGAGCACGGTCACCTGGTCGGAGATGTCCATCACGACGTTCATGTCGTGCTCGATCAGGACGACGGTGACGCCCGCCAGCTCGTGCACGTCGAGGACATAGCGCGCCATGTCCTCCTTCTCCTCGGCGTTCATGCCCGCCATCGGCTCGTCCAGCAGCAGCAGCGCCGGTTGCAGGCACAGCGCCCGGCCGAGCTCGACGCGCTTCTGGATGCCATAGGCCAGAGAGCCCACCGGCTTGTTGCGCACCGCCTGGAGCTGCAGCAGGTCGACCACCTCCTCGACCAGGTGCCGGTGCTCGATCTCCTGCCGACGTGCGGGGCCGAGCCACAGCATCGAGGCCAGCACGCTCTTCTTCATGTGGATGTGCCGCCCGAGCATGAGGTTCTCCAGGACCGTCATCTGGGCGAACAGCTCGATGTTCTGGAAGGACCGGGCGACGCCCAGGCGTGCGATCTTGTATGGCGGAAGGCTGGTGAGGCGGTGCGTCTGCGCCTCTCCCGGGGTCCCGTCGGCATCGGGGGCCGCGGTGTGCAGGCGGATCTCGCCCTCCTGCGGGTGGTAGAGCCCGCTGATGCAGTTCAGCAGCGAGGACTTGCCGGCGCCGTTTGGTCCGATGATCGCGTGGATGTCGCCCTCGGTCACGGAGAGCGAGATGTCGCGCAGCGCCTTGACGCCGCCGAACCGCAACGAGATCTGGTCCACCTCGAGCAGCGGTGCACCGTCGGGCAGATGGCTGCCGCGCAGCGAGTGCTGGTAGGCCCTGGTGAGCACTGACCACTCCCTTGGTTTCGTCCGTGAAAGCCTGGCTGGGGTGACTCTACGTTTCCACTATATGAAAAGCAAGGACTTTCAGCGGAAAGTTCCTACGGAGTATGGTTCACTCACGTCACACGATGGAACCAGGCACTCACCACAGGTTCCGATACAACGGTCGGCGCCCCGCAGAGCCGGGATCGCAGCGGAATCGAGAGGCACGGATGGGGACAGGAGAGGCGGTCGACACAGCCGGCAGTCGTGGCGGCCTGGGGACGGTGCGCAACGCCGTGCGGCTGCTGGAGCTGCTCGGGGAGGGTCCGGCATACCAGCAGCTGACCGACCTGGCGGAGCGCTCACGCATGTCGATCCCGACGGTCCACCGGCTGCTGCGCTCCCTGGTGCTCGCCGACCTGGTCGTGCAGGACCCGCGGTCCTCCCGCTACGGGCTCGGCCCGGAGCTGACCCGGCTGTCGAACCACTACCTGTCGCGGCTGCCGCTGCTCGGTGCGCTGGGGCCGTACCTGTCCCAGCTGCGCGACGAGCTCGGCAGCACGGTGCACGTCGAGACGCTGGTGCACGGCGAGGTCGTCTATGTCGACCGGGTCGACGGGACCGACCGCGGCCCCTACCGCGACACGCACCGGGTGAGCCCCGCCCTGGCCACCGCCGGCGGCCGCCTGCTGGCGGCCCGCGGCTCGGACGAGGCGTGGCAGCGAGCGCTGGAACGAGCGAGTGACGTCGACCGCGCCGCGGCCGAGTCCTCGAAGGCCCGCAAGGCCTGGGCGGCGGCCGACTTCCTGGCGCTGTCGCCGGACGACCGCACCCTCCCCGCGGAGGTCGCCGTGCCGCTGGTCGACGGACAGGGCACGACCGTCGCGGCGCTCGCAGCAAACGTGGCGGACACCGCGGACACCGCGCAGGTATCCCTCGTCGCCGACCACCTGGGTCGCGCCTCCCGAGCCGCAGGGAGGACACTGGGCCATGCCTGACCGTGACCCTGGCCTGGAGCCGTCCACCTCCGCCGACCGAGGGCGCGGTATGGCGTCGAGCGGCCACACCGGAGGCGCCGCGCTGCGCATTCCGCCCCCGGAGGACTGGGCCGAGGTGGCCGACCTGATCACCTTCGACACGGCATACACCGACCTCTGGGTGCCAGGCGACCGGTCCGGACGCTGGTTCGAGGGCGGCACGCTCAACCTGTCGACCAACTGCGTCGACCGGCACCTGCCCGAGCGGGCCGACCAGGTGGCTCTGCACTGGGAGGGCGAGCCGGGTGACCGCCGCTCGATGACGTATGCCGAGCTGCACGAGCAGGTGGGCACCCTCGCCCGGGCGCTGCGCGGGATGGGTGTCGGACCTGGTGACCGGGTCGGGCTGCACCTGGGCTGGTTGCCGGAGACCGTGGTGGCGATGCTGGCCTGTGCCCGGATCGGGGCCGTGCACACCGTGCTGCCCGCTCCGCTGCCGGTCGAGCCGCTCGCCGACCGGTTGGACCTGCTCGACCTCAAGGTCCTCTTCACCCAGGACGGGGCGTGGCGCCACGGCACCGTGCTGCCGCTGAAGGCACGCGCGGACGAGGCGCTGCTGGCCGGGGGGTCGGTGCAGCACACCATCGTCGTCCGGCGCACGGGCATGGACGTCGCCTGGTTCGAGGGCGACCGCTGGTACCACGACCTCGTGGCGGCCTCCCGCCCCGGGGCCGGGGGCAACGGCGACGCGGACCTCTCGGGCCCGGCGCCGCTGGCGGCCGGTCACCCGATCGCGACGGTGCCGATGGCCAACCGCGGCGGCCAACCGGTATCGGTGGTGCACGGGACGGCAACCATGCTGGCCGGCGCCCTGGCGGTCCACCGGCGACTGCGCACGGGTGGCGTCTTCTGGTGTGCCGGCGACATCGCCTGGGCGGTGACCCAGTTCCACGGGATCTACGGGCCGCTGGCCTTCGGCGACACCGCGGTGATGTTCGAGGGGACCCTCGACCAGCCCACCCCGACCCGCGCGTGGGACATCATCGCGCGCTACTCGGTGGAGAGCATGCTGACGAGCCCCTCGGTCATGCGGACGGTGCGCGGGTGGGCGCGCGAGCTGCCGGAGGTCTCGGCGATCCCGTCGCTGCGGAGGGCCGCGACCGCCGGGGAGCCGGTCGAGGAGGAGCTCGCCGAGTGGCTGGTCGAGGCCTTCGGCGCGGAGGACCTCGAGGTCGCCGACGCCTGGGGACAGCTGGAGCTGGGTGGGATCGTGCGGGTGACCGCCGCCACGCCCGCGGCACCCGGGACGGCCCTGCCTGACTGCGGGCTCGACATCGTCGACCCCGACGGACAGAGCCTCCCCGACGGCTCCACCGGCGAGGCGGTGCTGCGGGTGCCCTGGCCCGGCACGATGGTCGGCGTCGAGGGATCGCAGGCCGCCGTGGTGGAGGCGCACTGGACCCGTCACCCCGGCACCTACTCGACGGGCGACCTGGCGGTCCGGGCGGCCTCGGGTCATCTCACCTTCCTCGGCCGGACCGACGACGTGGTCTCGATCTCCGGCCAGCTAGTGTCACTGGGGGAGGTCCGCCAGGTCCTGGTCGAGCACCCCTTCGTGAGGGGCGCCGAGGTGACGTGGCGTAAGGACCCGGAGCTCGGCCGCGCCCTCGTGGCGGCCGTCTCTCTCTCACCCGAGGTCGGACGCGACCCCGACCTGGACGCGGTCGCCGTCGAGCTGATGGATGCCGTCCGCGAGGTCATGGGCGGGCTCGCGCGACCCCGG
>DATGRS010000053.1:0-2066 GCA_035303365.1 Ornithinicoccus sp.
GGTCGACGGGCACATCGACGGTGCGTCCCTGCGCGTCGGTGATGGAGACGGTCTCACCGCCGGCGGCGGGGCCGTTCCGGCCGTCGTCCGCGCTGCTGTCTCCGCCACAGGCGGAAATGGTGAGGGCGGCGACCAGGGCGAGGGCCGGCAGGGAGGAGCGGCGCAGGGTCATGTGTTCTCCGATGCTGGGGGACAGACGGTCAGTGTCGTGGTTGCCCGACCGCCCCGAGTTGGCCAGGTAAGGGCAACCTAACTAGTGCGCGGTTCATTTAGCAAACGCAGGTCTGTCGTATATCTCACACAGGGTGTCCTCGAGGTCGTCACCGGCGATCCGTGCCTGAAATCGAGGGGCTGTTGAGTGGCGGTGGTCCGGCGCGGTGTTCGAACGTGTGGGGCGGCCCGGGTGAGGGAGTCGGCAGCGAGTCGTACACTTGTTCTATGTCAGGACCTCCCGGGTGGCCCGAGCGCGTGCCGCCTACCGGCGTGCCCGGGTGGGAGGAGGCGGCGGTGTCGTGGCTGCTCGACCAGTGCCCCGCGGACTACCGGGCCTACCGCGCGTGGCGGCGGCACCCGGTCGCCCTGGCGTGGATCACCGTGCGGCACCTGAGGGCCGAGCTGGACGCGATGCGTGGTGCCTGGCGAGACGTCCGCGCCGACCTCGGCCCGCTGCTTCCGGCCGGTTCGCTGGGCGACGTGCTGGGCTCGTTGACCCAGGAGGGGCTGCGGCTGCGCGCTGCTCTGCGCAGCGCCGAGCTGCTGCTGGAGGCGATGCGCGTGCGGGCACCGATCTCGGCGCGATGACGTGGGGGATGACGTCTGGCGCGGCCTCTTTGGGCTGGCTCCCAGGCGGCCCACAGCGGACAGGCCGTAGACTCGGGCGTCACGTTCACGGGAGAAAGGCGCCGACGCATCGTGGGTCTGCTCAGCAGCGTTGCCGGACCAGCCGATCTGAAGCGGCTGTCACCGGCACAACTCGACGACCTCGCCCAGGAGATCAGGACCTATCTGATCGACTCGGTGTCCCGCACCGGCGGCCACCTCGGCCCGAACCTCGGAGTCGTGGAGCTCACGATGGCCCTGCACCGGGTCTTCGACAGCCCGCGCGACACGATCGTCTTCGACACCGGTCACCAGTCCTACGTGCACAAGCTGCTGACCGGACGCCAGGACTTCGCGACCCTGCGCAAGGAGGGCGGCATCTCGGGCTACCCGAGCCGGGCCGAGTCCGAGCACGACGTGGTCGAGAACTCGCACGCCTCCACCTCGCTGTCCTGGGCGATCGGCATCGCCACGGGACGCAAGCTGCGCGGCGAGACCGACCGGCATACGGTCGCGGTCATCGGCGACGGTGCGCTCACCGGTGGCATGGCCTGGGAGGCGCTGAACAACATCGCCGCCAACCCGGATCTCCCGCTGATCATCGTGGTCAACGACAACGAGCGGTCCTACGCGCCCACGATCGGCGGGATGGCGGACTACCTCGCCTCGCTGCGCGCGAGCCGCAACTACGAGAACGTCCTGTCCTGGGGCAAGCGGGTGCTGCACCGCACCCCGGTCATCGGCCGGCAGATGTACGGCACGCTGCACGGGGTCAAGAAGGGCATCAAGGACATCGTCAGCCCGCAGGGCATGTTCGAGGACCTCGGGCTCAAGTACCTCGGACCGGTCGACGGGCACGACCTGCCGGCGATGGAGACCGCACTGCGCCGCGCGCACGACTTCGGGGGCGTGGTCCTGGTGCACGTGATCACCGAGAAGGGGCACGGTTACCAGCCCGCCACCAGCGACGAGGCCGACCGGTTCCACGCCGTGGGCGCCATCAACCCGGAGACCGGCCTGCCACTGGAGCTGTCCGGCCGCTCGTGGACCGACGAGTTCAGCGACGAGCTGCTGGACCTGGCCGACGAGCGGGAGGACGTCGTCGCCCTGACGGCGTCCATGCTGATCCCTGTCGGGCTGGCCGGGTTCGCCAGGAAGCACCCGGGCCGCGTCTTCGACGTCGGGATCGCCGAGCAGCACGCCGTCACCATGGCCGCGGGTCTGTCCTTCTCGGGGATGCACCCGGT